>DATNBX010000251.1:0-3914 GCA_035571795.1 Ramlibacter sp.
AGATCGCGGGACCAATTTGGACGTGGACGGCACCAAAGTGCACCGACGCGCCGTTGACCGGATTCGGCACCAGCTTGAAGTCGGAACCTCGCAGGACCTGGGCCAGCCCCTGGGCGCCGATAGACAAACCGATGGTCAGAAGAATCTGGGACGATTCTCCAAAGCGGGCCGCGCGATCCAGCAGCAGGAGATAGAAGGCACAGCCCACGATCGCCATGATCAGCATGGTTGGCACCGCCACCCAGTAGATGCCGAGCAAACCGTGAGGCAGCGCCAAACCGGCAAGAGCGACCGCAACGTACATGCCGGCCATGAGGAACTCGCCGTGCGCAAAATTGACGAGCTTCATGACCCCGAACATCAGGTTCAGGCCGACCGCGACCAACGCATAGACGCCGCCGATCAGGAGGCCGTTGATGATGGATTGCGCAAACATGCCCAGGCGGTCGGAAATTCGGTGCGACTCGAGCGAAAGTCAGTTCGCCTGCGACACTTCTGTCCTTCTAAGGCTTGATCAGGGGACTGGTCGCGACGCTTTCCGGGAACACGGTGTGGGGCACTCCACCTTGCCACTGGATCATCACGGGGATCACGTGCCGGTTTGCTCCGGTCGCGTCGAAGCCGACCTGGCCGGGTTGCATGAAGGCGCCGGCGCCGCTCTTGATGTCGATGGCGGCGAGCGCGTCACGCACCTTGGCGGGATCGGCCGATTTGGCGGCCTCGATTGCCGCGCCCAGGGTGGACACCCCAGCATAGGCCTCGCCGGCTTGTTCCGGCATGAACGTGCCGTAGGCCTTGGCATAGCGCTCGGTCACGCTCACCAGTTTCGGATCTGCCTTGACATTTTTCGAATCCAGGTTCCAGGAGGCCACGCTGGTCAGGCCGTTGACCTTGTCGCCAAGCGACTGGCCGATCGGCGGCCAGATGAAACCGGCGCCGCCGCCGACCACAAGCACGCGGCTGTTCGCGCTGCGCAATGCGGTCAGGATCAGGCTGGCATCGGAGATGTAGGAAACCGGGAACAGCACCTGGGCACCGGACTGCTGGATCTTGGCCACCAGCGGGCTCGCATCCGCGATTTCGGCGGGGTACGCCGACTTGAGCACGATTTCGAGTCCCGCCTTCTGCGCCAGCTGCTCGATGCCCTTCTCGGTTGCAATGCCATACGGGTTGTTGACATAGAGAATCGCCGCCTTGGTGATCCCCATCTTGTATTTCTCGTTGAGGAACTTCAGGAATTCGACCTGCTGATTGCCGAAGGCCGATCCCTTGGGCGCGATCTGGAACAGGAAGCCGCCGTTGGCCGGCGTCACGAGGGTGTCGCTGATGGCCGAGGTGATGACCGGGACATGATGCTTGACGAACGCCGGCAGCGCCGCCGTGGTGAGGGGGGAGAGGGCCAGGCCGTAGGCACCGGCCAGCTTGTTCTGGCTCAAGACACGTTCGCTGGTGTTGATCGCGCCTTGCGGGTCGTTGGTTGCATCCGCCACGATCAGGTTGATCCTGGCTCCGCCCAGCGACTTGATGCCGCCCGCGTCGTTGATGTCGGCGACCGCGAGCTTGGCCGCATTGACGGCTTGTTCGCCCACGCTCGCATTGGCGCCGGAGAGCGGCACGATGATCGCGATGTCGACCGGATCGGCGGCGTACGCAGGCGCGCCCGCGGCGAGTCCCACGAGTGCGGCGCCGGCCAGCGCCCACAACGAAAAGTGGCCTTTGTTCATGATTGTCGTCTCCTCAAAATGTTGCGTTTGCCGTCACTCGGACGGGACGAATTTCTTGTTTTCCGATGCGGAATCTACCATCAATGTTTCAATGACACAACTGTGATCACAGTTGAATCTGGGATCACAGTTGATGCAAGTTGCGGCAGAATCGCGGTTCAAGCAGCCTGTCCGACGCCCGATGCCAGCCCGTCCCAAACCCGATCCGGTTCGCGCCACCTTGCGCGACCGCGCCTACGAGGGCCTGCGCGACCTGCTCGTCGCGGGGCAGCTGGCGCCCGGGGAAAAATTGTCGATGCGCCAGCTCGCGGCGGGGCTGGGCGTCTCACCCATGCCGGTGCGCGAGGCCGTCCACCGGCTGGTTGCGGAACGCGCGCTCGAAGTGCAACCGCAAAGCGCGGTGCGCGTGCCCCTGATGACGCGTGAGCACTTCATGGAGCTGACGAAGATCCGGATCAACCTGGAAGGCCTGGCCACGCAGGTCGCGGCGAGCCTGATCACACCGGTCCAGCTCGCGCGGGTGCGCCGCTACCACGAGCGCTTCCGCAACGCGGCGCGCAGCGCAAGGCCGAATCCATCCGTGGTGATCCGCGCCAACCAGAAACTGCATTTCGCGATCTACCAATGCGCGCGGATGCCGACGCTGCTGCTGCTGATCGAGACCTTGTGGCTGCGCATCGGCCCGATACTCATCTTCGACCTGCGATCGAGCCCGCGCCGGCTGCATACGCTGGCGGCGCACGAATGCCACGAGCATCTGGTCTCGGCGCTCGAACATCACGACGGCCGCGCCGCGCGCCGCGCGCTGGCGCGCGACATCGAAAGCGCCGCCGAGTACATCCTGTCCCTCGACCGGCTGCCCGAAGGCGACGCGGGCTGAAGCGCTCGCCTTGCCGTTACGCCGCAATCGCCGGCAACCGCTCGACCTGGCCGGTCGTGCCGCTGACCCGCACGCGATCGCCCGTCTTCAGGGCCGGGCCGGCATCGCCCGTCAGGCCATCCACGACCGGAATCTGCACCTTGAAGAACGCCTCGGCCAGCAGCGCGCACATGACGATCATGGGTTCGCTCTTCGCGTTGACGATGGCCGCCGGCGCACAGCCGTTGCGCACGGCCTCCAGGAAGATGCCCGGGGTCCCGGTGGACCCGCGGCCATAAGGGAAGACGAAGACCTTGCCCTTCAGCGAGGCGCCGCACAAGTCGTGGCGCTTGTCGATCACCAAGCCCGTTTGCGGATCGAGCCCCTGCCAGAACCCGAAGGGCTGATTCGAAACCACCGCCTCGCCCAGGAATTCACCTGGGGCGCAGCCCTTGCCCTGGAAAATGTTTTGTGTCGCGTTCATGGCGTTGGCACCTGACCTGTGACGGCGGCCTCGATGCACGCTTCGGTACTGGCGAAGGTGCACCCGGATCCGACCGTGGTGGGCGTGTAGTAAGCGAACTTTCCCGAGTCGGTGACCAGGTGGCGAAACGCCCAAGCATCCAGAGGACAATCGTTGTGGCAGGTCCCGACCATCAATTTCGCGCCGGCGCGCTCGAGTTCATCGACGTAACCCATCTTGCGAGCCATCTCTTCGACGGTGGAGTTCGCGCAGATCCAGAGTTCGACCCCAGCGCGGACCTGCTTTCCTTGCAGCAACCTGGCGTAGCGCGCGAACTGGTCGATCGAGGCGTGCGGGCAACCGACGCCAACGACGTCCACCGCTCCGGTCGCGCCCGTACTCATCTGCTCCATGGTCAGGGCAATCTGGCGGCGGTCGACGGAGATACGCTCGGCTGGCGGTTTCCCTGCGAAGGCTTCTTCCACGGTGCGGGCCTCTGGTGTGATGCCCACCATGTGGTAGAGCGCGACCGATCCGCTGGCAGCCGCTGCCGCCCCGAAGGCCTTCAACTGATCGAAGGTCGCGTGCCGCACGCCCTGAATGACCGGAATCCGGTCGCCGGTCCGCTGCCCCACGAAGTAGCCGAGAACCGGGAAAAAATGATCCTCGAAATTCGCCGCAAGATCAGGCGACAGCTCGAACAGGACCTCACCGCGACGGCATTGCGGCAGATGCAGGCCGAAGCGCGGAACTCGGCCTACCAGGGCCGCGCAGACATCCACGTAGGCGGCCAGCCGGTTCGTTCGCGCACCGATGACCGAATTGGCAAAGACCACCGCGCTGGATTCCGACCAGCCGAGGTCCTCCC
>DATNBX010000252.1:0-8199 GCA_035571795.1 Ramlibacter sp.
CATCATGTGGAAGGGCGGCAACGCCGTCGATGCCGCGATTGCCGCTGCCGCCGCCATGACGATCTGCGAGCCGGTGAGCAACGGCCTGGGCAGCGATGCATTCGCGATCGTGTGGGATGGGCGGCAGCTGCACGGGCTGAACGCTTCGGGCAACGCGCCCGCCGCGTGGACGCCCGAGCATTTCAGGCGCAAGTACGGAGCCGATGCAGTGAAGCCGCCCAAGCGCGGTTTCGATTCGGTCACGGTTCCGGGCGCGGTGGCGGGCTGGGTGGCGCTCAGCGACCGCTTCGGCAAGCTGCCGTTCGCCGACCTGATCGAGCCGGCCATCGAGATCGCCGAGCGCGGCTATCTGCTGCCGGTGGTGGTGCAGCAGAAATGGGCCGCGGCCACGCCCGAGCTGCGCGACTTTCCGGGTTTTGCGCAATGTTTCTTGCCGTGGGGTCGCGCGCCTGAAGTGGGCGAGCTGTTCCAGTTCAAGGCCGCCGCCCACGGGCTGCGCGCGATTGCGCAGAGCAAGGGCGCGGCTTATTACGGAGGCGAGATCGCGCAGGCGATCGGGAAATTCGCGGCAGCCAACGGGGGCAGCATCACGGCCGCTGACTTCGCCGCCTACCAGCCCGAATGGGTCGAGCCGATCGGCAAGAACTACCGCGGCTACACGCTGCATGAGATTCCGCCCAACGGCCAGGGCATCGCGGCGCTGATCGCGCTGGGCATCCTGCAGAACTTCGACGTCGCGCAGCTGCCGGTGGATGGCGCCGATTCGCAGCATCTGCAGATCGAAGCGATCAAGCTGGCCTTTGCCGACGTCTACCAATATGTGGCCGAGCCGGCCAGCATGAGCGTGACGCCTGAGCAGATGCTGGACGACCGCTACCTGGCCAGCCGGGCGAAGCTGATCGACATGAAGCGCGCGCAGGACTTCGGCGCGGGCAACCCCGCCGGGGGCGGCACGATCTATCTGACCGCCGCCGACGAGAACGGGATGATGGTCAGCTTCATCCAGAGCAACTACATGGGATTCGGCTCGGGCTGCGTCGAACCCACGTTCGGCATCAGCCTGCAAAACCGCGGCCACGGCTTCGGCCTCGAAGCGGGGCCGAACCAGGTGGCCCCGCGCAAGCGGCCGTTCCACACGATCATCCCGGCGTTCCTGACGAAAAATGGCGAGCCCGTCATGAGCTACGGCGTGATGGGCGCCAACATGCAGCCGCAGGGCCATATGCAGACTTTGGTGCGCATGCTCGACTACAAGCAGAATCCTCAGGCCGCCTGCGATGCGCCGCGCTGGCGCTACAACGCGGGGCTGGCGATCAACGTCGAACAGCAGATGGACAAATCCACCTTGCAGCAGTTGGCCGATCGCGGCCATCGCATCGAAGTGCTGCACGACAACTATCAGGATTTCGGCGCCGGCCAATTCATCTGGCGCAAGGGCGATCCGAAGGTGGAAGGCTACGTCGCCGCCAGCGATTCGCGCCGCGACGGGCTGGCCGCCGGTTTCTGATTTTCACAAATTAACATTTGATTTGCGGCAAGGTCCCGGCGGAAAACGCTGTGCGGCCCGGTATGTCCGCGCGTACCCTGTCCGTGTTGTAACAAAACTGTACGGAGGAGGACCCTGATGAGACCACGAAACATCGCGCTGGCGATCGCGCTCATCGCAGCGGCCTGCGCCGCGTCGGCACAGGACAAATGGGTGATCGGGCAATCGGCTCCGCTGACGGGCGGCAATGCCCAGTTCGGCAAGGACATCCGCGATGGGGCGCTGGCCTACTTCGCGATGCTCAACGCCAAGGGCGGCGTCCAGGGCAAGCCGATCGAGCTGGTGACGCTGGACGACAAGAACGAACGCAAGCAGGCTGGCGTGAATACCAAGACGCTGCTCGAAAACCGGAACCTGCTGGCGCTGTTCGGCTACGCGTCGGCGACCCTCAGCCTCGATGCGCTGCCGCAGGCCGAGGCCAAGGAGGTTGCTTTTTTCGCGCCGTTCTCCGGCGCCAATCCGGTCCGGGTGAACAGTCCGGTGCTCTTCACCGTGCGCGCTTCGTATGGCGAGGAGATGGAGAAGATCCTCAACTTCTGGGTGAGCCTGGGCCTCAAGAGAGTCACCGTGGTGCACTACGACGATGAGGTGGGCAAGCAGAACCTGGAAGTGGTCGTGCAGTACCTCAAGAAGCTCAATCTCGCGCCGCAGGCACTGCCGCTGCAGCGCAACGCCAAGGTCGGCAAATCGGAGGTGCAGGCGCTGATGGCGCAGCAACCCGACCTGGTGCTCAATACCGTGTTGTCCGGAGCGGCCGCCCAGCTGCAGAAGGGGTTGGTCGAAGCGAACCGAATCGTGCCCACCTCCAGCCTGTCGTTCATCGGCGCCGACCAGTTCATGGCGGCGGCCGGGCCGAGCGCGGCGGGCGTGTCGATCACGCAGGTGGTGCCGAATCCCACGTCCCAGGTCCCCGCCGTGCGCGAATGCGCCAAGGCGCTCGAGGCGGCTGGAATCAAGACGCCCATGAACAGCACCCAGCTCGAAGCCTGTTTCGGCGCGAAGATATTGGCCGAGGGCATCCGCCGGGCCAAGAAGCCGGTCAACACCGCGAGCGTGCGCGAGGCATTGACGAACCTGGGCAGCTACGATCTTGGCGGCTTCCGGGTCACCTTCGCGCCCGGCGCCCAGCACGGCAGCAAGTTCGTCGACCTGGCCATGGTCACCCGCGAGGGCAGGCTCGTCAGCCGCTAAAGCCTGGGCTCCAAGCGCGCGCAAAAAAAAGCGCGCCGGTTGCGACCGGCGCGCTTTCCGTTTGGGGACCGCTACAGCGACTTCAGGTACTGCGCCAGGTCGGCGATCTGCTGGGGCGTCAGTCCCAGTGCGCGCTTGGTGTTGTAGGCCTGGCCCACCGCTTCCAGCGTCGGCGCGGAGCCGTCGTGGAAGTAAGGCGCGTGCTGCCAGACTCCCCTCAGGGGCGATGTGCGATACAGCTTGGTGGCTGAACGCGATGCGTAGCTGGGCGTCTCGGGCTCGGCCATCGAATCGGCCACCGGATGCAGCGTCGTGTTGGCGTCGGTGAACAGGTCCCCGCTGTGGCAGGTCGCGCATTTGCCCGGGCCTTCGAACACCGCCTTGCCGCGTGCCGCGGCGGCGGCATCGAAGCTGCCGGCCGGTGGCGCCGGTGCCTGGATCGACAGCTGGTAGGCCTGCAATGCGGGCAACTTGCTCGTGACCAGGTCCACGGTGCCGTTGGTGACGCTCACGCTCAGGCGCGGTTCGGTGAACGTACCCAGCCCGCCCATCTGCGTGACCGACACGTAGCGATTCCAGTAAGCGAGGTCAGTGCCGTCGCCGGTGGCGGTGATCTTGTGGATGCCGTCCAGGCCGTAGGCCGGCGGAATCACTGCGGGCTTGCTCTTGCCGTCGAGGTTGAAGCGCGGGTCGTACATGCCCTTGCCCCACGAGGTGTAGGCAAGCTTTTGCGCCGGCGTCACGGCCGGCGACAGCGCGATGATGGCACCCGGATTGAGATCGCGGTTGGGCCAGCCGTCCAACCGCTTGCCGATGCCCGGCGCGAACGAGTTGTCGACCGTCGAGTGGCACAGGGCGCAGGTGACGCCGACGCTGACCAGCGTGTCCTTGCCGCCCACCGTCTGGACCGTCCCCTGCAGGCCGACCACCGCGTTCAGCTTCAGCAGCGTCACCGTCGTGGCGGGAAGCGTCAGATCGACGCTGCCGTTCTGTATGCCCGCCACAACCGCCGCGGGCAAGGCTTCGGAATCGACCTTCAGGCCCACCGACAACGCCGTGTTGGGGGAGACGCCGGTGCTGATCACTTCGTGTATCCGCAGCTTGTCGGTCCACTGCGCTTCGTCGCCGAAGGTGTCGAACCGGAAGATCTGCTTGCCTTGCGCGACCAGCGCCGCAGGATCGGCCGGCTCGGAAGAGCCGCCGCACGCGGCTAACGCGGCGGTCACCGCGCCGATCACGGCTGCGAGCCGCAGCATGGGCAGCGTTTGCGCCAGGTGGCGCCCTCTGGAATCTCGAGCATTCATCACGACGTCCTTTCTTGTTTGCGTTGGGTTCTGTCGTTAGATGCACCCCACGGAAAAACGTGACAGGACACCCCGATGAAAAAGCGCCCCGAACACGGGGCGCTTTGCTCTTACGGACAGGTCGTGACGGCCCAATAGCTGGGCGTCCACTCGGGCGGCGAATTCACGTTCCACACCGTCGCGCTGATAGGCAAGGCGACGTAGAACTTGCCCAGCCGCGTGACCTTGTTGCCGGGCATGTACCGGATGGTCGCGTCCCACTGCGGGAAGGGCACGCAAGTGCCGGTTGGCGCTGTATTGAAGGTCGCGGTGACTGCGTTGTTGGCGCTCATCGTCACGGTGCACGTCCCGGTCCCGGTGCATGCGCCGCCCCACCCCGCAAAGACTCCGCCGCTGGCCGCCGTTGCCGTCAGCGTGACGGTCCCACCGCCGGCGAACGTGGCGCCGCATGCAGCGCCACAGCTGATGCCGGCCGGATTGCTGGTGATCGTCCCGGTGGTGGTGGCCGTGCCGATCTTGCTGACCGTCAGCGTGAACGTCGACGTGCCCGGGGTCGTGCTGGTCGGTGGGCAGGGCGTGAGGGCCCAATAGCTTGGGGTCCACTCGGGCGCTGAGTTCAAGTTCCACACCGTTGCGCTGATGGGCAAGGCGATGTAGTACTTGCCCAGCCGCGTCACCTTGTCGCCAGGCATGTAGCGGGTGGTGGCGCTCCAGTCCGGGTAGGGCACGCACGTCGTGCCACCGCCGGTGCCCGCTGCAATCGTGAACGGCGCAACGCCCGACAGGCTTCCGTCGGGGTTGGCCACCGAGACATTGGCAGTGCCGGCGGCGGCGATGTCGGCAGCGGCGATCGCGGCCGTCACCCGGGTAGCGCTGACGAAAGTCGTGGTGCGGGGGACGCCATTCCAGCGCACGACCGCGCCGGAAACGAAGTTGCTGCCGTTCACGGTGAGCGTGAAGGCCGGCCCGCCGGCGGTCGCGCTGGTTGGCAACATCGAGCTCAGTGCCGGCGCGGGAGCAGGTGGTGGTGGCGGTGGCGGAGGCGGAGGCGCCGTCCCGCTCGCGGCGATCCGCACGATGCTGCCCACGGACGGAACGCCATTGCCGTTGAGAATGAACAGCATGTAGTACCCGGGCGGCGCAAGGTTCCCATTGGCCGGGGTAGTGATGTTCAGGCTGCCGGTTCCCGCCGTGAACGGCAATTCGTTCAGGCGCGCGTTCTGGTCGAACGAATGGGTCGGCGCCGGCAGTCGGATCAGCGTCACTTTCCTGATGCTCGCGGCGTCCGGGCTCTGGACGGTAAATTGCTGGCCATAACCGAGCGACGCGGGCACCGCACTCATGGACGGGCGTGCGCCCTTGAACAGGTAAGGCGGCGAAAAGGCCTCGACATCCGGAACGCCGTCGCCGCCGAACGTGATCACGCGTCCGTCCGGTATCAGGAAGGCCGAGGAGTGGTAAAGCCTGGGCACCGTTGCGTTGGCCATCTTGGTCCAGGTCTCCGTGGCCGGGTTCCACAATTCCGAGGTAAACACAGCGGTCGTCGTGTTGTTGGGCCCCGGACCCGACGTGCCGCCGTTCACGAACACCGTGCCGTCGGGCAGCAGGGAAGCATTGAGATGGCGACGGCCGACGCTCATCGACGCGACCGCCCGCCAAGCCGGCGCAGCAACATTCAGGTCGAGCACCTCGGCGAATGGGACCGGCGGATCGCCACCTCCCACCTCGATGATCTTGCCCGGCGCGTACATGACCGCGGATTCACCGTCACGCCAGCCGTATACGTGCCATCCGATATCGGTCCAAGAACCGGTGCCGCTGGTGTCCAGCGCGCGGGTGAAGTTGATCGGCCCGGCGTCGACCACCTTGCCGTTCGGGGCGAGAAACATCGCGGGGTAAAGGTTCTGGACCAGCTGTGCACCGGTCAGGTCGCGCCAGGTGTTGGTTGCCACCTCGTACACCTGCGGCAGCGTGTCGGGACCGGCGGTGGTATCCATCTGGCCCGACACCACGAGCGCATCGCCGTTGGCCAGGGTTGTCACGGTCGGGTACCAGCGTCCGGCGTTCATGTCCGGAATCCGGGTCCAGGTGTTGGTGGCCGGGTCGTAGATGCTCGCGTTCGGCAGGCCGACGAAGTCGGCGATATGCCCGCCGGGGACGAGCAAGCGCCCATCGCCCAGATATGACTGTCCTGCGCAGAACTGGTCATATCCCGGATTCGGCAGCGCACTGGCAGCACCGATGACAGGGTCATACAAGGTGCGATTGAGGTCCCTGCCCCAAACGATGACCTTGCCGTTGGGCATGAAGACCTGATGGACCGGCGAGAAGGGCAGGCTCGGCAATTTCGCCCATTGGCCGGTCACGCTCGCTTGCGCGCTCGCGGCGCCGGGCGACAACAGGCAGCAAGCGGCCAACAGGGCCGGCAGCACGGCAGTCAGGCCACGGCGGGCATTCATTGGCCGCCTCCAGTACGAGTCAGCAGGAATACCCGCACCGGCAGGTCGTGGGCCTCGTCGTGCGAGTGGGGACCGGAGTGTTTCGCACCTGTGATGTCGTGGCCGGTCGCGAGGATCGCGCCAGAGTTGTTGATGCCGACGGCCTTGGTCAGCAGGAAGGACGACGGGGGAATCAAAGCGTTCAGATCCTGCATGCCGCCGCTGCGCGTCCACAGGAACGCTCGGCTGCCCTCGACGCTTTCGGTCGTCGAAGAGCCGACCACGTCACCGCTGTCGTTGCTGTCGAATGCCTGGCTGAAGTCCCCGCCCGGAAGGGTGCCGAGATCGACCACGGTCGCGCCGGCCGCAGGCCATAGCGCCGCGCGCCGCGCGCCCGATGCGGGGGCCGAGTAGCCGACCGCGTCCCCGCGCTCGTTGATCGCGTTGGCCTCGCCGGTGACGTGACCAGCCAGCAGCACCAACTCCTTTGCCGGTTGGCCGAGCTGCCACAGGACCGGGCGCTGGACGCCGCCGACGCGCACCACCCCCGTCACGTCGCCGCGGGTGTTGATTCCGGTCGCCCGGCCGCGGGACATGGCCGAGGTGACGGGCAGTGCCGATGGCTTGCCGCTGGCATCCCAGATGACGGCGCGCTGGCCGCCAGCACCGCTCGAGAAACCGACCGCCTGGCGCAGCTTGTTCAGCGCGTGCCCGGAGCTGGCGCTATCGCCCGGCAGCGGGGGCAGCTCCTTCACTGTCGTTCCCGCGCTTGTGCCGATGAATGCGCGCATGGCGGTGGCCGTGTTGGCGCTGCCGACGAAGTCCCCCGCATCGTTCAACCCGAATATGGCCGAGTCATCCGTTTCGACCGTCAGTCCGGGAGTCTCCTGTGCGGCAGCCCCACTGCGCAGCAGCAAACCGCGGCGCCCGCGGTCTCCGTTCCGGTCGGAAGATTGCTTGCCCGATCCGGCGGCCTGGCCCGCATTGTTGGGACCGTGAACGACCACCGGAAGGCTCGGCGTGAGGGTGGCGAGTTCGGTGACGGTGAAGGTCGCGGCGGCCGCGATGCCGCCTGTGAGCGAAACCGCCGTCATGAGCAGCAAGCCCGTCAGTTTCGCAAACCCGCGCGCGGGAGCAAACCAGTCACGCCGACTCATACGCCATCCCTTTCTATCCCTCTCGAGCTTGAGCCTGAAAGGGGTCCAACTGCCGTATTTCGTCGGACTATTTTGTTGAATCGGGTTTGCGCGTGGCGGAGGTTCGAGGTAAGTTTGGATTGCAGGCGTGACTGTGCCGTTTACATGCTGCCACGTCGTTAATGTATTGGCATAGACGTGGCTCGACAGGAGGAACGTTCCGCTAGCGCTGGGCTCTAAAGACGGCCGCGTCGCCGCCCAATGCGCTCGTCAACGCGGCGGCCTGTTCGAGGATGAGCGCCTTCATGGCCGCCGCGGCAGTATCGGTGAAACGCGATTCGGGGCCGGACATGACCAGCGTGCCGGCCAGTGCCCCGTCGACACCGAATACCGGGCAAACCACGGCGCCGGCGCCGGCAACGCGCTTGCTGTGCCGGGCCACTACGACCAGTTCGCGCCGCACGCTGGCGTGCTTGGCCCCCGGCGCGCCGAGAAATGCCGAAAGCACCCGGGAGCCGGCGCTGTCGTCGATCGGAAAGGTGTCGCCCTCGGAAACGCCGGCATCGCGGATCGGGCGCGGCGAC
>DATNBX010000253.1:0-5153 GCA_035571795.1 Ramlibacter sp.
CCCAGGATGATCGAGGCGATCGTCAACCCCTCGATCCAGCCATTGGCCTTGACCAGCTGCGAAGCCGGCAACAGCTCGGTGAGGATGCCGTACTTGGCCGGCGAGTATGCGGCGGCACCCAGCCCCACGATGGCGTACGACAGCAGCGGATGCGTGCCGAACAGCATCATCAGGCAGCCCACCACCTTGATTGCGTTGCTCGCGAACATGACCTTGCCTTTCGGCATGGCATCGGCGAAGGCTCCCACGAACGGCGCGAGCACCACGTAAAACAGCGCGAACATCGGCACCAGGGCCGCGGCCTGCCAGGCTGGCGCCTTCGATGACTTGAGCAATTCGACGGCGGCAATGAACAAAGCGTTGTCGGCCAACGACGAGAAAAACTGGGCCGACATGATGGTGTAGAAACCGCGCTTCATTGGCTGGGTTTTGGCGCATCAGACTGCTCTGATGGCGGTAATTCTTAGGTGTGTCTCCAAGCGACAAGGCGTTATATCACGCGGGTAGTGCCAAAATCCGCGCTGGCACCCCTTGACAAGCCCCCATGCCGCGTCCCATCCAGGCCACGATTCACACCGATGCATTGCGCCACAACCTGGCGCGCATGCGCGCGGCCGCGCCCGACGCCAAGGTGTGGGGCGTGGTCAAGGCCGATGCCTATGGCCACGGCATCGAGCGCGTGTTCGAAGGCTTGCGCGCCGCGGAAGGCTTCGCGTTGCTCGATCTGCAGGAGGCGCAGCGGGTGCGCGCGCTCGGCTGGCGCGGCCCGGTCCTGCTGCTCGAAGGCGTGTTCGAAGCGCGCGACCTGGAGCTGTGTTCGCGCCTGGACCTGTGGCACACCGTGCATTGCGACGAACAGATCGACATGCTGGCCATGCACAAGACGCGCGAGCCGCATCGCGTCTTCCTGAAGATGAATTCGGGCATGAACCGCCTGGGTTTTGCGCCGCAGCGCTTCCGCGCGGCGTGGGCCCGGCTCGAAGCACTGCCCCAAGTCGGCGAGATCTCGCTGATGACGCATTTCAGCGATGCCGACGGCCCGAAGGGCATCGCGCAGCAGCTGCGCGTATTCGGCGATGCCACCCGCGACCTGCCGGGCGAACGCACGCTGTCCAACAGCGCCGCGATCCTGCGTCACGGCACCGACCCGGCGCTGCGCGCCGACTGGATCCGGCCCGGCATCGCGGTGTATGGCAGCGCCCCGGATTTTCCCGAACACGACATCGCGCACTGGCAGCTGCTGCCCACCATGACGCTGGCCAGCCGCATCATCGGCGTGCAACAGCTCGCGGCCGGCGACACCGTAGGCTACGGCTCCAACTTCACGGCCGGCGCGCCGCTGCGCATCGGCGTCATTGCCTGCGGTTATGCCGACGGCTACCCGCGCCACTGCACCACCGGCACGCCGGTGCTGGTCGAAGGCGTGCGCACCCGCATCGTCGGGCGCGTCAGCATGGACATGATCACGGTGGACCTGACGCCGGTGCCGCAAGCCGGCTTTGGCAGCGAGGTCACCTTGTGGGGTGTCGCGAGCAACGGCGCCGTGCTTGCCATCGACGAGCCCGCCCGCGCCGCCGGCACGGTGGGCTACGAGCTGATGTGCGCGCTGGCGCCGCGGGTGCCGGTGGCGGTCGACTGAGGGCATTTGTCGTGTCGGGCTTGACCCGGCATCCACATGTCTAGCGCTTGCGCATCCCCAGCGCCATCACCGCGCCGACCACGATCAGCGCACCGCCCACCTGCACCGGAGCGATCGCCTGGCCCAGGATCAGCCAGGCCAGCGCCAACGCGAACACCGGTTCGACATTCATGATCGCCGAGTTGCCGACCACCCCGAGCCTGGGCAGCACGGTGAACATGATGGTAAAGGCCGTCCCATAGAGAAACGTGAGGGTCGCCAGGCCCCACCAGCCGGGCGTGGCCGTGGGCAGGTGGAAACCGCCCTGCAGCGCGACAGTGGCGAGCGCGACCACGCCCGCGATGCTCATGGTGCTGGCCGTGCGCACCCGGCCGTCGACATCGGCGGTTTCGTGCTGGGTGATGACCAGCGCTACGCCGAACGTGCCGGCCGCTGCCAGCGCGAAGGCGACGCCCGCGCCGATGCGGGTCCACTGGCCCGCAGCGCCCAGCCCCGACGCCCCGCCCATCACGTCCAGCGCCAGCGCCAGTCCCACCAGGATGACCGGCATCGCGACCAGCAGGGCCCGCTCGGGCCGGTGCTTGTAGATCACCCAGGACCAGAAAGCGGTCCAGATCGGGTAGGTGTTGAAGGCCAGCAGCGCCAGGGCGACGGGCAGCCGCGCCACCGACGAATACAGGCACAGGCTCTGGATGCCCACCAGCAGCCCGATCGCCGGCAGCATCTGCCAGTGACGGCGGGTGAAGCGCACCCGTGCCCGCTGCAGCCGCAGCAACACCATCAGCACCAGCGCCGTAATGATGCTGCGGAACACCACTGCGGTGGCCACGTCGACGCCGTTGTTGAAAGCGATGCGCGCTGCCACATGGTTGGCGCCCATCATCAGCGCTATCAGCAGCAGCGTGGCGAAAGCCGTGCCGCTGATGGCCTTGCCGGGCTGGGCCATCAATAGAGGCCGTGCACGCGGGCGTGCAGGCGCGCCAGTCCCAGCAGCGCGTCGGTAAAGGGCGTTGGCACGCCGGTGAGTTCACCCAGCTCCTTGACGACGGTGACCAGCGCATCGAGCTCCACCGCCCGGCCGGCCTCGACATCCTGCAGCATCGAGGTCTTGAAGGCGCCCAGCTTGCGTGTGACCTGGTGCCGGTCTTCGGGCTGCTGGTCGATCGGGATGCCGATGCAAGCGCCGATGTACTTGGCTTCCAGCATCACACTTCCGATGAAGCCGCGCACTTCGTCGTCATCGAGGATGCGGTCGGTGGTCGCTCCGGTGATCGCGCTGATCGGGTTCACCGTCATGTTGCCCCACAGCTTGTACCAGGCGTCCTTCTGGATCTGCTCGGACAGCACGGTCTCGAAGCCGGCTTTCGTCAACAGGTCGGCCAGCTCGTGAACCCGTGGCGTCTTCTCGCCGGAGGGCTCGCCGATGATCAGCTTGTTGCCGAAGTGGTGCTGCACGAAGCCAGGTTCGCCAACCGAGCAGCTCGCGTGCACGACGCAGCCGATGATGTGGTTCGCCGGCACAGCGCGGGCGATGCTGCCATCGGGATCGATGGACTTCAGGCGCGTGCCCGCAAAGCGGCCGCCGAAGCTTTCGAAGAACCACCAGGGCACGCCGTTCATGGCCGTCAGCACGATCGTCCGCGCGCCCAGCAGAGGCGCGATCGCTTTCGCGACCTGCGCCATGGCGGGCGCTTTCACGGCGATGACGACCAGGTCCTGCGGGCCCAGTTCCACCGGACTGGCGCTGGCTGTCACCGGCGCCGAAGTCGTTTGGCCGCCTTCGTGCAAGCGCAAGCCGTGCGGCTGCAACGCGGCCAGCGTCGCACCGCGCGCCACCACGCTCACGTCGCAGCCGCAGCGCGCGAGCTTCACGCCAAGCCAGCCGCCGATCGCGCCGGCGCCATAGATGCAGACTTTCATGGCTTTCAGTTCTTGTAGCTGGTGTCGATCCGGTCGACGCGCCGCACCAACGCGTCGAACACGTCCTGGCCCGCGCCGAAGCGCTGGTCCCACTGCAACGAGTCGAGCGCGGTTTGCCGCGCCACCGCCTCCGGCACGGGAATCGCCGGGCCCAACGCAGCCTGCGCCACCTGGATCTCGCAGGCGCGCTGCAGCGTCCATAACCGCACAAACGCGAGCGGCAAAGTGCGGCCCCATGCCAGCAGCCCGTGATTGCGCAGGATCACCGCCGGCTTGTCGCCGATGTTCTTCAGCAGCCGCGGCGCTTCTTCGGCGCGGACCGTGATGCCTTCGAAGTCGTGATAGGCGACCAGGCCATGCAGCTGGGCCGAATAGAAATTGTTCTGCGCCAGGCCCCCTTGCGTGCAGGCCACGGCCAGGCCGGCGGTGGTGTGGGTATGCATCACGCAATGCGCATCGGCAATGCCTTGATGCAGGGCCGAATGCACCGTGAAGCCTGCCGGGTTCACCGGCCACGGGTTGTCGTCCAGCTTGTTGCCCGCCAGGTCGATCTTCACCAGGTTGCTGGCGGTGACCTCGCTGTAATGCAGGCCGAACGGATTGATCAAGAACTGCTTTTGATCGCCCGTCACGCTGCCCGGCAGCCGCACCGTGATGTGGTTGTAGATCATCTCGGTCCAGCCCAGCAGGTCGAACACGCGGTAGCACGCGGCCAGCTGCAGCCGTTCCTTCCATTCGTCCGGGTGCATGCTGGCCGCGGGCTTGAGGATGGCATTCATGGCGGATCTTTCCAGCAAATCTTCGCGTTCAGGTGTCGGCCGTGAATCCGATGGCCTTTACAAGCGGGGCCCAGCGCTCGGTATCGGCCTTCAGGCGCTGCGCGAGCTCGGCCGGTGTCGAGGACCTGGCCTCCAGCCCCATCGCGGCCAGCCCGTTGATCGTCTCGGGTGCCGCGAGTGCGGCCCGCAGCGCGGTGTTCAGGCGATTCACGATATCGGCCGGGGTCTTGGCCGGCAGATAGAAACCGAACCACTCGTTGTAGACGAAGTCCTTGAGCCCTTGCTCGACGAAAGTGGGCGTGTCCGGAGCGAAGGGGCTGCGCGTGGCGCCCGACACGCCCAACAGCCGGCATTTGCCGGCGGCCACGTGCTGGGTGAATTCACCGATCGGCCCGCTCACCGCCGGGATCTGGCCGCCAATCATGTCCAGGATCGCCGGCTGCGTGCCGCGGAATGCGGCGTGCTTGATGTCCACTCCGGCAGATCTCCCCAGCAGGACTCCAATGAAATGCGGCGTCGAACCAGCGGCCGGTGAACCGAAGGTCGCGAGCGCGGGATTGGCTTTGCACCATGCGAGGAACTCCGGCAGGTTCTTCACGCCGGCCGGCACGGCCGGACCGATGGCGAAACCGAAGTCGAAGGTGCAGCCCAGCGACACGGGCGCCAGGTCGGCTACCGGGTCGTACGGCAGTTTCTTGTAGATGTGCGGATAGATGCCCAGCATCGACATCGGCGTCTGCAGCACCGTGGCGCCATCGGGCGCCGCATTCTTGACGAACTGAACCGCGATCTGGCCGCCTGCGCCGGTCTTGTTC
>DATNBX010000254.1:0-5829 GCA_035571795.1 Ramlibacter sp.
CCAGAGCTTCGGCGGGTCAGCCTTCGGTTTCGGCGCGGGCTATGCCACCTCGCGTGGGTCGGGCGCCGGCGGCGGCTACAGCAAGGACCGGTTCGCGAGCCCGCCGGTCCCGGCGCAAAAGTCGCCCTCGCACGGCCTGCACGCCGACATGAAGGTGTTCCACACCAAGTTCGGCGAGGGCAAGGTGCTGTCGATCGAAGGGCAGGGCGACGATGCGCGCGCGCAGGTGAATTTCCCGCGGCACGGCATCAAGTGGCTGGCGCTGAGCGTCGCCAAGCTCACGCCGGTGCCTTGAGGCGGTGCGGCCGGGCGAATGGCTTCCCGGAAGCCATTCACCCAAAGGCACAGGACATCCGGAGGGCTCAGCTCTCGGCCGAATCCTGCTTGGCGCACAGGTTGGTGCCGTGGTCGTCGCAACCGCGGTCATCATGCCCGTGCCTGGCTTGCTGCTCGACCGAATCCTGCATGGCGCACCGATTGGTGCCACGGTCGTCGCAACCGCGGTCGTCGCGGCCGTGCCTGGCTTGCTGCTCGACCGAATCCTGCATGGCGCACCGGTTGGTGCCACGGTCGTCGCAGCCGCGGTCGTCGCGGCCGTGCCTGGCTTGCTGCTCGGCGGGCTTGGCGCACAGGTTGGTGCCGTGGTCATCGCATTGGCCGTCGTCGGCGCCGTGCCTGGCGAGCACGGAGCTGGAGGCGGCACGCGAGTCCGATGGGGCGATCGAGGCAAGGGTGCTGCCCGCGGCGGTGGCCAGCAGCAGTGCGGTGACGGCGAGGGCCAGTTTGGTGCTCTTGAACATGATGGATCTCCTGGGGCAATGGGTCGGTTGGATGGACAGTGGCGATATTCACCACGCCTTGATGCTAGGAAACGGCCCGCACCCCTTCAACGGGCGGTCGGCGCTTTTGCGCTGCCACCTTGGGCGCGAAATGTTCCGACCTTGGTCCATAGCCGCACCCGGCCGGCGGCGCTATCCTCGCGTAGCGAGAGCACCATGCATGCCTTCACCCGCCTGAGCCTGTCCCGGCAATTTCTCATTGCCAGCTTCCCCATCGTCCTGATCGGGATGATCGGCATCGGGTGGTGGGTGGGCGCGACGATCGAGCGCGGCGTGGCGAACCGCATTGGCGCCATCACCAGCCTGTATGTCGACAGCTTCATCGCGCCGCACCTGCAGCAGCTCGAGCATGGCAATTCATTGGGCGCCGCGCCACGGGCCGCGCTGGACCGGCTGCTCACCGATACGCCGCTCGGCCAGAAGATCGTTGCTTTCAAGATCTGGGACCAGACCGGACGGGTGCTCTACAGTCCCAATGCAGCCCTCATCGGGCGCACCTTCCCGATCGACGAAGGCCTGTCGGCCGCATTCCAGGGAAACGTGCGCTCGGAAATCAGCGATCTCACGCAGGGCGAGAATGAATTCGAAAGCCGCCGGTGGTCACGCCTGATCGAAACCTACAGCCCGATCCGCGCGGACCAGCTCGGCAGTGTCATTGCCGTCGCCGAGTTCTACCAGACAACCGACGAACTGGCCCGGGAAACACGGGAGGCGCAAATACGCAGCTGGCTGGTGGTTGCGGGCACCATGTCGTTCATGTACCTGCTGATCTTCGGGCTCGTGCATCGCGGCAGCGAGACGATCGACGGTCAGCGCCGGCAGCTGAGCGCCAAGGTGGCCGAGCTGTCCGCGGTGGTGACCCAGAATGCGCAACTGCACGACAAGGTTCGAAGGGCGGCGCTTCGCACCAGTTCGCTCAACGAGCGATTCCTGCGCCGCATCTCGGCCGACCTGCACGACGGCCCCGGCCAGGACCTCGCCCTGGGATTGATGCGTTTCGAGTCGGTGGCCGAGGCCTGCCGCGATTGCGCGACCTGCAATGCGCCGGGGCGCCCGGTGCAGGACGATTTCCAGACTGTCAGGATTGCCTTGAAGTCCGCATTTTCGGATTTGCGATCGATTTCAATGGGGCTTCAGCTTCCTGAAATCGACCAGCTGGGCAGCAGCCAGATCGCGGGCCGCGCGGTGCGCGATTTCGAGCGGAAAACCGGAGCTACGGTCAGGCTGGCAACCTCGTGCGACTCCAGCGAGCTGCCGTTGCCCGTGAAAATCGCGTTATACCGGTTGATCCAGGAATCGCTCGCCAACGGGTTCCGCCACGGCGGCGGCTCCGACCTGAGTGTGGAGCTGGCCTGCAACGGGTCCTGGCTCGACGTGACCATTAGCGACAAGGGGACCGGGTTCGATCCGCTCAAGGTGGATAGCAAAAGCCACTTCGGGCTGGAAGGCATGCGCGAGCGAGTGGAGATCCTCGGTGGATCGTTTCAAGTTCAGACTGCGCCGGGACACGGCACCGTGGTGCGTGCCAGTCTGCCCAAACAGTTGGCAGGATTCGAGGAATGAGCGATTCGATCAATGTGATGGTGGTTGACGATCACCCGCTGTTCCGGCAGGGCGTCGTGCATTCGCTTTCCTCGCAGCCCGGCCTGACGGTCGTTGCCGAAGCGGAGGGCGGCGAGGAAGCTTTGAAGCTGGCCCGCGACGTACTCCCGGACGTAGTCTTGCTGGACATCAGCATGCCCGGCTGGAACGGCTTGCTGACGGCGGAAAGAATTTCGACCGCTTGTCCGGCCGCCGCCATCGTCATGCTGACGGTGTCAGAAGACAAGGACAAGCTCCTCGCCGCCTTCAAGGCCGGTGCTCGAGGCTACGTGCTCAAGGGCATTTCAGCTCACGACCTGGCGACCGTCGTGCGCGCCGCCGCACGCGGCGATGTCTATGTGTCGCCATCGCTCGCAGCGGAAATGCTGGTTTCGCTCACGCACAGCCAAGCGCCCGATCCTTTGCAGGAGCTGACCGACCGGGAGCGCGAAATTCTTCGGCTGATCGGCCAGGGGCTGACCAATCGCGAAATCGGCGCTCGCATCTTCCTTTCCGAAAAGACGATCAAGCATTACGTGACGAACATCCTGCAGAAGTTGCAGGTGCGCAGCAGGGTCGAGGCAGCCTTGTTCGCGGCCAAACACGACCGCCCGGGGCCCCAGGCACAGGACGCCTGACGATCGAACCGGTGCGATCGTGAAGGCGGGCCTCTAGTCCGGGACGTAGTCGCGACCCGCCAGGACGAGGGACTGCACGGTCGCGGTGTCGTTGTAATAGCCGATCATGTACTGGCCCGCCGCCGCCAATTCGCACAGCTGCGGCGCACCGCTGGCGGCCGCCGAACAGGCCGCGGTCAGCGCGGTGAAATAATTGAACGGCAGGCCGATGATGAAGTTCTGCGCTTCGGCGGCCGGGATGACGAAGATCTTGCCGCCGGTGCTCGCGCCTTCGATCAGCGTCCGGTAGAGGTCTCCAACGGGCGCCGACACCATGATCCGCTCGCCCGGCGCGACCGCTTCGGTGATCGGCGCGAACCGCAGTTGCGAAAAGTGAAAACCAGCCATCGTCGGCTGCTTGTGCAGTTCCAGCCGGACCGGGTTGTCCTGGTCGGTATCGTTGCGAACGCACAGGCCGTAGCTGCCCGGCTGCAGCGTGAAGGGCCACAAGCCCGCCAGGCCGTCGAAGGAAGCGATCGAAGTGAACGCGCCGCCGCCGGCGCAGGCTGCCAGGTTGTCGCCATCGGTGAGATAGACGCTGGCGCTGCCGCCGGCCGCGAGGACCGCCTCGAGGGGCAGCGGGCCGCCCTGGATCGCGAAGGCCCAGCCCTGCGCCTGGTGCGCGCCCAGCGTCGGGCTTTGGTCGACGAATTGGGCTGCGGAAAAAGAGGAACTCCAGTCCACGCCGCCGTCGCCGGCGCTGCTGCCGCATGGCGCGGCCGGCGCGCTGGAGGCGCTGGCGGACAGACGGAAGCTGCCGGTCTGGCTTTCGAACCCTGCCGCGGCCAGGTAGTACGTGCCGCTCGCCAGGGGCGCGCAGACAATCCTGGAGTTCAGCGAGATCCCGCTGTCGTCGTCGGACGTGACCTGCCTTCCCGCGCTGTCGAACAGCCGCAGCAATGGGTCGCCCATCGTGCCTTGCCCCGTCGCCGTGCCCTCCAGGTCGAAAGCGTAGGGCTGGCCGGCCACCAGCTCGATGGTGCGCCAGTCCTGGTCGCCCGGCGCTGCAACGGTACCCGCGGCCGAGCCGCCCGGCAAAAGGGCGGGACAAGCGTCGGGCGTGATCTGGCATCTGAACAACGCGAAGAGTCCCACCCGCAGGATCTGTTGGTTGCTGACCGCTGCCCCGAGCACATAGACGCCGCCGTCGGTCGATACGGCAGCGTAGCTGTCTGTGTCCGCGTAGTGGCGATAGGTGTAGGGGCCGCTGGTGCCGTCGAAAGTTGCGCCGGCGAAAAATTGCGGATAGTGCTGAGCCGCCCAGTCGAACAACGCGGCGGCGGTCAGGGGTGCGCTTGCGCTCAACGGCCCGGCGCCCGCGCGCTGGGCGCGGACCGGCGATGACGCTCTCGTGATCGCGGAGCCGCGCGGCGCATCGGCATCGCCTCCGCCACAGGAAGCGAGAAAAAAAATTGCCGTCATCAAGACGGCCTGCCATGCTCTCGCCATCACACCTCGACTGCTGATGCCGGGTCATTCTAGGTAGCTCCCATGGCGGCGAGGCCGCCTGGACCCGGCGCGCGTTGACAAATGTCATGTGCGCACGCAACGGCCGCACCCGTGCCAAAGCCCCGCTGCAGTTCCGAAAACCAGAACTGGGCGTTGGGGGCCACTTTGCTCTGTCGAGGTGGCAACACAGCAGGAAACGCCCGCTTTTTACGGTAAAGTCCGGGTTCCGCATCGCAGAACACCATGGACAAACCGGCTCGCCCGGACACCGCAGAGCGGACGCCCAAGCGTCCCATCAATGCCAAGGCCGACCGCCATTTCGTCACCGCGCTGGCGCGGGGCCTGGACGTGCTGAGCGCGTTCCGCTCGCGCGACCGGATGCTGGGCAACCAGGAACTGGCGCGGCGCTGCGGCTTGCCCAAGTCCACCATCTCGCGCCTGACCTACACGCTGACCAAGCACGGCTACCTGGAGCATGCGGACGACGGCAGCGGCAACGGCGGCTACCGCCTGGGCAGCGCCGTGCTGGCCCTGGGCAGCGCGATGCTGGCGCGCATGGACATGCGCCAGGTCGCGCGACCACTGATGCAGGAACTGGCCGACCAGTGCCATGCGATGGTCTCGCTCGGCGTGCGCGATCGCCTCAGCATGATCTACGTGGAGAACTGCCGCAGCGAAGCGGCGTTGACGCTGAGCCTGGACGTGGGCTCGCGCATTCCGCTGGCGACCACCGCCATGGGGCGGGCATATCTGGCGATGTGTAGCGAGACGGAACGCGAAGCCCTCACCCAACGCATCCGTGAGCAGGACGAGGCGGCCTGGCCGCGCATCAGCGAAGGCATCGACCGCGCGCGGTCCGAATACCTCGTACTGGGCTGCTGCACTTCCTTCGGCGAATGGCAGAAAGACGTGAACGCGATCGCCATCGCGTTCCGCCCGCCGGGCGGCCGCTCGATCATGGCGGTCAACTGCGGCGGTCCCGGCATTCATCTTTCGCCCGAACACCTGCTGGACGAAGTGCGGCCGTCGCTGCTGGCTCTGGGTCAGCGCCTGCAGGACATGGGCGGCACGCCCTGACGGCCTTGCCGCAGGTGCCGGGTCATGGAGGCTCTGCGCCGGTTGGCTGCTGCTCGTCGGGCGTAGCGACGAAGCTGTCGAGAAAGGTGAAGTACATCGAGCTGGAAAACATCGCGGCCATCAGCAGCGCCGTGGGCATCATCACGGCCCGTGCCATCTCCGGTCCACCGAGGATTCCGCCCAGCAGCCCGAACAACGTGCCTACG
>DATNBX010000255.1:0-3715 GCA_035571795.1 Ramlibacter sp.
CGCACGCTCGATTGCGGTGGGCTGAACTTCACCGCGTTGTCCACCAGGTTGATCAGGATCTGCTTGAGCTTGTCGGCGTCGGCCTCGACCCGAGTCGAAGGATCGCCTTGCGCGAGTTCCAGCGTGACGGCTTTTTTCTGCGCCGCCGGACGCAGCAGCATGAACACCTCGTCCAGCAGCGGATAAAGCGGGACGGGCGAGCGCTGCAGCTGGATATGTCCGGACTGCAGGCGGCCCCACTCGAGCAGCTCGTTGACTACACGGATGAGCCGGGCGCTGTCGCTTTCGATCATCTGGACGTATTCCTGCTGGGACTGGGTCAACCCGCCGGCCAGCCCATCGCGCAGGTTCTGTGCCGAGCCCAGGATGCCGGTCAGCGGCGTGCGCAATTCGTGCGAGGCGTTCGACAGCACCGCCGAGCGCAGCTGGTCGAGTTCCAGCAGTTCGAGATTGGCCGCAGCCAGATGCATGTTGGCTTCGCGCAGTTCCGCAGTGCGCGCATCGACCTGCGCCGCCAGGTTGTCGTTCTGCTGCTCGATCAGCAACTGCTTGCCGCGCAACTCCTGTGTCAGGCCCATCAGCCGATGCTGGCCATGGATCAGCTCGTCGGTGCGCTTGTGGTTGACCAGCCCTTGCCAGACGATCACGCCCAGCAGCATGGCGGCCAGCAGTTTTTGCGGCCAGCCGGCGGGGACGAGAACCAGCGAGAGCGCCAGCACCACGAGTGCGAAGCTGTAGCCGTTGGATTGCCAGGCATGGCACTGTTTGAGCTGCAGCGAACAGACGCTGCAACGGCCATAAGGCTGGGTTTCGACGTTGCGCCTAAGGACGCAGTTCTGGTTGATGGCTTGGGGTTTCGCCGTCGATGGTGATGTCGCTGAAATCATCGAAGCCTCTCTTCAGCCAGCCATGGCGGGCCAGCCAGTCGCGTCCCAGCACATAGAACCAGCAGCCGGCGCAAAAACCCAGCGTCGGCGCCATCAGGAACGACGCCGTTGGGACTGTCAGGACGATGAAGCCGGCCGTCGGATAGCCCGCCCACACCAGGCCCAGCCCGCCGGCCTGCACGATGGTGGACAGCACGCAGGCACCGCGTATCCCGCGCAGGTCGAAGTACAGGTCGCCGATCCGATGCTCTCCTGGGAAACGCACAAGACGTGCCACCACGAGCGCTACCGGAACCCAGCGGGGCGACAGCGCCTGAAGAAGGGTCAACGCGAAGGTGACGTAGGCGAACCGGACGTCCTGCGTGAAAACGGCCGCGATCAGGAAGCCGGCCTCGGTCAGCCGCTGCACCCGCATGCCAGGACCGAACTGCAGTTCGCGGTCTGTGTTCATGGAAAAGGACCTCGATCAAAGTCTAGCGATTACGGCTGTGCGGCGCCAGCGGATTCCCCATATCCGAAAGGACAAGGTCCATACGATTTCGCGCATGGGGGTGGCAGCTGCTGTAGCGGCGACTTGTCTATTCCGCACGCATCAGTGCTGGGCATTGGAGCTGGCACGGCATTCGCAATACCCGATGCATCAACTTCAAGGAGATCGACATGGCTGAAGAGAGCAGAGAACTGGTCGTCGTCCTCACGCACGGCATCGACCACGAGTTGTCCTCGGTCGGTTTCACCATTGCCAACGGCGGCATCACGGCTGGGCTGAAAGTGGCCGTCTTCCTCACCAGCGCCGCCGTTGACCTCGTGCGCAAAAAAGCCTCCGACAGCACGCACGTGAAGCCGCTGGACCCGTTGGCCGACCTCATGCGCGACTTCGTGGGCCGCGGCGGCGCACTGTACGCCTGCACGCCTTGCGTCAAGGCGCGCGGCTACGACCAGCCGGATTTCGTCGAAGGCGTCACCATCGCCGGTGCGAGCGTGATCCACGAGCGGATCAAGCGTGGCGCCGCCACCCTCAGCTTTTAACTGAAGGAGAACCTCCATGTCCGCTCAAGTCAACCGCGCCGAGCTCGAAGGCAAAGTCAAGGCGATGTACCGCGACGTCGCGGAGAACCCGCACGGCGAATTCCATTTCGAAATGGGACGCGCGCTGGCCGAACGGCTCGGCTACCGGCCGGCCGACCTCGACCGCATCCCGTCGGAAGCCATCGATTCCTTTGCCGGGGTCGGCTACTACTTCCACCTGCTGGGCGACATGGAAGGCGCACGCATCCTGGATCTCGGCAGCGGCTCGGGCATGGACACCTTCATCGCCAGCCTGATCGCGGGGCCGACCGGCACCGTGATCGGCCTGGACATGACCGATTCGCAACGCGCCAAGGCGGAAAAGCTGCGCCAGCGCGATAGCTTCGGCAACGTCACTTACGTCAAGGGCTATATCGACTCTGCGCCTTTCGAGGATGGCAGCTTCGACGTCATCATCAGCAACGGCGTGATCAACCTGGCGGTGGACAAGCCGCAGGTGTTTCGCGAAATCGCACGGCTGCTGAGTCCCGGCGGAAGGCTCGCCATCGCGGACATCGTGACCGACGTGCTGCTGCCGGAGAACATCAGCTGCAACACGACGCTGTGGGCGGCCTGCATCGGCGGCGCCTGGCAGGTGGAACGCTACAAGGAGGCCATCGAGTCGGCCGGGTTGCGCATCGTCGCCGAACAGGTGAACGACCAGTACCGGTTCCTGTCCGACAACGCGCTGGGCGCGACGAAGAAGTTCGGCGTCAGGAGCGTTTCGCTCAGGGCCGACAAGAGATAGCGTCGATGATCGAAAGGAAGTGCCATGTTTCTGCAACCCCCCGCCGACAACGAAGCGGCCTCGCGCCTCTTTCAGAGCGACCTCAACCAGCGAGGATTTGTCATGAATCTGAGTCGCGCATGGGCATGGCGGCCGGACGTCTGGGAATCCTTCCTGGAACTACGCACATTGCTGACGACTCATTCGTCATTGTCAAAAGGCGAACTCAATGTCATCGTGTGTGCAGCCGCCGCAAGCCTGGGCGACTCGTATTGCGCATTGGCATGGGGAACCATGCTGGCTAAATTGTCCGATGCATCGACGGCGGCGGCAGTGTTGCAGGCGTCGGAATGCACCGCGCTGACAGCACGAGAACAGGCGCTGGCGGGATGGGCACGGAAGGTTGTAGGGAACCCGAACGCCACGACCGAAGGGGACGTAGACGAACTTCGCGCCGCGGGCTTTTCGGAGCGGGAGATTTTTGAGGCCACCGTCTTCGTTGCTTTCCGGCTTGCTTTTGCCACGATCAATGACGCACTTGGAATAAGCCCCGATTGGCAGCTGGCCGCAGCAGCGCCGCCGGAAGTGCGAAGCGCAGTAACCTTTGGCCGCTCCCCCAGTGTTGAGAGCGAGGTATCCCAGCCTAGGCTGTAGCAGGGATGGCCGCTCAGGCCGCGGCCGCCATCTTCCGGCACTCGACGCCGCAGCGGCGGCAGGCTTCGGCGCATTGCTGACAATGGTCCATGTCATGCCTGGCGCATTCCAGCCCACAAGCTTCGCAGACCTCCGCGCACAGCCGGCACGCGGCCGGGGCATGGTCGCTGCCGCCCGCCTTGAAGGCCGCGGCCAGGTGGCAAATCTGGGCGCAGTCGGTATCCAGCCCGATGCATCGAGCCATCGCTTTCACGTCCGGCTCCTGCAGGCAGCAGGCCGCGCAGTGGTTGCAGGCGACCGCGCAGGCGTGGCAGGCCGCGATGCACTCCTGGTATTCCTCGTATTTTTCGTGGGACATGTCATTCCTCTTAATCAGTTG
>DATNBX010000256.1:0-8942 GCA_035571795.1 Ramlibacter sp.
CGACGTCGATTGCTACGAGCTGCTGCTGGGTGGAGAAAACAGCGGCGTGGTGGAACTTCCCGTCGAGTGGATCCGCGACGACGCCGTGTACTTCAACATGAACCGCTTTGCCGGCTTGCGGCCCTATACCCCGCCGGCCGACGTGTTCGACATTTTCCGGCGCGAACTCGAAGCGGCCTTCCAGGAGGGCGGCATCTTCCAGCTCACGATGCATCCGCACATCAGCGGCTACCGTTCCCGGATCTGGATCCTGGACGAGTTGATCCGGCACGCGAAGAGCCTCGGCTCCGTGTGGTTCGCCACTCATGCCGACGTGGTGCGCCACGCCAAGGCGAACGGTTAGATGGACAATTTTTCCGACGCGCAGACCGTCCGCAAGTCCGTCGTCGCCACCGAGGCCGGCGTGGTGGCGGCACAGCACAAGCGCGCGGCGCAGGCCGGCGCGGCCGTGCTGGCCAGCGGCGGTGATGCAGTCGATGCCGCGGTCGCAACCTCGTTTGCACTGGGTGTGGTGGAACCCTGGATGAGCGGACCGGCGGCCGGCGGCTGCATGGTGCTGTGGCGTGCCGACGAGGGCGTGGCCCGGGTAGTCAATTTCGGCATGCGTTCGCCTCGCGGCCTGGACCCGAAAGACTATCCGTTGACCGGCGACGGCCGCAGCTCGGACCTGTTTCCCTGGTCGATGGTGGTCGGCGACCGCAATGTGCAGGGCGCCACGGCAGTGGCTGTGCCCGGTGTGGTTTCCGGCATGGGCCTGGCGCACGAGCGCTACGGCCGCAAGCCCTGGCGCGACCTGATCGATCCCGCCGTCCGGATGGCGCAAGACGGCCTGCTGGTGGACTGGTACTCGGGCCTGATCACGGCGTCCACCGCCAAGGCCCTGTCGCTGGACCCGGATGCGGCCGCGCTGTTCCTGGATGAAGGCCGCTGGCCCATCATCGGGTCGTGGACAGCGGTCACCCAGCGGCGGCTGAACCAGCAGGTCCTGGCCGCCAGCTTGCGCCAGATTGCCGACGAAGGTCCGCGCGCGATATACGAGGGCCCGCTGGCGAGGGCGTTGGTGCGCGACGTGCGTGCCAAGGGCGGCTGCCTGAGCGAGGACGACCTGGCAAGCTACCAGGCCGAATGGGCCGAGCCCCTGGTGATCCCCTACCGGGGCGGTCACGTCTATGCCGCGCCCGGCTTGACCGGCGGTCCGACCCTTGCGCAGGCGCTGGGCCTGCTGGAAAAAGAATTCGAACCTGCCGGCCGCGGCCCGGATGCGCAGGCCTATCGCGCGGTCGCCCGCTCGATGGATGCGGCATTTCGCGTTCGCCTGAGCGGCATGGGCGACCACGAGTCGCCCCAGGCGCCCGGCTGCACCACTCACTTCAGCGTGGTGGATCGCCGCGGCAACCTGTGTGCGGTCACGCAAACATTGCTGTCGATCTTCGGCTCCCGCGTGGTGTCTCCGTCGACCGGCATCCTGCTGAACAACGGCATCATGTGGTTCGACCCGGAGCAAGGAAAACCCAACTCGCTGGCGCCGGGCAAGCGCTGCCTTGCCAACTACTGTCCGGTCGTGGGCGTGGCAGCGGATGGCCGCCGGTTTGCGCTCGGCGCCTCGGGCGGCCGCAAGATCCTGGGCACTGTGCTGCAGCTCAGCTCATTCCTGATGGACCACGGCATGAGCCTCGAAGCGGCGTTTCACCAACCACGCATCGAGGTCAGCGGCGGCGGCCAGATCACCGCCGACCAGTCGCTCAGCGCTGATATCCAGAACGCCCTGGCTCAGGAGATGCCGACTTCGACCACGCGCCGCACTGTGTTCCCCTATGCCTTCGCCTGCCCAGCGGGCGTCCTGCGAGACGGCGTTCACAACATGGGGTGCACCGAGATCATGTCGCCCTGGGGCGACGCCGTGGCGGGTTGAGAACCAGGACCCGAGGGGCTACGCGGCGGCTTACGGTGTCCCTTCACAGGCGTTCAGACCTTTCGTTTGCCAAGCAGTATCAACTAGACTAGACTTGGTCTGAATTCCGGTCAACATGGAGACTTGTACCTTGGAAACCGTCAACATCTACGACGCCAAGACGCGTCTGTCCCAACTGGTGGACAAGGCCGCCTCTGGAGAGGACGTGGTGGTTAGCCGCAATGGCAAGCCCCTGGTGCGCATCACCCGGCTAGAAGGCTCCAGGCGGCGCATCAAGTTCGGTGTGCTAAAGGGCAAGCTGACGGTTCCGAGGGACTTCGACGCGCCTTTGCCTGACGGCGTGCTGGGCGGCTTCGAAGGACGCTGATGCGGCTCCTTCTGGACACACATATTTTCTTGTGGGCTGTTGCGGGCTCACGCCTGTTGAAGCCTGCAGCCCGCCGCATCATCGAGTCTGCCGACGAGGTCTACGTGTCGGCAGCTTCCATATGGGAGGTGGCCATCAAGGCGGGCCTCGGGAAGATTCGCGCGGACCCGCGCGAGTTGACAGCAGCCATAGAGGCCAGCGGGTTCGTGGAACTTCCCGTGAGCGCGCTGCATGCTGCCGGTGTTGCACAGCTTGCGCCTCACCACAACGACCCATTCGACCGCCTCCTGATCGCCCAGGCGCTGGTCGAGCCGCTGAAACTGGTCACTGTCGACGAAGTCCTGGCGCAGTACAGCGACGTTGTGGTCTTGGTCTGAATCGTCGTCAGATGCGGGCGCTGGCCTTGCGGATCTCGGCTTCGAATTCCGTGTAGTTCATGGTCACCGGGAACTGCGGAAACTCGCGGATCACGTTCTCCGGCGGGCGGAACAGGATGCCGGCGTGGGCTTCGCTCAACATGGCGGTGTCGTTGTAGGAATCGCCACCGGCGATGACCTTGAAGTTGAGTTCCTTGAAGCGCTTCACCGATTCCTTCTTCTGGTTGGGCATGCGCAGGTGGTAGTTCACCACGAAGCCGCGCGCGTCGGTCTCCAGCTTGTGGCAGAACAGCGTCGGCAGGCCCAGCTGCTGCATCAGCGGCATGGCGAATTCATAGAAGGTGTCCGAGAGGATGATCACCTGGAAGTCGCGCCGCAGGTCGTCGAGAAAGGCCTTGGCGCCGGGCATCGGACCCATCGCCGCAATCACTTTCTGGATGTCGGGCAGGCCCAGCTTGTGTTGCGCCAGCAGGGCCAGGCGGGACTTCATCAGCTTGTCGTAATCCGGTTCGTCGCGCGTGGTGCGGCGCAATTCGGGAATGCCGGTGCGCTCCGAGAAAGCGATCCAGATTTCAGGAACGAGGACGCCCTCGAGGTCGAGGCAGACGAGTTGCACGGATTGCTCCCTGGGGGTTGGGGTGAAGGCCGCAATTTTACGCGAGGCCCCGTCTTGCCCCACGAATTCACGCCGACTTGGACCCTGCCAGCACGTGGAGCCTGCGCGGCAGAAAAACGGGCCTGCGTTGGGTCTGCAAGGGGGCGCAGGCTAGGCGCGGGCGCGGGTCAAGCCTGGACGGCTTGACCCGTGACCGTAACAACGCATGCGCCCCCTTGCAGGCCCAACCCTACGGGCCGGGGCTTGGAATCGCGCCAGGCGTTGTTACAGCCTCCTAGTGTGGATCGACCACACGGCCTCGGCTGCGCCTAGCCTGGCGCGATTCCAAACCCCGGCGCAGGCCCGTTTTTCTGTCGCGCAGGCTCCTAAGCTCGCGTACCAGTAGACTAGGGCGCCTCGTGAATCCCGAAGCCGACCAACTCTGGCGCGCGCCGCGCTGGGCCCTTGCCGTCCTGCTCGCCGTGCTGGGCATGCTGGGGCCGTTCTCGATCGACACCTATATCCCAGCGTTCTCGGGCATCGCCCGCGCGCTGGACGCGACCCCGGTGCAGATGCAGCAGACGCTGTCGGCCTACCTGTTCGGCTTCGCGTTCATGAACCTGTTCCACGGCGCGCTGGCCGACAGTTTCGGCCGCCGGCCGGTCATCCTTGGGGGCATCGCCGTGTTTGCGTTCGCGTCGGCGGGTTGTGCGTTGTCGCAAACCGTCGGCCAGCTGGTGTTGTTCCGCGGTCTGCAGGGTTTGTCCACCGGCGCCGGCATCGTGGTGTCGCGCGCCGTGGTCCGCGACATGTTCCCGCCCGCGCAGGCGCAGCAGGTCATGAGCCAGGTCACGATCTACTTCGGCGTGGCACCCGCCATCGCGCCGATCATCGGCGGCTGGCTGCTGGTGCACGCCGGCTGGCACAGCATCTTCTGGTTTCTCACCGGCGTGGGCGTGGTTCTCTGGATCGCCAACTTCCGGCTGCTGCCCGAGACGTTGCACTTCACGCAGCGCCAGCCCTTCAACGTAGGCAACCTGCTCCGCGGTTACTGGCAGCTCGGGTCCAGCCCGCGCTTCCTGCTGCTCGCGCTGGCCAGCGGCATTCCCTTCAACGGCATGTTCCTCTACGTGCTGGCGGCGCCCGCCTTTCTCGGCGAGCACCTGGGACTGGAGCCCACACAGTTCTTCTGGTTTTTCCTGCTCACCATCGCCGGCATCATCGGCGGAGCCTGGGCCAGTGGCCGGCTGGCGGGCAAGATCACACCGAAACGGCAGATCCGCCACGGCTTCCTGATCATGGTGCTGGTGTCGTTGGCCAATGTCGCAGCCAATTTCATGTTCGTGCCCCATGCCGCCTGGGCGCTGCTGCCGATCGCGCTGTTCTCGTTCGGCTGGGCCCTGATGGTGCCGGTGGTCACGCTGCTGGTGCTGGATCTGTATCCGGAACGGCGCGGACTCGCATCGTCGCTGCAGGCGGTGATCGGCTCGACGGCCAACGGCCTGGTGGCCGGTGCGGTCACGCCGCTCGTCATGCACTCCACGCGCGCGCTCGCGCTCACCTCATTGCTGATGATGAGCGTGGGCCTGGTTGCGTGGCTTTTCCTGCACCGCCGCTGGCCTGAGATCGGCCGCTTGACAACGGCGGAAGTCCCGCTCGCCTAGATCGGAAGGTTTCGCGCAGGCACCTGCGTGACAGCGCGACCGCTTTTTTTGGCTGCGGGTTCTGCCATGCAGCACAGCGCAAGCTCAGCCGTATTGACCACCAAAGAACGTTCGGTCTAAATTGGTGCCGGCCGTTTGCCCGGCCTCTCCTCGCAACATCGGGTACCGCCCAGGCTGTTCGCGCGCAGGTTATCCACGCAGCAAGTCAATGGATCTTTTTCTGCAACAAGTGCTCAACGGGCTGACGCTCGGCGGCATCTACAGCCTGGTGGCACTGGGCCTGACCCTGGTGTACGGCATCCTGCACGTGCCGAACTTCGCGCACGGCGCGTTCTACATGGCCGGCGCGTTCGTGTCATTTCACCTCATGAAGATGTGGGGCTTGAACTACTGGCTGGCCATGCTGGGATCGGCCCTCTGTGTCGCCGCGTTGGCGGTCCTCGCCGAACGCCTCGTGTTCCACCCATTGCGCAGGGCGTCCGGACTGCATCCGATGATCGCCGCGATCGGCATCCTGCTGTTCCTGGAAGCCGGCGCGCAGGCGATCTGGGGCGCGGACTTCCACCGCATGCAAACTCCCTACACGGGCATCCTCGACCTCGGGGGCGTGACTGCGCCGGTCCAGCGGCTGCTGATCATCGCCGGCGCGTTCACGCTGATGGTGATCCTGCATCTTTTCCTGCGCAAGACCGTGACCGGTTCGACCATCATCGCGATGGCGCAGAACCGCGACGGCGCATCGCTGGTCGGCATCGATGCGAACAAGGTCGCGATGCTCACCTTCGCGATCTCGGGCGCGCTGGCCGCGGTCGCCGCCACCCTGTACGCGCCGATCAACCTGGTGTATCCCGCAATGGGCAATCTGGTCATCACGAAGGCGTTCGTGATCATCATCCTCGGAGGCATGGGGAGCGTCCCGGGCGCCATCGTGGGCGGGCTGATCATTGGGTTCGCCGAAAGCTTCGGGGCCTTCTACATCTCGACCGACTACAAGGACATCATCGCCTTCGTGCTGCTGGTGTTCATCCTGTCGGTGCGCCCGCAGGGCCTGTTCACCAAAGGGGCGACCTGATGAGATATCTGACGGGCAAGCCGGGCTGGCTGCTGCTGCTCGCGCTCGGACTGGCGTTTCCGTTCCTCGCGAAGAACGATTACCAGCTCACGGTTATGAGCACCGCGTACATCTTCGCGATCGCCACCCTGGGGCTGAACCTCATCACCGGCTACACCGGCCAATACAACCTCGCGCACAGCGGCTTCATGGCCGTGGGCGCCTACACGGTGGGCATTCTCACGGTGGACCACCAGGTCCCGTTCTGGATCGCGTTCGCATTGTCCGGCGTCCTGGCCTCGGCGCTGGGATTCTTCATCGGCATCGTCTCACTGCGGCTCAAGGGCCACTATTTCTCGATCTTCACGCTGTGCGTCGGCTACATCATGTTCCTGGTGATCGAGAAATGGGAAAGCCTCACGCACGGCACTGTCGGCATCATCGGCATTCCCGCGCCGACCGGCATCGGGCCGCTGGCGTTCGAGTCGCCCCGCACACTCTACTACCTGCTGTTCTTCTTCCTGGTGCTGGGGGCCTGGATCATGCACCGCATCGTTACCTCGCTGCTCGGACGCACCTTCATGGCGATCCGCAACGGCGACGAATTGGCGGAGTCGCTGGGCATCAACCTCATGCGCAACAAGCTGCTCGCCTTCATGCTGTCCGTGTTCTACGCCGGCCTGGCCGGCGGGCTCTACGCCGGGTTCGTGCGCTTCCTCGGTCCTGGGCTGGCGGGCGTGGAGCACTCGTTCGACATGACGATGTACATGCTGGTGGGCGGCCTGGGAACGCTGCTCGGCCCCCTGCTGGGCGCACTGATGGTGCCATGGCTGACGCAATACCTGCAGTTCCTGCAGGAATACCGCTTCATCGTGTTCGGGCCGATTCTGATCGTGCTGGTGATCTTCGTGCCGCACGGCATCGTGGGCAGCTATGTGGCCTGGCGGGCCCGCCGGGATTCGCTGGCCGCGCCAGTCCCGTCCGCCACGGCGGCATCCGACGCAGTCGAACCCCAGCCAAAGGCCAGCCATGCTTGAAGTACGCAATCTGACCAAACGCTTCGGCGGCCTTTCGGCGGTCAGCGAGGTCAGCACCACCATCGAGCAAGGCAAGATCCACGCGGTCATCGGTCCCAACGGGGCCGGCAAGACCACGTTCTTCAACCTGGTCAGCGGCGTGGTCCCCCCCACTTCGGGCTCCATCATCTTCGACGGCCACGACATCACGAACCTGCGCGCCGACCAAGTCGCGCGCCTGGGCATCTCGCGCACGTTCCAGACCACCGCCCTGTTCGATATGGCTACGGTGCTGGACAACCTGATCGTGGGCCACCGGTTGCGCACCGAATCGGGCCTCTTCGACGTCTTGGTCAACTCGACGCTGCTGCGCCACGAAGAGCAGCTGTGCCGCGAGAAAGCAAGGGAAGCACTGGATTTTGTCGGCCTGTCGCACATCGCGAACCGGATGGCGGGCGACATCTCGCAGGAGGAGCGCAAGCGCGTGGCGTTCGCGCTGGCGCTTTCCACCCAGCCCAAGCTGCTGCTGCTGGACGAGCCGGCGGGCGGCGTGAATCCCGAGGAAACCGAAGGCTTGTCGGAACTGATCCGAAAGCTGGTCCGGCACGACCTGACGGTGTGCCTGGTCGAACACAAGATGCAAATGATCATGAGCCTGGCCGACCGGATCACCGTGCTCAACTACGGCGAAAAGATCGCCGAGGGAACGCCCGCGCAAATTCGCGCGAACCCGGCGGTGATCGACGCCTATCTGGGGAGCGAGCATGCTGACGTTTGAGAACGTCTCGCAGAACTACGGCAGCTTCCGCGCGCTCAACGGCGTCACGCTGCACGCCGACGCCGGCGAGCTGGTGGTTCTGCTCGGCGCGAACGGTGCCGGCAAGAGCTCGATCTTTCTCACCGCGAGCGGCCTGAACAAGGCGGCGTCCGGCAGCATCCGGTTTCGCAACCAGGAGCTGGTCGGGATGAAACCCTCGCAGATCGTGCAGTTCGGCGTGGTGCACTGCCCGGAAGGCCGCAAGCTGTTCCCGCAGATGTCGGTGCTCAAGAACCTGACGCTCGGTGCCTACGTCCACCGGCGCGACCGGGCCGGCAATCAGAAGATGCTGGACGACGTCTTCAGCCTGTTTCCGATCCTGGCCGAACGACGCGATCAGGCCGCTGGGTCGCTCAGCGGCGGCCAGCAGCAGATGCTGGCGATCGGCCGCGCGATGATGGGCCGGCCGAAGACGCTGCTCCTGGACGAGCCGTCGCTGGGCCTCGCGCCGCTGGTGGTCAAGCAGGTTTTCGAAGTCATACAGCGAATCAATCGTGCAGGCACCACCGTCCTGTTGGCCGAACAAAACGCATACGCCGCATTGAAGATCGCGAACCGCGCCTACGTCATCGAAGGCGGCAGGATCGTGATGGAAGGCGACCGCGAGAGCCTGCTCAATAACCAGGCCGTCCGGAAAGCCTACATCGGCGCCTGAACCGGCCACGTCACCACCCCCTCTTTTTAGGAGACCCCATGAGATTGAAGTCAACGCTCAAGCAGTTTTCGCTTGCCGTCGCAGCGGCGGCTGCGCTGGCCACCGTGCCGGCAATCGCCCAGGAGGTCGTGAAGATCGGCTACTCGGGTCCGCTGTCCGGCGGCGCCGCTCTCTACGGCAAGAACGTGCTGGACGGCATGAATATGGCGGCTGCCGAGATCAACGCCGCCGGCTTCGAAGTGAAGGGCAAGAAATACAAGCTCGAGATCGTCGCCTTCGACGACAAGTACAACCCCAGCGAAACGGCGATCAACGCCCAGCGCCTGGTACAGGAGCACAAGACGCCAGCGATCCTGTGCCCGCATTCGGGCGGCAGCTTCGCGATGCAGACCAACAACGAAGCGCAGAAATACCTGGTGCTCTCGTACACCAGCGTGCCCGAGATCACGGCGCGCGGCAACAAGCTGACCTTGCGCATTCCGCCTGAG
>DATNBX010000257.1:0-2090 GCA_035571795.1 Ramlibacter sp.
GGAGTGGACCGCGGTTCCATGGGCATCGCGCATTCAATTGCAGCGCGCGCGGGCGTGCTGGGCCTGACACGCTCCCTCGCGCTTGAGTGGGCGAAGGACGGCATCCGCTTGAACTGCATCGGCCCCGGCGCCGTGATCACGGAAGGCCTCGCCGGCGAGGCGGCCAAGCCTCTGGTGGACCGGTTGATCGAGGCCACACCGTTGGGGCGTCCCACGAGCGTGGAAGAGGTCGCCGAGCTGGTCGCGTTCCTCGCGAGCCCGGCCGGCGCGTTGATGACGGGCCAGTTGATCCAGATCGACGGTGCAGCGCATCTCGGCCCGGGCTTGCACATGCTGCCGCAATGAACGTTCGGAAAGACATCCAATGAGCGCGCTCGATTCACTTTCCCTCACCGCCATTCCGCCGGAAGACGAGGCGTTGCGCGCCCCGGTTCGCGAGTTCCTGGGGCAAGCCATGCGCAACGTGCCGGCCCATGTGCGGGCGAAATCCTGGTCCGGTTATGACAGCAACTTCAGCCGCGAGCTCGGGCGCAAGGGCTGGCTGGGCCTGACCCTGCCGAAGGAGTATGGCGGGGCGGGGCGCAGCCCGTTTGCGCGTTATGTGATGGTGGAGGAGTTCCTGAATTTCGGCGCGCCCGTCGGCTCGCACTGGATCGCCGATCGCCAGAGCGCGCCGCTGATCCTGAAGTACGGGACCCAGGCGCAGAAGCAGTTCTACATTCCGCCGATCTGTCGCGGCGAGTCGTTCTTCTGCATCGGCATGAGCGAGCCGAATGCCGGGTCCGACCTGGCCAGCGTCAAGACCCGCGCCACGCGCAACGGCAAGGGCTGGACCCTGAATGGCCAGAAGATCTGGACCACCAACGCGCACCATTGCCACTACATGATCGCGCTGGTCCGCACCTCAGGCACCGCGGAGGACCGCCAGAAGGGCCTGTCGCAGCTGATCGTCGACCTGAAGCTGCCGGGCGTGACGGTGCGTCCGATCACCGACCTGTCCGGCGAATCGCATTTCTGCGAGGTCTTTTTCGACAACGTGCAGCTGGGCGAAGACGCTCTGATCGGCGCTGAAAGCAAGGGCTGGGAACAGGTGACGGCGGAGCTGGCCTTCGAGCGCAGCGGCCCCGAGCGCCTGTACTCGAGCATCGTGCTGTTCGACCAGTGGCTGGCGTTCATCCGCACCGACGCAGGTCGCACGCCCGAGTCGATCCGGCTGGCCGGGCGGATCGTGGCCCAGCTCGCGCCGCTGCGTGCCATGTCGATCGCTGTGACCGGCAAACTCGCGCAGGGCGAAAGCCCAGTGGTCGAAGCCGCGCTGGTCAAGGACCTCGGTACCGGCGTCGAGCAGTTGATTCCTGCCGCGATCGCCGATGACCTTTACTTGCGCCAAGGCTGCAATCTGCCGCTGGAGTTGCTCCACACCTTGAACTACGTCACCCAGGTGGCGCCTTCGTTTTCGTTGCGCGGCGGAACGCGCGACATCCTCCGCGGCATGATTGCCCGTGGGCTCGGACTGCGCTGAAAGGCGACTCGCATGGACGATCTTTTCACCGATGCCTTGCGCCAGCTGCTGGCCGATCAGTGCCCGCCGCGGCGCGTTCGCGAAATCGAGTCCGGCCAATCGGCTGCGCCGCTTTGGAACCAGCTCCAGGAATCCGGTTTTGCCGATGCGCTGGTGAGCGAAGCGCAAGGCGGTGCGGGCCTCGCCTTGACCGATGTGTTCGCACTGCTCGAACTCTGCGGCTTGTATGCCGTGCCGGTCCCCCTGGCCGAGACCATGATGGCGCGGCCATTGCTGGCTGCGGCCGGCATCGAGCGGCCGGAAGGCAGCATCACTTTCGCGCAGGCCGCGACCAGCCCCGATGGGGGGGTCCGCTGCAACCGGGTTGCCTGCGGGCGGGTGGCCGATTGGGTGCTGGTGGCGCATGGCGGCGCATGCCTGCTGCTGCCGGTGGCCAAAGCCGAGGCGCGGCCCGCTGTCTTTCCGCTGGATGCGGACCTCGCCTGGAGCGTGGCCGCGGTTCAGGCGGCTCGCCGCTTGCCGGGCGAGCATGACCTTCTCACCTTGCAGGCCTTCATCTGCGCGGCGC
>DATNBX010000258.1:0-2623 GCA_035571795.1 Ramlibacter sp.
GCGCCCGCTGTACGACGCGCTGTATGACCTGATGGGTTTCGACAAGGTCGCCAAGGCGTTCGAGCGCAACGCGCTGGAGGTGGCGCCCCTGGCCTTCATGCGCGGCCGCACCTTGAACAATGCCTTCGTGATCCTGGACGAGGCGCAGAACACGACGCCCGAGCAGATGAAGATGTTCCTCACGCGGATCGGTTTCGGCGCCAAGGCCGTGGTGACCGGCGACATCAGCCAGATCGACCTGCCCAAGGGCCAGTTGTCGGGGCTGGTCGAGGCCGAGCACATCCTCAAGCGCGTCAAGGGCATCGCCCACACCCGCTTCACCAGTGCCGACGTGATGCGGCATCCACTGGTCGCGCGCATCGTCGACGCATATGACGCGGCGCGCAAGGCCGATGCGAAGTAAGGCGGCATTGGTCCTCACGCTCCAGTTCGGGCGTTTCGCGGGCGCCAGCGTGCACCGCGCGCTGCTCGAGCGAGCGGCGGTGGCGCGCTGGATCGAACATGCGCTGGCGCGCCCGGCAGAAGTGACGGTGCGCGTCGTCGGCGAGGCCGAGGCACGCGAGATGAACCTCCAATATCGCGGCAAGGACTACGCGACCAACGTTCTGACGTTCGACTATGCGAGCGAGCCGGTCGTGATGGCGGACCTCGTGCTGTGCGGGCCGGTGGTCGAACGCGAGGCGCGGGAACAGCGCAAGACGCTGCAAGCGCATTACGCGCATCTGCTGGTTCACGGCACCCTGCACGCGCAGGGCTATGAGCATGAACGTGGCCAGCGGCAGGCGCTGGAGATGGAGGCTTTGGAGATTCTGCTGCTGGGGTCGCTGGGGTTCGTGAACCCTTATTAGTCAGTTGGGGTCAGAGCACAATTTCGTTTGAGATTTTGCCGCTCCGTCGGCGCTGCTGTCCTGAATTGTGATCTGACCCCAAAGTCTCAAGAACGAACCGTCAGGGGAATCGTCACCGGGCCATCGTTGACAAGGTGCACCTGCATGTGCGCGGCGAACTCGCCGGTCTGCACCACGGGATGGGCCGCGCGGGCCTGCGCTACAAGGTAATCGTAAAGGCGCCGGCCGTCCTCGGGCGCCGCGGCATTGGTGAAGCTGGGACGGTTGCCGCCCGAGGTGTCGGCCGCGAGCGTGAACTGGCTGACCAGCAGCAGAGCGCCACCAGTGTCCTGCACGCTGCGATTCATCTTGCCGGCCTCGTCGCCGAAGATGCGCAGCTTGAGGATCCTGGCCAGCAGCTTGTCGGCCTGCGCTTCGCTGTCGCCGCGCTCGGCGCAGACCAGCACCAGGAGGCCGGCACCGATTTCGCCGGTCGTCGTTCCGGCCACCACCACCCGCGCCTGGCTCACCCGCTGGATCAGCGCAATCAAAGCGGATCCTCTCCATCTTCCAAATGGGCTTCCACATCGCTGGGCAACAGCTGGATGGTGGCCCGCAGGCCGGGCACGGCGCTCATCAGCGCCTGTTCGACCGCGCCGCGCACGGCGGCCGCGCGCCTGAGAGTCCAGTTCGCCGGCATGTGCATGTGCATGTCGACAAAGCGCCGCTGGCCCGAGCGGCGGGTCGAGATGTGGTCGAAGCGGATGGTGCGGTGATCGAACCCGGCCAGCGTCTTTTCGATGTCGGCCATGACCTCGGGCTCGACCGCCTCGTCCATCAGCCCCTGCGACGACTTCCACATCAGCGCAGTCCCCTCGCGCAGGATATTCAGCGCCACGCCGATCGCGACTGCCGGATCCAGCCACTGCCAGCCCGTGAGCGCAACCAGTCCCACTCCAGCCACGACCCCGGCCGACGTCCACACGTCGGTGATCAGGTGGCGGGCGTCGGCCTCGAGCGCGATCGAGCGATGCTGGCGCCCCGACTGCAGCATGACCCAGGCCAGCGCGGCGTTGAATCCGGAGCTGAGGACCGACAGCGTCAGGCCCCACCCGAGCTGGTCCAGCGGCTGCGGATCGAACAGCCGCTGGACCGCGGCCCAGACGATGCCCAGTGCTGCCACGATGATCATCAGGCCCTCGAATGCGGACGAAAAATATTCCGCCTTGTGATGGCCGTAAGGATGGTCGGCATCGGCTGGCCGGCGTGCGATGGTCACCATCAGCAATGCAAAGGCCGCACTGGCGAGGTTGACGAACGACTCCATCGCGTCGGACAGCAGGCCGACCGAATCGGTGATCCACCAGGCCAGCGTCTTCATCGCAATGGTGATCACGGCCACCGCGATCGAAAGGCGCAAGAGCAGCGAGGGCGGGGCGTTGCGCACGGATGAGAAGAAGCTCATGGCGTGATTGTGCTGCACCCACGGTACCGATCCTCCATGCAAGAATCCGCCCCATGCCCACGTTCAACTCCTTTCTTGGCGCACGGTCGGCGGCTGCGCTGGCACTTGGGTTCTTGGCCGGGCTGACGGCGCCGGCGCCGGCCGCCGCCCAGGTCGCTCCAACGGCCACCGAAGCGGCCGGCTATCGGGGGCTGCACGCCGCGGCGTTCACCGGCAACGTGGCGGAGATACGCAAGCTGGCCGGGGCGAAGGCGGACCTCGACGCCCGCGATGCCCATGGCCGCACGCCGCTGCACGTGGCGACATTTGCCAGGCAGCGCGAAGCGCTGCG
>DATNBX010000259.1:0-3266 GCA_035571795.1 Ramlibacter sp.
ATGGCCGCACTGCGCTGGTCGATCCCCGCAAGCGGGGATTCGGCGGAGCGCAAGAGCCTGCGTAGCTGCTCCGTGCAGCCGAATCATTGCAGCGCCTCCACTGCGCACGTACCGAGGCGCCACGTTCCGGCGCTGCCTCGCCCTTCGCTTCATGCGGCCGCCTCGGCGGGGGCACTGCGCGCCGACTCGAACAGCTGGACGAACTCGTTTACCGCGGCACGCGCGAACTCGGGCGTGTACAGATGCATGTCGACCTCCTTGACGCGCGAAGGATCCGAGAGCCTTTCCTTCAGCCTTGCCACGAAGGCAGCATCGGCCTGCGGATCGAAGATCGGCCGGCCGGGCTTGTCCAGCGACGACCAGCCTTGCAGCGGAACCAGGAACGTCCAGGGGCCGCGCGCCTGGTTCAGGCGCTGGGCGATCACGTCGGCCGCGGCGCGCAGTTCGTCCGCGGTGGTACGCACCTGCACGCGCAGCGCGTCCTGCACGACCTGTACCCGCCCCTTGGTCTTTTCCAGCATGTCTGCGCGCCCGCCATAGGACAGGATGTCCAGCCCGCACGGCGCCAGCACCATCGGGATGCCGGCCGCTGCGGCGGCCTTCAGCCGGTCGGGCCCGGGATCGCGATTTCCCTTGAACAGGTGCTCGACGATGCCGCCGATGCAGATGTCCAGCACGCCGTGGAAGGCGCCGCTCGCGATCATCTCCTCCATCGCGCGGTCGCCCTTGCCCTGAGCATGACAGACTATTGGCGTGTAGCCGGCGTCCTCCAGCATGCCGGTCGCGCTTTGCACCGCCATCTCGCCGAAACCGAACGACGAGATCGCGACGCAAGGCTTGTCGAAGCGGATATCGGTGCCCTGCGTCATTTCCACCATGCCGCAGATCGCGCCCACGGCATTGATGATCTGCGCCTTCAGCAGCGGGTTCATCTTGACGATGTCGAGCACGGTGTGGTGCATCGTGATGTCGTGGGTGCCGACGTATTTGTCGATGTAGGCCGGGTGCGCCGCCATCGGCGAAGCCATGAGCTTGGGCATCCCGAACGGCAGCCGCTTCATGATCGACGTCGACACCAGCGAGGCGGTGCCGCCGCCGATGCCGATGATGCCGTGCACGCGCCTGCGCTTGACCAGCTCGTCGACGATCGCGGCGGCGCCGTTGATCTGGTTGTTGGTCGCAGCGTCGCGGTCGCTGCGGTACTTCTCGCGCACCATTTCGATCGGCATGCCGCCCCGGGCGGCGACCTCTTCGGTGGTGATGTCGCCCGCGAAGGGCGGCGGCTCCTCCATGCTGAAGTCCAGCAGGATCGGCTCATGCCCGCGACCGCGGATCAGGTCCTTGACGAACACGATGTCCTCGCCCCGCGTGTCGAGGTTGCAGACGACGACGATGCCTTTCCTGCCGCTCATAGATCGCCTTTCGTGGTTGCGTCAAGCGGCGCTCAGGCCGCCTTGGGTTTCTTCACTTCCGGCCGCGTCAGCCGGTTGATCATCCCGGCCACCGGGCTCGTGCCGGTAAAGCCGTACTGGTTCCAGCGGTCGGAGACCTTCTGCAGCACGGCGCGGTCCATGAAGATTTCGTTGGGCTTGTCCTTCCACTCGAACGGCGTGCAGGCGTCCAGGATGATGCGGCTGGTGATGTCGCGCGCATCGATCGGCAGGCCGGGGTCGAGCGGGGTGGAGCGGCCGCGGTCGATGATCTGGGCCGAACGCTTGGGATCGAACCGGGTGGCCAGCGCCCACCAGACGCGGTCCCAGTCGTCCGCTTCGATGTCGTGGTCCACGGTGATCACGCCCTTGACGCCGTAGTGGCCGGTGGTGCTGGCGATGACGGCGTTGCCGACGTGGTTGGAGTGCCCGGGGTACATCTGCTTGACCGACACCACCACCCAGAAACGGCCGCAGGCTTCGGGCGGGATGTACACGCTCTGGATGCCCGGCACCTTCATCGTCTCCAGGTCGTGCCACAGGGTCGCCGTGCGATTGAGCGACTGGATCATGTGGATGTCGTTGATCGGCTTGCCCACCGTGGTGGACCACATGACCGGCTTGTTGCGGTGCAGGATGCGCTTGATGCGCAGCACCGGCTTGGGATAGTCCTTGCCCTTGTTGCCCGAGTAGTAGCCGGTGTATTCGCCGAACGGGCCTTCCTCCATCAGCTCGTTCGGGTCAATGAAGCCCTCCGCGATGATCTCGGCGTTGGCCGGCAGCGTGAGGCCCGTCACCTCGGACTTGAACACCGGCACCGGCCGGCCGCGCAGCGACCCGGCGATGTCGTATTCGTCGAGGCCGGCGCTGACCAGGGTCGAGGACGCCAGGAACAGCACAGGGTCGCAGCCGACCACGGCGGCGGCGGGCATCAGCTCGCCGCGCTCGGCGTACTTCTTCATGTGCATGTCGCCATGCTTGCCCTTGATGATCTGCGAACCCAGGATGTCCTTGCCCAGCACCTGCGAGCGGTAGGTGCCCAGGTTGGTCCAGCCGGTGTCGGGGTCCTGTGTCACCAAATAGCCGGCGGTGACGAAGAAGCGCCCGCCGTCGTCCGGGTAGAACCAGGGCACCGGGAACTTCTCGATGTCGATGTCGCTGCCGGTGATCTGGTTTTCCATCACGGGCGGGTTGTCCACCATCACCGGCTTGACCAGCTGCTTGGTGGTCAGCTGCATCCACTTCTTGGATAGCTCGCTCATCCTCAGCGATGGGTCCTGCTCCAGCGCGATGGCCAGCCGCCGCGACGTGGTGAAGGCGCTCGTGAACACCGGGATGTCGTAGCCCTTGACGTTCTCATACATCAGGGCCGGGCCCTTCTGCTCCTCGTTGACTTTCGAGACGTGGCACAGCTCGTACTTCCAGTCGACCTCGGTTTTCACCCGGTGCAGTTCGCCCTGCGCCTCGAGCGCGGCGATGTAGCTGCGCAGGTCGTCGATGGGGCGGACCTCATTGCGTGCGTTCATGTTGACTCCGTTTCAAATTCGCGGTTGGTGAAATTGCGGGGGAATGCCTGGTGACAGCTAACTGACCTTCTTGCCGGCCAGCATCGCCGACAGGATGTACTCCATGGCCGAGCCGGCCGGCTGGACACCGGTACCCTGGGCGCGCTGGCTCCAGACGGTTTCGGGGCGTGCCTGCAGCACGAAGATGTTGCCGCCGGCGGGCAGGTCCTTGTCGACCGCCCATTCGATGTCCATCGGGCGGCCGTAGTGCTTCTCGATGCGCTTGCCCATCCAGGCCAGCTCGGTGATCTCGTCGTCGATCAGCGACTGC
>DATNBX010000260.1:0-13289 GCA_035571795.1 Ramlibacter sp.
GGTCGTGCTCGTGATGGACCACTACGTGCCCGAGAGCGACGACGACTCGCGCCGCATCGTGCGCATCGCCCGCGACTGGGCGCGCGACCAGCACTTGCCGCATGTCTACGACAGCCAGGGCATCTGCCATATCGTGGTGCCGCAGCACGGCCACATCCGGCCCGGCATGTTCTGCGTCGGCGGCGACTCGCACTCGCCCACCGGCGGCGCGTTCGGCGCCTACATGTTCGGCATCGGCAGCACCGAGATGCTGGGCGTGGTCGTCACGGGCGAAATCTGGCTCAAGGTGCCGCGCACGATCCGCATGCAATGGGACGGGCGGCTGGCCGCGGGCGTGGTCGCCAAGGACATGATGCTGCACATGCTCGGCCGCTTCGGCATGAACGGCGGGCAGTACCAGGCCGTCGAGTTCTGCGGCGGCGCAGTGCAGGCGCTTTCGATGGCCGAGCGGATGACGCTTTCGAACATGAGCGCCGAGCTGGGCAGCCAGGCCGGATTGATCGCGCCCGACGCGACGACGCAGGAATGGCTGGCTGCGACGGGCGCTGCGCCCGTGGACATCAGCGGGCTTCACACGGATCAAACCGCGATCGATGCGCCCGGGTGCGAAACCCACCGCTTCGAGGCGGCGGCGCTCGAGCCGTTCGTCGCCGCGCCGCACAGTCCCGCCAATGCGCAGGGCGTGTCCCACTACGCGGGCACCGCGGTGGACGTGGCCTACATCGGCGCGTGCACCGGCGCCAAGCTCGAGGACCTGCGCGCTGCGGCGCAGGTGCTGCGCGGACAGCATGTTGCGGCCGGGGTGCGTTTGATGGTGGCACCGGCGAGCCTGAAGGACCAGGACGCGGCGCGGGCCGAGGGCGTGCTGCAGGTGTTGATCGATGCGGGCGCGCAGCTGTTCCCCACTGCCTGCGGCGCCTGCGCCGGCTACGGCACAACGCTCGGAGACGACATCACCGTGATCTCGAGCACGGCGCGCAACTTCAAGGGCCGCATGGGTTCGGCCACGGCGCAGGTCTACCTGGGGTCGCCCTACACCGTGGCGGCGTCGGCGCTGCGCGGCGTGATCACCGACCCGCGCGAGGTCCTGCCATGAGCGCGGGCGCAACCGATACTGCTGCCTGGCAGCGCTGGTCGGCGCACATCGAAACGCTGCGCGACGTGATCGCGGAGCGCGCCGGACGTGCCGCATCGCCCGAGGTGTCGCGGCACGCGCGGCTGCTCTTGCTCGACACGCTCGGCTGCGCGCTGGCCGGGCGAATGGCGCCCGAAGTGACGGCGCTGGAACAGCAGTCGGCCGCGCTGGAGCCGGGCAGCTTCCGCTTTCCCGGCGGCGCAGCGCTCGGCCTGCGGTCTGCCTGCCAGATCATGGCCGTCGGTGCGACCTGGTACGAGGCCTGCGAAGGCCACGCCTTCGCCCACGGCCGTCCCGGCGTTCCCGCGATCGCCGCGCTGCTGCCGCTCGCGCTGCAGCGCGGTGCGTCGACCGGCGAAGTCATCGACGCCCTTGCGGTGGGCTACGAAGTTGGCGCGCGGGCCGGTGCCTGGCTGCGTGTCGCTCCCGGCCTGCATGTCGATGGCAACTGGCCCGGCCTCGGTGTGGCCGCTGGTGTGGCGCGGCTGCTCGGGCTGGCGCCGGAGCTGGCGATGAATGCGCTCGGCATCGTCGCCTGCCAGCTGCCTTCGAGTCTCTACCTGCCGATCCGTACCGGCTGCAATGTGCGCAACGTCTACCTCGCCCACAGCGCGACACTGGGGCTGGATGCGGCGCTGGCCGCGCTGGCCGGCATCGATGCGCCGCCCGATGCCCTGGCGTATTACGCGCAGCACCTTTGCCCGGCCGAGGTGCAAGCCCTGCCGAGAGCGCAGGCCGACCTGATCCTGGACGCCTACCTCAAGCCGTTCGCTGCCGTGCGGCACGTGCACTACGGCGCGCTCGCGGCGCGGCGTATTCGGGCGCGGCTGAACGGCGACACCGCCGCCATCAGCCGCATCGTGCTGACGATTTACGAAGAGGCAACCGTCTATTGCGGCAATCCGCAACCGGCCACGCCGCTGGCTGCGCAGTTCAGCCTGACGTTCGGCCTGGCGTCCATGCTGCGGTTCGGTGAACTCGACGCGGCGAGCTATGAGCCGCCGCGTTTTTGCGATGCCGAACTACGGCGGCTGGAAGCGCTGGTGCAAGTGCGGATCTATCCCGATCTCACGGCGCAGCGTCAGCGCGGCGCGACGCTGCTGCTCACGGCGGGCGGCCGCGAATACGAAGAGAAGGTCGGTCCGGCAGCCGACCCGGAGTTGCTGGTCGATGCCCGCGGCGCGGTCGAGAAGTTCCTGCACAACGCCGACCCGTTCGTCCAAGAAGCGGCCAGCCGCGCCTTTTGTGAATCGCTGCTGGATGCGAGTCCCGCCACGCCATTGCGCGAGCTCTGGCAATTGCTGGCCTCTGCCGCCAATCCAAAGGAGTCTTGAAATGCCCGATGTGAACCGACACGAGCCGGCCGCCGCCGACGTGACGCGGCGCGACTTGCTTCGTTGGGCACCCGCTTTCCCGCTGGCAGGCCTGCTGCAGCCTTCGGGAGCCCAGGACACTTCGGGCCGCGCCGTGCGGCTCGTCGTGCCGTTTCCGGCCGGCGGTCCGACCGACGCGCTCGCGCGGCTGGCGGCGGACGGCATGGCGGCGCAGCTGGGCCAGCCGGTCGTCGTCGAAAACAAGTCCGGTGCCGCCGGCGGCATCGCCGCGGAATTCGTGTCGCGCTCGAATCCGGACGGGCTGACGCTGCTGGTGGCGGGCCAGGGCATCATGTTCATCAACAAGCCGCTGTACCGCAACAAGAAGCTGGGCTACGACCCCGAGAGCGATTACGTCTACGTCGGCATGCTGGGCAGCTTTCCGAACGTCGTGGTGTCGCATCCGCAAGCGGTGCCGGCGCAGACCATCGGCGAGCTGATCGCGCTGGCGCGTGCGAATCCCGGCAAGATTTCATACGGCTCGAACGGCGTCGGTTCGCTCACGCACCTGACGACCGAAATGTTCGCCACCGCCGCGAAAGTGAAATTCCTCCACGTGCCCTACCAGGGCGCGGCCCCGCAGATGACCGACCTGCTGTCGGGCCGGATCGGCTTCACGGTCAACGGTGTCCAGTCGGTGCTCGCGCACATCCAGCAGAAGAAGTTGCGGGCGCTGGCAGTCACCACCGCCACGCGTTATCCGGAACTGCCCGACGTGCCGACGCTGGTCGAGTCCGGCTTTCCCACGCTCGACCTGCCGGTCTGGTTCGCGGTGTATGCGCCGGGCGCGACGCCCGCGAGCGCGCTCGGGCGCCTGCGTTCCGCGCTCGCCACCGTCACAGCCGCGCCGGCTTACGCCCCCGAGCTGGCCAAACGCGGCGCCATCGTCATGCGCGTTCCGGTGGAAACCAGCGAAACCGCCTTCGCGCGTGAACGCGCTCTGTGGGTCGATGCGGTGCGCTCGAGCGGCGCGTCGGCTGACTGAAGTGAATATGAGTGCCACGCTTGCCACCGATGCCCGCGCCTGGCGCGTCGGCGCCGACGTGGATACCGATGCGCTGGCCCCTGGCCACGCAATGAAGCACGGCATCGACGTGATTGCCAGGCACTGTCTGGAGACGCTGCGGCCCGAGTTCGCTGCCGCGGTGCAACCCGGTGACGTGATCGTGGCCGGCCCCAACTTCGGCATCGGCTCGTCGCGCGAGCAGGCCGCCGAAGTGCTGGTGCGCCTCGGCGTGGCCGCGGTGATCGCGCCTTCGTTCGGCGGGCTTTATTTCCGCAACGCGTTCAACGTCGGACTGCTGCTGCTGACATGCGGTGAGGCGCAGCAGATCCAGGAAGGCGAGCGCATTGCCTTCGACGCCCGCGTCGGCCGCATCGTCCGGACGGGCGGACAGGTCTTGGTGACCGAACCCATTCCCGGCTTTCTGCTCGACATGGTCGAGGCAGGCGGCCTGCTGGCCCAGCTTCAACAAAGACTTAAGAAGAGGAGTTCATCGTGAGTACGAAACCGTATGACCTGCTGATCAAGAACGTGCGGGTGGTGCGGCCGCACGGCAATGCCGTGCACGAGGCCGACATCGCCATCGCCGGGGGCAAATTCGCCAAGGTGGCGCCGGGCATCGATGTAACGCTGGCCAAGAGCGTGCACGACGGACGCGGCCGGCTCGCCTTCCCCGGAGTGGTCGATTCCCATATGCACGCCGGAATCTATTCGCCGCTGGAGGAGGACGCCGTGAGTGAAAGCAGGGCGGCCGCGATGGGCGGCGTCACGTCCAGCCTGAACTACTTTCGCACCGGCCAGTACTACCTGAACAAGGGCGGCCCCTACAAGAAGTTCTTTCCCGAAGTGCTCAAGATCAGCAAGGGGCGCTTTCACGTCGACTACGGCTATCACCTGGCGCCGATGGACCGCACGCACATCGGCGAGATTCCGATGCTGATCGACAAGCACGGCGTGGCCAGCTTCAAGATCTTCATGTTCTACGGCTCGCACGGGCTGCACGGCGCGAGCGATACGCAGCGGCAGTTCCTGATGATCGGCGAGGACGAGCGCTACGACTATGCGCACTTCGAATTCATCATGCGCGGCGTGCAGGCGGCGCGCGAGCAGTTTCCCGAACGCGCCTCCCAGATTTCGCTGTCGCTGCACTGCGAGACGGCGGAGATCATGACCGCGTACACCAAGATGGTCGAGAAGGACAAGTCGCTCAAGGGGCTGGCCGCCTACAGCGCCGCGCGGCCGTCGCACTCCGAAGGGCTGGCGGTGTTCATCGCCAGCTACCTGGCCAACGAAACCGCTCTGCCCAACATCAACCTGCTGCACCTGAGTTCGCGCAAGGCGGTGCAGGCGGCGCTGATGATGGCCGATGCGTTTCCGCACATCGACTTCAAGCGCGAGGTGACGATCGGCCACCTGATGCTCGATATCTCATCGGCGGCCGCCGAGCTGGCCAAGGTGAATCCGCCGATCCGACCGCGCGAGGACGTCGAGTTCCTGTGGCAGGCGCTGCTGGCCGGCGAACTGGACTGGGTGGTGAGCGATCACGCCTGCTGCCGCCAGGAGATGAAGATCCCGAAGCGCTACTTCGGCAACATCTGGATGGCCAAGAGCGGCTTCGGCGGCACCGAATACCTGTTGCCGTCGCTGGTGAGCGAAGGCTCGCGCCGCGGCATGAGCTACAACCACATGGCGCAGGTGACGAGCTGGAATCCCGCGCGGCGCTACGGGCTGAACCGCAAGGGCGACATCGCCGAAGGGTTCGATGCCGACATCGCGCTGGTCGATCCGGCCAGGACCTGGACGATCTCAGCGAAGAACTCGCCGTCGACCCAGGGCTACACGCCGTTCGAGGGCCTGGAGCTGTCGGCCCGGGTGGAGGAAACCTTCCTGCGCGGCAAGCTGATCTACCAGGACGGCAACGTGATCGGCAAGCCGCAGGGCGAGTACCTGTTCCGGCCGATGGATTGATTGCAATGAGCGAGACTGCGCAGCCTGTGGTTCGCAAGGAGCGGCCGCCCGGCGATGCGCCGCAGGTGCCGGTCGCGATCGTCGGCGCGGGCGCCTGTGGCCTCACGGCTGCGCTCATGCTGGCGGACCGGGGCATCGAGTCCGCGGTGCTGGAACGCGATGCGACGCCGTCCGGTTCGACCGCGCTGTCTTCCGGTTTCATTCCGGCGGCGGGCACGCGGGTGCAAAAGGCCCACGGCGTCGACGACAGCCCCGCGCAGTTCGCACGCGACATCCAGGCCAAGGCGCATGGCACCGCGGCACCGCGTCTGGTGACTGCCTACGCGCAGGCGATCGGACCGGCGATAGACGCTCTCGAGGCGCGGCATGGCTTGCAGTTCGAGCTGCTCGAAGGCTTTCTGTATCCGGGCCACAGCGCATTGCGCATGCACGCCGTGCCCGAGCGCACCGGTGCTGCCCTGATGAGCCGGCTGCAGCGCGCGGCCGATGCGGCCGGCATTGCGGTGATCACGCAAGCCCTGGTGCGCGAACTCTGGGTTGGCGAAAACGGCAGCGCGGCTGGTTTGGGCTACCGGCGCCCGGACGGACGGATCGAGCGGCTGCGCTGCGACGCCGTGCTGCTGGCCTGCAACGGCTTCGGCGGCAATGGCGAACTGGTGCGCGAACTGCTGCCCGAGATGGCCGAGGCGCAGTTCGCCGGCCATGTGGGCAACGACGGCAGCGCCATCGCCTGGGGCCGCGCGCTCGACGCGCGCCTGGCCGACCTCGGCGGCTACCAGGGTCACGGCTCGTGGGCGGTGCCGCAGGGTGTGCTGGTGTCCTGGGCGCTCATGATGGAAGGCGCCATTCAGGTGAACAGCGAAGGCCGGCGTTTTCACGACGAGACGCAGGGCTATTCGGAAGCCGCCGTGAAAGTGCTGGCGCAGCCGGGCGGTATCGCCTGGGACATCTTCGACGACGCGCTGCTGGCGTTCGCGCAGCAGTTCCCCGATTTCCGCGAAGCGCAGGCCGCCGGCGCGGTGCGGTCCGCCGCCGAAGTCGATGCGCTGGCGGCGTTGGTCGGCTGCGATGCTGGGACTCTGCGCGCTACGCTGGGCAGTGTGCGCGAAGGCGCGGTCTCGCCCGAAGGCCGGCACTTCAAACGGGCGCTGGCGCCGCCGTACCACGCCGTCAAGGTCACCGGTGCGCTGTTCCACACCCAGGGTGGCCTGGATATCGACGCGCAGTGCCGCGTGTTGCGCCAGGACGCGACGCCCTGGGCGAACTTGCTGGCAGCCGGCGGCGCTGCGCGCGGCGTTTCCGGCAACGCCGTGTGGGGCTACCTGTCGGGCAACGGCCTGCTCAGCGCTGTAGCCGGCGGTGCCATCGCTGCGCAATCGATCGCGCAATTGCTTGCCAAAAAGGAGGCCGCATGAAGCGAAGGGCGAGGGGCCCCGCTTGCGGGGATCGACCAGCGCAGTGCGGCCATGGCCTCCGACGCCAAGGCCGTTCGACCTATGGCCATCTTTCGGAGGAGGCGACATGACCTTGAAGCAACGTCTGCAGGCGCCGCACCCGCTGCTGGCGCCGGGCATCTACGACGCGTTGAGCGCGCTGGTCGCGCAGCAAACCGGCTTCGAGGCGCTGTATTTGTCGGGCGCCTCGATTGCCTATACCCGGCTGGGCCGATCGGACGTCGGGTTGACCACCGCGAGCGAAGTCGCGCAGACGCTCGCGCTCGTGACGGACCGCGTCACTTGTCCTGTGATCGTCGACGCCGACACCGGTTTCGGCAACGCGCTGAACACGCAGCGCACAGTGCGCGAGTTCGAGCGCGCCGGCGCCGCGATGATCCAGATCGAGGACCAGACCTTCCCCAAGCGCTGCGGCCACCTCGACGGAAAGTCCGTCATTCCGGTGGCGCAGATGCAAGGCAAGCTGCGCGCCGCGCTCGATGCGCGCCGCTCCGCCAGGACGCTGATCCTGGCCCGCACCGACGCTCTCGCGGTCGAGGGCATCGAGGCCGCGCTCGAACGCGCCGAGCGCTATCTGGACTGCGGCGTCGATGCGCTCTTCATCGAGGCTTTGCGAACGCCGCAGGAGATGGATGCCGCCTGCGCCCGCTTCGCCCGCCGGGTGCCGCTGCTGGCCAACATGGTCGAGGGTGGCAAGACGCCTGTGCAGTCGGTCCACGAACTGGGCAAGCGCGGCTTTCGCATCGTCATTTTCCCGGGGGGCACGGCGCGTGCCGTTGCTCACACATTGCAAGCCTATTACGCGGACCTGCGAACGCACGGCAGCACGGGGCCGTGGCAGGACCGGATGCTCGATTTCGAGGGCCTGAACCGCCTGATCGGTACACCGGAATTGCTGGCGGACGGGCAGCGATACGACGGCGGCTGATCTGTTTCGCGCCGGTTGACTATTTGTAGTCGTCGCGTTTCAGGCGACCACCTCGCGCCGGCGGCCGGTGGAACTTGCGTTCTCCGGCGCACGCTCGCGGGCGCCTGCCCAGGTTCGCCAGCGTCATGGCGTCAACAAGGTCGTTGGAACGCTGGCTCTGTAGCAACCGCGAATGGGCCTGCGCCCGCAAGTACGCACCGCCCGCCTTAACGAATGAGTGGGCGCGTGGAGGGAATTCCCCGTGCGCCGGAGAACGGACACCCGGACCGCCGGCCCTGCCCATATGCAGGCATATCTTTACCCGCCGCAGTAAGATGGCGCCCCTTATCCCGACTGTTGTCTTTTGCAGGAGATCTGGATGTCCTCGACAGCGCAGACAATTGTTCTCGGCGGCGGCTGCTTCTGGTGCACCGAAGCGGTCTACGTGAAGGTGAAGGGCGTCACCGACGTCGAATCCGGCTACGCCCAAGGGCATGTCGAACGGCCGAGCTATGAGCAGGTGTGCACGGGCGCGACCGGCCACAACGAAGTGGTCAAGCTCACGTACGAGCCATCGCAGATCAGCCTGCGCCAGATCCTGGAGATCTTCTTCGTGATCCATGACCCGACCACGATGAACCGGCAGGGCGCCGACAGCGGCACGCAATACCGCAGCGGCATCTACTACACGACGCCGGAGCAAAAAGAAATCGCGGACGAGATGATCCGGCAGATGAGCCAGGACAAACTGTTCGGCAAGCCGATAGTGACCGAAGTCCTGCCGCTTTCCAGCTACTGGCCAGCCGAGGACTACCACCAGGATTTCTTCGAGAAGAATCCGAACCAGGGCTACTGCATGGCAGTGGCCGGGCCGAAGGTCGCGAAGTTCCGCAAGACCTTTGCCGAACTGGTGAAGGCCTGATCGAGGGCCGGCGCGCATGGTCGAAACCCGCGGCTTGCGCTACGAATACCCGGGCGGGCCGGCGCTGGCTTTCGACGATCTCGACGTGCCGCAGGGCGCGACGCTGTTGCTGCACGGCGCTTCGGGCGCCGGCAAGTCGACCTGGCTGTCGCTGGCTGCCGGGCTGCTCACGCCCACCGCCGGTGAGATCGTGATCGCGGGGCAGCGGCTGTCCGCGCTTTCGCGCACTGGCCGCGACGCGTGGCGGGCGCGCAGCCTCGGCTTTCTGCCGCAGAAACTGCATCTGAGCGAGGCGCTGACGGTCCAGCGCAATCTCGCGCTGGCTTTCTACGCCGCCGGTGTGCCTGAAAATCGCGGTACGGTGCAGCGGGCGCTCGAGCTGCTGGGGGTGAGCGAGCTCGCCGGGCGCCGGCCGTCGCAGCTCTCGGGCGGGCAGGCGCAGCGCGTGGCACTGGCTCGCACCATCCTGATGGCGCCGAAGATCATCCTGGCCGATGAGCCGACCGCCAGCCTGGATGACCAGGCCGCACTGACGGGCCTCAAGCTGTTGGAGGACTGCGCATTCCAGTGCAACGCGACGCTGGTGATCGCGACCCATGACCGGCGTGTGCAGGAAGCCTTGCCGGCGGCGATGATCTACGCGATCGGCCGCGCGCCCGTGCGCGAAGTGGCTCCTGCATGAAGACGATCGCGCTCGCGTTCCGCTATCTCTGGTCGAGGCCGCTGCAGGCGCTGCTCAATCTGCTGCTGCTGACGCTCGGCCTCGCGTCGATCACGTTCGTGCTGCTGGCCAGCGAGCAGATAGACCGCGCGTTCCAGCGCGACCTGGCCGGCATCGACCTGGTGGTGGGCGCCAAGGGCAGCCCGATGCAGTTGATCCTTGCCGGCGTGTTCCATATCGACGTGCCACCCGGCAACATTCCGCTGGCCGATGTGCAGGAGCTGGCCCGGCGCCCGCAGGTGGCCAAGCTGATTCCGCTCAGCCTGGGCGACAGCTTCCGCGGCTTTCGCATCGTCGGCACCACCCCCGACTACTTGTCGCATTACCGGATGAGCTTCGAGCAGGGGCAGGGCTGGTCGCGCTCGATGGAAGCCGTGCTGGGCGCGCAGGTGGCTCAGGCCACCGGCATGAAAACCGGCGACAGCTTCATCGGCAGCCATGGCCTGGCCGGCGGCGGGCACGAGCACGCCGACAACCCGTATCGCATTACCGGCGTGTTGGGGCCGTGCGGCTGCGTGGTCGACCGGCTGATCGTCACGCCGACCGAGTCGGTCTGGGCGGTGCACGAGAAAGCCACGGCGATGGACGACGAGGACCGCAAGGCGCTGGAAGCCGAGCGCGAGGTCACGATCGCGCTGATCACGTACAAGAGCCCGCTGGCGGCCGTCACTTTTCCGCGCTATGTCAACGGCAGCACTGGCATGCAGGCGGCGGCGCCGGCGGTCGAGGTCTCGCGGCTGCTGCGCATGCTCGGCGTGGGTTCCGAGGTGCTGCGCGGCATCGGCGCCGCACTGCTGTTCACCGCGGCCTTGAGCGTCTTCATTGCGCTATGGAATGCGGTGCGCGAGCGCCGTGCCGATCTGGCGATGCTGCGGATGCTGGGCGCGACGCCGGCCAAGGTCGCGTCCCTGCTGGTGTGCGAGGCCTTGTGGCTGGCAGTACTGGCGTCGGTGCTGGGACTGGCCGCCGGCCATGGCCTGACGGCTTTGACAGGCCTGCTCCTTCAGGCGCAGCATTCGCTTCCGATGACCGGGCGGCTGTGGGTGCCGGGCGAGCTCTGGGTACCCGCCGCCGCGCTGGGAGTGGCCATCGTCGCGGCCCTGATCCCGACCATCAGCGCCTATCGTGTCGATGTGGCCCAGTTGCTCAATGCGAGGTGAATGATGAAGAACCTGATCGTGATGGCGGCCTGGTTGCTGCCGCTGCTGGCGCTTGCGGCCGAAAGCCCGGAAGAGATCAAGCAGGACGCGCAGCGCCACCGGGCCATGGCTGCCGCGCATGAAGCGGCGGCCAAATGCCTGGAGTCGGGCAGGCAGCCCGACCAGTGCCTGAAAGAACTGCAAGCCGCTTGCAAAGGCCTGGCTATAGGAAAATACTGCGGGATGAAGCACGAACATTGACCGCATGCCCGGGAGCCCGACCATGAAGAAAACCCTCGCCCTGCTGGCCATGCTGACCGCCGTCTCGGCGGGCGCGCAGCTGAGCCCTCCCGTGCCCATGGGCACCGGACCCGGCGTGCACAGCCCGAATAGTCCGTTCCCGCCGTTGCCGGAGCGCGGCGACGTGGTGCCCTGGTCGGTGCTGACGGCTGCGAAGACCCGCGTCGAAAACAACCGCGTGCTGCCGGCGTTCGACAAGGCCCAGCTCGCTCTCGACCAGAAAACCCAGCGCATTCAGGGCTTCATGATGCCGCTGGAGCCCGGGGAAAAGCAGACTCACTTCCTGCTGAGCTCAGTGCCGCTGACCTGCGCGTTCTGCCTGCCGGGCGGGCCGGAAAGCATGGTCGAGGTGAAGAGCCGCAAGCCGGTGAAGTACACACTCGACCCGGTGACGGTCGAGGGCAAGTTCGCCGTGCTGAACGACGACGAGTACGGGCTGTTCTACCGGATCACCGACGCTGCCGACATCAAGTAGCGGGCCAGTACCGGGGGGCGCCCGGCCGGGCGCCGGGCCAGCGCATCGCGCTGGGTTCTAATGTGCCCGTAGAGCACAAGCATGCACACCGAAAACCTGTCCGGCTGGACCCACGGCCACGTCTTCCACGAAAGCACGCAGGCGGCCGAGCGCAGCACGCGCATCGTGATGTGGATCACCGCCGCGATGATGGTGATCGAGATCGCCGCCGGCTGGTGGTACAACTCGATGGCGCTGCTGGCCGATGGCTGGCACATGAGTTCCCACGCGCTGGCGATTGGCCTGTCCGCGGTGGCATACGCGACGGCGCGCCGCTACGCCACCGATCCGCGGTTCGCCTTCGGCACCTGGAAAATCGAAATATTGGGTGGCTTCGCCAGCGCCATCGTGCTGCTCGGTGTGGTGGCCGTGATGGTCGCAGGCTCCCTCGAGCGCATCGTCTCGCCGCAGCCGATCCACTATCAGGAAGCGATCGTCGTCGCGGTCGTCGGGTTGGTGGTGAATATTGTCTGCGCGCTGATCCTGGGCAAGGCGCATCACCACGATCACGGGCATGCGCACGGACACAACGAGGACCACGATCACGAAGCGCCGCAACATCAGGACCTGAACCTGAAGTCGGCCTACGTTCACGTCATCGCCGACGCGGCTACTTCGGTGCTGGCCATCGTCGCCCTGGCCGGCGGCTTGATCTATGGCTGGTCATGGCTCGACCCGGTCATGGGGATCGTCGGAGCCATCATGGTGGCCGTGTGGGCCAAGGGCTTGATCGTCGACACCGGCAAAGTGCTGCTGGACCGCGAGATGGATCATCCCGTGACGGGCGAGATCCGCGCGGCCGTCGAGACCGGGCCGGATGCGGGCGATACGCGGATCACCGATCTGCACGTCTGGCGCGTGGGTAAGAACGCCTATTCCTGTGCGCTTACGGTGGTCACGCACGACCGCGCGTTGACGCCGACCGACGTTCGCCGGCAGCTCGCCGTGCACGAAGAGATCGTGCATTCCACCATCGAGATTCACTGGTGCCCGGGCGCTTTGGGCGGCGCGGCATCGGTTGGAGCTACGAACCGGTAGCGGCAGAAGGGACGAGTTCAGTCAACGATGAGCCCTTTCGACGCTCGAAGAGCGCCGAGTCCGGTGCCATGACCTGCCGGCATTTTCGAATGAACCAAGGCGTCCGGTGCGGTCTTTCTGGGACAGGGATTCCGCACACTAAAGCTTTCAGGGTCGAGGGACATCTGGCGGGTGGATATGGAGTGGGTTCGGGAGTGCACGAAGGGTCGGCATCCAGGCTGTAGTCCACCCCCAAGTCGCACTCACTATCCCCTAAATTCGCGTGCGCATCCGGGAGGCCAGTTCGCCGACGATACCTTGCTTGAAAACCATCACGCAGGCGACAAGCACGCAGCCCTTCAGCACACTCACCCACGATTCGTACTGGGCGAGACTGCCGGCGGCTTCCCGCCAGCCGATGGCAAATCGACCAGCCACACGCCGTATCAAAGCGTAGCGAGCCTGGCCACAGCCAACTGCGACGGCTGCCACAAGGCCGGCTACGCGGCGTGGACTCCGGCCAAGCTGCACACGAGCGTCACCGTGACGGCCCAGTGCCTGGCAGCTCGCGCAGTTGGTGGCCGCAGTGAAGCCGCTGTGATCGACCTTGGCTCCCAGCCAGGTGCCTTCTCCATCAGCACAACGACCACGGCCCCGGCTAGCGGACCGAACACGCTTCCGCTACCCCCGACAATGACTTGCCGGCCCATTCGCGCCGCACGCGCGAATGCTTCCATGCCATCAGGGAATGCGCCAAGCCGGTAGTCTGCGCGATCAACGGCGCCGCGCTCGGCTCCGGCTTGGCGATGGTCGCGTTCAGCGACATCCTCGTCGCG
>DATNBX010000261.1:0-4014 GCA_035571795.1 Ramlibacter sp.
CCAGCACTTCTTCATCGGTGCTCGCCACGCCACTCGGTGTTTTCTTCAGCACCGGCAAGGCGAGCTTGATGAAGAGGATTTCGCCGATCTGCTTGGGCGAGCCCAGGTTGAACGGCTGGCCCGCCAGTTCGTGCGCCTCCCGTTCGAGCTGCATCATGCGCTGGCCCAGTTCGGCGCTTTGCCTGGCCAGGATCGGGCCGTCGATCAGCACGCCGTTGCGTTCGACGCGGTACAGCGTTTCGCTGCTGCGCATCTCCAGCTCGTAGATGAAGCGCAACTTGCTGTCGGCCTGCAGCCGCGGCCACAGGGCCAGGTGCACGTCCAGCGTCTGTTCCGAATCCTCGCAGGAATACTCGGCCGCCTTGTCCACCGGCACCTGCGAAAAATCGATCTGGTGCACGCCCTTGCCGGCGATCGATTCATAGTCGATGCCGGCACGCCCGAGGTGGCGCTCGGCCAGGCTGGCCAGGCCGTGCGGTTTGTGCACTTCGAGCACATAGCTTTGCAGCATGGTGTCGTGCGCGTAGCCCCGCACCTCGATGCCATGGTTGGCGAACACGTGCCGGTCGAACTTGACGTGCTGGCCGAGCTTGAGCTTGTCCGGGTTCTCCAGCCACGGTTTCAGGCGCGCCAGCACTTCGCCCCGCGGCAACTGGTCCGGCGCGTCGCCGTAGCGGTGCGCCAGGGGAATGTAGGCCGCCTCGCCGGGCGTGACGCTGAACGACACGCCGACGATCTCGGCCTGGATCTCGTCCAGCGTATTGGTTTCGGTATCGAGCGCGGCCAGTTCCGCCGCCTGCAGCCGCGCCAGCCACTCGTCGAACTGCGCCCAGGTGAAGATCGTGTCGTAGCGCAGGTTGGTGGCCTGCGACAGCCCGGACAGGTCCGGCTCCTCGAACTGCTCCGCCGGACCCGGCGCCGGGCCTGGGCCGACTTTCTTGCGGCTCCTGTGCTCCTCGATCAGCTCGGGCGGCACCTCATGGATTTCGAGCTGCTTGATCAGGCCCTTCAAGCCGAACTTGTCGTAGAACGCCTTCAGCGCTTCGGTGTCCTGGCCATCCCTCACCGCGATGTCTTCCAGCGACGGCAGGCCCGGGATGTAGTCCGTGAGCTCGCAGTCCTTCTTGATCGTCAGCAGCGCGCGGCCCTTGGGCAGCCAGTCGAGCGCCTTGCGCAGGTTCTCGCCGACGTTGCCTTTCACTTCGTCAGCCCGGGCGATCAGCGCGTCCAGCGAGCCGTACTCCTGCAGCAGCTTCACCGCCGTCTTCGGGCCGACCTTGTCGACGCCGGGGACGTTGTCGACCGAGTCGCCCACCAATGCCTGGTAGTCCACCATCAGGCGCGGCGGCACGCCGAACTCGGCCTCGACGCCCGCGATGTCGCGCTTGCGGTCGTTCATCGTGTCGATCACCGTGACGTGCTCGTCGACGAGCTGGCTCAGGTCCTTGTCGCCGCTCGAAATCACGGTGTCGATGCCGCGTGCGGTCGCCATGCAGGCCAGGGTGCCGATCACGTCGTCGGCTTCCACGCCCGGAATGTTCAGCACCTTCCAGCCCAGCAGGCGCACCACCTCGTGGATCGGGTCGATCTGCAGGCGCAGATCGGGCGGCATCGGCGAGCGGGTGGCCTTGTAGGCGGGATAGAGGGCGTCGCGGAACGTCGGGCCCGGCGCGTCGAACACGCAGGCCACGTAGTCGGCCCGCACGTCCTTGCGCAGCTTCTGCAGCATGTTGATCATGCCGCGGATCGCTCCGGTGGCTGGGCTCGCGGGGTCGCCCGGCACCGCGCGCAGGTCGGGCATGGCATGGTAGGCGCGGTACAGGTAGCTGGAACCGTCGACCAGCAGCAGCACCTTGGGGCGCGTATCTTTCGCGTTTTGCTCTTGTGTCGGCTCACTCATGGAAGAGGATTGTGCCTGCGCGGGAAATAGGGCGCGGCCGCGCCGCCCTCTACAATCGAGCCATGAATCCGCGACTCATGTTCCTGGCGCCTCTGGTGGCCTGCACGGCTCTGGCCGCGCAGACGGTGCCGGCACCGGTGCCGCCGGTGCAGGAGTCGCCGCAACTGGAAGGGCGCAAGAACCAGCGGGTCGAGCGCATCCATCATGAGGACCGCGGCGCGGTGATCGACGAGCTGCGCTATGGCGGCCAGACCCAAAGCATCACGGTCCAGCCCAAGGCTGATGTGCCGGAATACGAAATCCAGCCAACCGACCTGTCGCGCAGCCGGCCGGCCGACCACCGCGACGGAATGAGCAGCGCCACCGGGCAGCGTGTCTGGAATCTCTTCAGGTTCTAGATGTTTGCGGAGGCTTGATTGGCGGTATTCACGGAAGTCTCCGAGGCCGACGCCGGCGAACTGGTGCGCACCCTCCAGCTGGGCCAGCTGCGCGAACTGCGCGGCATTCATGACGGCATCGAAAACACCAACTATTTCCTGACGACGGACCAGGGCGAATTCGTGCTGACGCTGTTCGAACGGCTCACGTCCGGGCAGCTGCCGTTCTACCTGCACCTGATGAAGTACCTGGCGCAGCACGGGATCCCGGTCCCCGACCCGCAGGCCGTTTCGGGCAGCGTATCCGCGGCCGAGCCGGATGGCGAGATCCTGCTGCGGGTCTGCGGCAAGCCGGCGGCGGTGGTGAACAGGCTGCGCGGCAAGAGCGAACTGGCACCCACCGCTAGCCACTGCGCCGCGGTCGGCGCGATGCTTGCGCGCATGCACCTGGCCGGCCGCGACTATCCGCGCAGCCAGCCGAACCTGCGCGGCCTCGCCTGGTGGAACGAAACCGTGCCGGTGGTGCTGCCCTATGTGGACCAGGCCCAGGCCGCGCTGCTGCGCAGCGAGCTGGCGTTCCAGAACCATGTGGCGGCAAGCTCGGCCTACGCCGCCCTGCCCCGCGGCGTGATCCACGCCGACCTGTTCCGCGACAACGCGCTGTTCGAGCAGGACCGGCTGACCGGCTTCTTCGATTTCTATTTCGCCGGGGTCGACAGCTGGCTGTTCGACATCGCCGTCTGCCTGAACGACTGGTGCATCGACTTCGCCTCCGGTGCCCACGACCCGGCGCGCGCGGCGGCGTTCCTGCAGGCCTATGCCGGCGTGCGGCCGCTGGCCGCGGCCGAACGGCAGCTGCTGCCGGCGATGCAGCGCGCCGGCGCGCTGCGCTTCTGGATCTCGCGCCTGTGGGATTTCCACCTCCCGCGCGAGGCGGCAATGCTGCAGCCACGCGACCCATCGCACTTCGAGCGGGTGGTGCGCCAGCGGGCGACGCAGCCCATGACACTCTGACTTCGAAGTGAAGCTCAACATCGTCCCGGCGCGCACCGGCACCAAGTGGGTCAAGCTCGGCATGCAGACATTTGCCAGGCAGCCGCTGGCATTGGCCGGGCTGTTCTTCCTGTACATGGCCGCCGTGATCGCCGTGGCCCAGCTGCCGGTGATCGGCCTGCTCATCGGCGGAATGCTGGTACCGGCTGCCACCCTGGGCCTGATGGCCGCCACGGCCGAAGCGACCAAGGGACGCTTTCCCATGCCCACGGTGCTGATCAGCGCCTTTCGCGCCGGCCGCCAACGCGTGCGCGCCATGCTGCTGCTGGGCCTGTTCTATACGGTCGGCTCGACGCTGGCGACCGGCATCGCGACCCTGCTCGCCGGACCACCAGCCCCTGCGACGGGTGAAATCGATGGCGCCACCCTGCTGGCGCTGGCGTTGCACACGCCGCTGTTCCTCATGTTCTGGCATGCGCCGGCCCTGGTGCACTGGCATGGCGTCTCGCCGGCCAAGAGCGTGTTCTTCAGCATGATCGCCTGCCTGAGGAACTTTGGCGCTTTCGCCATTTACGGTCTGACTTGGCTGCTCGTGTTCCTCGGCGTAGGCACGTTGTTCGGGCTGCTGGGCGGAATCCTCGGTGGACCGGAGATGGCACGGGCCGTGATGATGCCCACGGCGCTGCTGATGGCCGCGATGTTTTCCAGCTCGATGTACTTCACCTTTCTCGACAGCTTCGTCGC
>DATNBX010000262.1:0-6460 GCA_035571795.1 Ramlibacter sp.
GAGGACGGCTCGAACGAGTTCAGCACCTGAAGCGCCTCGTACGCGATTTGCCCCTTGGACTCTCCGGCGACCCAGCGGGATGCGATGAAATCAATCGCGGCCGTATCGTTTTGCAATCCCAGAGGCCCGATCAGTTCTCGGGTGAACTCACACAAGGTTTGTCCGGATGCATTCAGCGACTGGTATATCGCCGTATCGTCGAGAATGTTCGCGAGGCCCTGGAGATTGCGGCCGCTGGCTTCATAAATCGCGACCGCTTGGGATAAGTAGCTCGTGCCCGGCGCTGCCTCGAACATCAGAACAACCAGTTCGACTATGTTCGTCCGTTCTCGTGCGGTGGTGGCCATTTGGACGCCTCATCTGTTCTTGTAGTTCGTCAGTGCAATAGATCGTGGTGGAGGGCGACCTTGGCCAGGAGTGCCGGTGGGCCCCTTCATGTATCTATAGAGTCTGTCCGAGACTTTTCACTGATGGAGGTCAAACTAGATCGAAGCTGTCCTCGCCTTTCGACACGTTTCGATCAGACACGACTATTCGCAGAGTCAAGCGGAAGCAGGTCCAAGTTGGCTGAGAACTGGCAGGCAATGCCCGCCTTGAGGCGCTATATCACGACCGCCGACTGACGCTTCGGGGTCGGAAGCAGCCTTCGCCCACAATGAGGTTCATGAACGCGAATCAGCCGGATCGATCGCTGGACCAGGTGGTTACCAGAACTTCTTTTGCATCGGATGTCTGTGTGGACTCGGTAAAGATTCGTCTGGCCACATTGCACGATCTCAGCGCGATGGTGGCGATCTACAACGAAGCGGTCCGGCAACGGTTCGCCACGGGAGACCTTGAAGATGTCACCCTCGAGCAGAGGCTGGAGTGGTTCCACGAACATGATCCGGCGGTTTTCCCTATCTACGTGGCCGAGTCCCACGCCATGGTGGTTGGCTGGTGTTCGCTGAGTGCGCACCGACCTGGCCGCGCTGCGTTCCGTCGAACCGCCGAAATTTCATACTACGTTCGTGCGGCGTTCCGGGGTCGTGGCGTCGGCACCATGCTTGTGCATCACGCGGTCGACGAGGCGCCGCAGCTGGGCAAACATGTACTCTTCGGCATACTGCTCGAGAAGAACATCGCGAGCGTCAACTTGATGAAGAAGTGCGGCTTCGAGTTGTGGGGAAGGCTGCCGGACGTCGCGTCAATCGACGGTGAACTGGTGAGCCACTTGTACTACGGCAGAAAGCTCTGAGAGCCGGGGCCGATCTGTGATCTCCCGTGCTCGCAAGTGGTCCGGGCGTCGTACAGGCCAGCCCACCGCATTGCACCTGCTTCGCGCATGTCCAAGCGGCTCTGAAACGGCTGACTACCACGCCGGGTGGTCTACTTTCGACCCCACAAGAGTCAGTCGATGCTCGAGATTCGGCGCAAACCGGACGTCGGAGATGGCAGGTTTGCTGCACAAAGCGAGGGTACTCACGCGTGAATTGCGCCTGGACCTTCCGATCTTCCGCCAACCCGGGCCGGAGTTTTCGACAAGGACAAGCCGAGCTCTGCAACGGCTGGCCCCCAAGCGGTCTTTGGTAGAAGAGTGAACGAGTTGCGACCTGGTGGGACATTTCCCAGCCCCTCGGCAAAGCAAAGCGTGCCTTCAGTGCAGGCGGAGGTCGGGGGCCGGCTGGTACGTGTCGCCTATTGACACGTGTGCGGATGTTTCACCTACGCACACGTTTCAAATCGGACGTATGGTGTGCCTATGAGCACACTACATCACTCGCCCACTAAAAACGAAACTGATTTCTTATCGATGGACGACACCACCTATGCGCGAAATAGGCTCAATATTGCATTGATCGACAAGGCAATTTTCGAGCTCGGCGCGCAAGATTCGGACATCCTGACAAAGCTGGGAAGACTGCGCGATCTGGGCACGACGCATCAACGAGTCACCCCGTTTCGGGGCTTTTTCATCGCCTCGTACGGCTATTGCATCGGCGAACTGGGAGACGAATACATTGGCAGCTACAAGATCTGTGAAACCAGACCTGAGAGCTACTGGAAGGCAAAGACCCGGTTGATCGGTTGGTGCAGCTATACCGAGGCCACAAGTTTGGCTGCTATGGAGTTGGCTGAAGCAACTGCGCGACAGCATATTCTGCGGAGCTTGTCGGCTCCTGGTCCCGCGCAGCAGGCCAGCGGTGCCGCAACTGAGATTTTTCCGCCGTCTTATTGGGAAAGCCATCGCCGTTGAACTTGCGTCGCTGCGGCGGCGCCCTTCCGGTACCCAGAAAACCAACATGGAACAATTTGTGACCCGAACCAGGAACGTCCTCATCGTCGAGGACGAAGAAATTCTTGCAGAGAACCTGCGGACGCATCTGCACCGTTGCGGTTGGAATGCACGTATTGCCCCAACCGGCAATTCCGCGGTGATTGCGGCCAGTGAATTTCGCCCTGCGTTGATCCTGCTCGACTACCACCTGCCGGGCATGAATGGCTTTCAGGTCTTGGACGCTATTGGCGCCGCGCACCCCTGCGGCTGTGTGCTGATGACGGGCCATCCCACGGACACGGTGCTGGCCGAGGCCCAGCGACACGGCATTGGGCATATCCTGTCCAAGCCATTTCCGTTGGCGGGACTGCATAGCCTGTTGTTGGCCGCGGCGGCTGACTTTCGTTCCAAGCCCAACGAGAACAGGCGGGGAGCCAGCCGCTTGGATTTCGGCGGCTTCGCGCCGTCACCATCACTACTTGAGAGTTTCGCCCACTCCGTCTAGCGAATCGGACGTAACCGCCTATCAAAATGCGACGGACAGGGTGGCGGCCACGGGTACGATCTTTGACTCTTGAGTGCTTTTTGCCTGCGCATCCCGAGTTGACGAGAGCGTCAGCGGCCGCGTTGAGATTCCCTTTCGCGCCTGAGGTAAATCTGCCTGCATTTCGCGTGTAGTTGCGTCTTGAGGAGATCGGCGCAAAGTACCTGGTACACGTCTTCAACCGACTCTGCGCCCCGGCGCCGCTCACCCGGGTTGCTTACTGCCCCCTGCCACCGCACTCTCGCCGACTTTTTCCGACACCGCCGCATCCCAGCCACCGCCCAGCGCGCGGATCAGTTCGACGGTCGCCTGGTACTGCGTGGCACGCACCTGCAACGCCTCACGGCGGTTGCGCAGCTCGCTGCGGCGCGCGTCCAGCAGTTCCAACTGGCTGTCCATGCCGTTGCGGTAGCGCGACTCCGACAGCGCCGTCGCGCGCGTGGCGGAACCGACAGCACGCACCTGCGCCTCGGCCTGTCCCTGCAGCAACCGCAGCGCGGAGAGCTGGTCCTCCACTTCCTTGAAGGCCACCAGCACCTGGCCGCGATAGCTCGCCACCGCGCCATCCAGCTGGGCCTGTGCGCCCTGCACGCCGGCTTCGCGGCGTCCACCATCGAAAATCGGCAGCGACAGCAGGGCGCCGACGCTCCATGCGCGAGCGGACCACTTGAACAGGTCGCCGAGTTCGGGCGATGCGTAGCCGCCTGCCGCAGTGAGCGAGAGATTCGGGAACCACGCCGCACGCGCCGCGCCGACGCGCGCCTGCGCCGCGAGGATGGTGCGCTGCGCCGCCGACACGTCGGGGCGGCGCGCGAGCACGGTGGCCGGGATGCCGGCGGGGATTTGCGGCAGTGCGGTCTTCCATTCCGCCGGCGGGAGCGAGAACGTCGAGGCCGCATCGCCCACCAGCACCGCCAGCGCGTGCTCGAGCCCCGCGCGGCGGCGGTCCAACGCCAGCGCGTCGGCTTCGTTGGCGGCCAGCTCGGTCTGCACACGCGCGACGTCCAGCTCCGCGATGTCGCCGGCCTGGTAGCGGCGCTGCGTCAGCTTCAAGGTGCGGAGATACGCTTCGACGGTTTCGTCGACCAGCGCACGCTCGGTGTCGGTGGCGCGCAAAGAGAGGTACGTCTGTGCGACTTCGGCTTGCACGAGCAGTTGCGTGCTTCGCAGCAGCGCCTCGCGCGCTTGCGCGTCGAGCGACGCCGCGTCGCTGGCACGCGCGAGCCGGCCGAATAGGTCGACTTCGTAGGACAGCGTCGCACCCGCCGTCGTCAGTGTGGCAGGCGTTGCACCGTTGACGGTGTTCGCACCGGCTTGCCGGCCTGCGCTCGCGCCAATGCCGATCTGCGGCATGCGGTCGGCGTCCGTACTGCGCGCGAAGGCGCGTGCCTGCGCAAGCCGCGCCGCCGCTTCCTGGATGCTCGTGTTGTTGGCGGCTGCGCGCTCGACGAGCCCGTCGAGCGCAGGGTCGGCAAACGCCTTCCACCACGCGCCGCGGTCCTGGGCCTCGGCCGGCTGCGCGACGGTCCAGCGCGGCCCTTCGTCCTTGAATTGCGCCGGCGGCGTCGCCGTCAGCGCGGGCACGTCGGGCACCGTCGCGCAACCGGCCAGCACCAATGCGGCGAGCAGCGGCACGAGCAGCGCGCGGCGCGAGGAAATCAGGGATCGCCTCATGGCGACAAGTCCTTCTTGTTCGAGATTCATGATTCGTTCGCTTTCAGGGCGGCAACGGGCAATGGACGGGCCGAGGCACCTCCGCCGGGAACATCGTCAGGCGTCGCAAACGCTTCCTGGTGCGGCGTCTCGCCGTGGAGCTTGAGCGGTCGGTTGCCCGTGAGCGCGCGCAGCGCCACGTAGAACACCGGCGTGAGGAACAGCCCGAACGCCGTGACGCCGACCATCCCGGCGAACACCGCAATGCCCATGGCCTGGCGCATTTCCGCGCCGGCACCGGTGCTTAGCACCAGCGGCAGCACGCCCATCACGAACGCCATCGACGTCATCAGGATCGGGCGCAGGCGCAGCCGGCTCGCTTCGATCGCGGCCTGGATCGGCGCGCGCCCCGCGAACTCCAGCTCCCGCGCGAACTCCACGATCAGGATCGCGTTCTTGGCCGACAGGCCGACCAGCACCATCAGGCCGATCTGCGTGAAGACGTTGTTGTCCCCGCGAGAGAGCCACACGCCCGTCATTGCAGCCAGCACGCCCATCGGCACAATCAGGATAATCGACAGCGGCAGCGTCAGGCTCTCGTACAAGGCCGCGAGCACCAGGAACACCAGCAGGATCGCGAGCGGGAACACCCACACCGCCGAGTTGCCGGCCAGGATCTCCTGGTACGTGAGCTCGGTCCATTCGTAGCTGATACCGGGCGGCAGCGTCTCGGCGGCGATGCGCTTCACGGCGTCTTGCGCCTGGCCCGAGGAATAGCCGGGCGCCGGGCCACCGTTGATGTCGGCCGAGAGATAGCCGTTGTAGCGCATGGCACGCTCCGGGCCGAAGCTCGGCTTCACGTTCATCAACGCCGACAGCGGCACCATCTCGCCGGTGGCCGAGCGCACCTTTAGCGCGCCGATGTCCTCGGCGTGCGCGCGGTACGGTGCGTCGGCTTGCACCCGCACGGAGTAGGTGCGGCCGAACTTGTTGAAGTCGTTCGCGTACAGGCTGCCCAGGTAGATCTGCATCGTGTCGAACACGTCCGTCACCGCCACGCCGAGCTGGCGCGCCTTGGTGCGGTCGATGTCGGCATACAGCTGCGGCACGTTCACCTGGAAGCTGGAGAACAGGCCCGCCAGTTCCGGCGTCTGGTATGCCTTGGCCATAAAGGCCTTCAGCGCGCCGTCCAGCGCTTCGTAGCCGAGCGAGCCGCGGTCTTCCAGCTGCAACTTGAAGCCGCCGGTCGTGCCCAGGCCTTGTACGGGAGGCGGCGGAAACATCATGACGAACGCGTCCTGGATCTGGCCGAACTGCGCATTCAATTGCCCCGCGATCGCGCCGGCGCTCTGGCCCGCCCCGCGCCGCTCTTCGAACGGCTTGAGCGTTGCGAAAACGATGCCCGCGTTGGAGCTGTTGGTGAAGCCGCTGATCGACAAGCCCGGGAACGCCACCGCGTGCTCCACGCCCGGCTGCTTCAGGGTGATCTCGCTCATGCGGCGGATCACGTCCTCGGTACGGTCCAGCGTGGCGCCGTCGGGCAACTGCGCGAAGCCGATCAGGTACTGTTTGTCCTGCGCGGGCACGAAGCCGTGCGGCACCAGCTGGAACAGGCCGAACGTCGCCGCGGCGAGCACCAGGTACACGCCGAGCATCGCCGACTTGCGCCCGGTCGCGCCCTTCACGCCCGTGCTGTAGCCCGTCATGCCGCTCTTGAACCAGCTATTGAAGCCAGCGAAGAAGCGGCCGAACACCTTGTCCATGCCGCGCGTGAGCGCGTCCTTTGGCGCGTCGTGGCTCTTGAGCAGCAGTGCCGCAAGCGCCGGCGACAGCGTCAGCGAATTGATTGCCGAGATCACCGTGGACATTGCGATCGTCAGCGCGAACTGGCGATAGAACTGGCCCGACAGGCCGCTGATAAAGGCCAGCGGCACGAACACCGAGATCAGCACCAGCGCGATCGCGATGATCGGGCCGGACACTTCGCGCATCGCGCGGTAGGTGGC
>DATNBX010000263.1:0-4666 GCA_035571795.1 Ramlibacter sp.
CTTGCCGAGGACGACCCGCTGCTGGGCGACGGTTTGCGCGCCGGGCTGCGCCAGCTCGGGTTCCAGGTCGACTGGGTGCGCGACGGCCAGGCCGCGGAACGCGAGCTACGGGCCGAACCATATGCGGCAGCCGTGCTGGACCTCGGGCTGCCGATGAAGGACGGCATGGAAGTGCTGGCCGGCATCCGGCGCGCCGGCAGCGCGACACCGGTGCTGGTATTGACCGCGCGCGACGCCATTCCCGATCGCATTCGCGGGCTCGATCTCGGAGCCGATGACTACGTGGTCAAGCCGGTCGATCTGAACGAGCTCGCTGCGCGATTGCGCGCCCTGGTGCGCCGCGCACACGGCCAGCCGCAGGAGCGGCTCACAGCACAGGATGTCGTGCTCGATCCAGCGGCCCGGTCGGTCTTGCGTGACGGAGTCCCGGTGACACTGCCCGCGCGCGAGTTCGATCTCTTGCACGCCCTCATGCTCAATGCCGGACGCGTTCTGTCGCGCGACCAGCTCGAGCAGCGCCTGTACAGCTGGGGGCAGGAAGTGGAGAGCAACGCAGTCGAAGTGCATATCCACCATCTGCGCCGCAAACTGGGCGCCGCCCTGATTCAGACCGTGCGCGGCGTGGGCTATATGGTGCAGCGGGAGAGTCCGAGCCCATGAGACTGCTGCCGCGCTCGCTGCAAGGCCGGTTGCTGATACTGGTGCTCGGTGTGGTCACCGGCGTATGGTTGGCCACGGCGGCAATGACCTGGCGCGACGTGCGCCATGAGCTCGACGAGCTGCTTGACAGCCACCTGGCGCAAGCGGCGGCTCTGCTGGTCGTGCAGCAGGCCAGTGAAGTAGGCGATGACCACGAGGCAGCGGATGTGCCGACGCTGCACCGGTATGCCCCGAAAGTCGCGTTCCAGGTCTTTCATGAAGGACGGCTCGCGCTGCGTTCGCCCAATGCACCGGACCTTCCAATGGCTGGCGGAAAGTCGTTCAATCCTGGTTTCGCGACGGTGACGATCGAGGGCATCACATGGCGCGTGTTCGCGGCGCAGGGCGCCGAGCGCGACGTGCAGGTGTACGTCAGCGAACGCGTCGACTCCAGGGCGTCGATCCTGTGGGCGGTGCTGCGCAGCACGCTGTGGCCCATGCTGGTGGCGCTCCCGTTGCTGGCGCTGGTTTCATGGTGGGCGGTCTACCGCGGCATGGCGCCGCTGCGCAAGCTCGGGCGCTCGGTCGCAGAGCGCCAGCCCCAGGCGCTGCAGCCGGTCGTGGTCGCGGGCGCGCCGTCGGAGATGGTCCCGCTCGTGGATGCACTCAACGGCCTGTTCGATCGCATTGCCCGGATGATTGAGTCCGAACGGCGCTTCACCGCCGACGCCGCTCACGAGCTGCGCACGCCGATCGCGGCGATCCGCGCCCAGGCCCAGGTGGCGCTGGGCGAAAACGACGATGCCCTGCGCCGCCATGCCCTTGAATCCACTCTGCAAGGCTGTGACCGGGCAACCCGCCTGGTGGAGCAACTGCTGACCCTTTCGCGTCTGGAGGCGGGCGCTGCCCCAGCGCTGGTGTCGCTAGACCTTGCCGCGCTGGTGCGACAGGTGATTGCCGAGGCCGCGCCGCAGGCGATCCGCTGCCAGCAAACCATCGAAGTCGAGGCCGCCGCGCACTGCCTGGTGCAGGGCGACCCAACCTTGCTCGCCGTTCTGGTTCGCAACCTCGTGGACAACGCAACTCGCTACAGCCCGCAGGGCGCGACTGTAAAAGTCTCGGTTGCCGAAAGCGAGGGGCGCATCGTACTACTCAGAATCGAAGACAGCGGACCGGGCATGAAGAGTGGGGACATCGAACACCTGGGTGAGCGTTTCTTCCGCGTTCTCGGCACGGGCCAGGGCGGCAGCGGCCTGGGCTGGTCGATCGTGCGGCGAATTGCGGCACTCCATCGGGCATCGATCCAAGTTCGGAAGTCCATCGCGTTGGGCGGACTCACAGCGGAGATCGAGTTTCCTGCCCAATCGTCCGAGCTATTTGCTTCTGAGCCCTGGGCGACGGTTAGGGTGCGCGAACACACCCCGACCGTCTGACCACGGCGGAACCCAGCAAGGAAACCGGCGCCGCTGCCCCAATTATCGGGCTCACGCTCAGCGCGTCTGAATCCTTGACTCGGAGAAATTGCCTCTGTTGTACCCCTTGGAACGATTGCCAGCCCTGGCAGCACGACGTCGCCGCAAGCCACGCGAACAGCTCCGCCTCCCTGGTTGGCCCTTTGGCGCAAGCTCGCGCATTAGCTCCGCCGCGCATCAGCGCTATAAACGAAGGCAGCGCGCCGGAAAATTTGTCACCGGCTCCCCACAGCCATGACCATCCGCAATCTCGAAGCCCTCTTCCAGCCGCGCTCGATCGCCGTGATCGGCGCCTCCGATCGCGCGGGCAGCGTCGGGTCGGTCGTGCTGCGCAACCTCAAGGGCGGCGGCTTTTATGGCGCGATTTGGCCGGTCAACCGGCGCCATGCCACGGTGGACGCCGCTCCCGCCTGGCAGGATGTCGCGTCGCTGCCGGGCGTGCCCGACCTGGCCGTCATCTGTACGCCTGCCCGCGCCGTGCCCGACCTCATTGGAGAACTCGGCCGCAAAGGTGTGCGGGCCGCGATCGTGATGACGGCCGGCCTCAAGCAGCCGGTGGGCGAGGGGGGGACGCTGGAGCAGGCCATGCTTGCTGCCGCGCAGCCCTATCTGCTGCGAATTCTCGGCCCCAACTGCATTGGCCTGCTGGTGCCCGGCATCGGCCTGAACGCGAGTTTTGCTCCCGCCAATGCGTTGCCCGGCAAGCTGGCTTTTGTCACCCAATCGGGCGCCTTGGCCACGGCCATGCTCGACTGGGCCAACGGCCGAGGCATCGGCTTCTCGCACTTCATATCGCTCGGGGACAGTGCCGACGTGGATTTCGGGGATGCGCTGGACTATCTGGGCAGCGACTCGGGAACGCGCGCCATCCTGATGTACGCGGAATCGGTGCAGGCCGGGCGCAAGTTCATGTCGGCCGCGCGTGCCGCGGCCCGCAACAAGCCGGTGATCGTGGTCAAGGCCGGACGCGCCCCCGATGGCGCCCGGGCCGCGGCTTCGCACACCGGTGCCCTGGCCGGCTCCGATGCGGTCTTCGACGCGGTCGTCCACCGGGCGGGGATGCTGCGGGTCGACACGCTCGAGGCGCTGTTCGACGCCGCCGAAACGCTGGCGCACCCGCACCCGCAGCGCGGCGAACGCCTGGCGATCGTCACCAACGGTGGCGGAGCGGGCGTACTGGCTGCCGACGCCGTTGCGCTCGGTGGCGGGAAACTGGCGCAATTGACCCAGGAGTCGATGGCCGCCCTCGACCAGTGCCTGCCGGCGACATGGTCGCACGCCAACCCGGTGGACCTGACCGCCGAATCACCGGTGCAGCGCTACCAGGACGCCTTGCGCATCCTGCTTGCCGCGCCCGAAGTCGATTCAGTCCTCTTCGTTCATGCGCCGACGGCGCTGGTGCCGGCCGCCGACATCGCGGCCGCGTGCCTGCCGCTGGTGGAGCTTGCGCCAAAACCGGTATTGGCCTGTTGGCTCGGCGGACCCACGGTCGCGGCCGCCCGGGCCTCCTGGTCGGCGGCGGGCATTGCCTGCTTCAACACGCCCGAGCGCGCTGTGTCGGCCTGGCTGCAACTGGTGATGCATGCGCGCAATCAGCTCGCCCTGCAGCAGATTCCGCCCGCTTCGGTGGTCGAGTTCACGCCGCAGCGCGAGCGCGCGCAAACGCTGATCGATACGGTACTTCGCGAAGGCCACGAATGGCTGGATACGGTGCAGTCCATGGAGTTGCTGCAGGCGTACGGCATCCCTGTGGCGGACACGCGCCGGGCCCACGATGCCGAAGAAGCGGTCAGGCAGGCAGTGCGGATCCGCTTTCCCGTGGCATTGAAGATCATCGCACCCCAGATCGTCCACAAGTCCGATGCCGGCGGCGTGGTCCTGAATCTGGCTTCCCCCGAGGAGGTGCGCGCCGCCGCCCTGACAATGACGCAACGGCTGGCGCCGCAGCAGCCCGACGCCGGAATGCGGGGCTTTGCCGTGCAGGCGATGGCGCGGCGCTCTCGCGAACTCATAGTGGGCTTGTCCAACGATCCGACGTTCGGGCCGGTCCTGCTTTGCGGCAGCGGTGGCACCGAAGTCGAATTGAAAAAGCAGCATGCGGTGGCCTTGCCTCCGCTGAATACGCTGCTCGCGCATGATCTGATCGAGCGCAGCGGTGTTGCGCCTCTGCTGGACGTTTGGCGCGGCCGGCCGGCCGCCAACGAGCAAGCGTTGATCGAGGTCCTGTTGAAGGTTTCGCAGATGGCTTGCGACCTCGCCGGCATCGCCGAACTCGATATCAATCCCTTGCTGGTGGATGCCCAAGGTGTGCTTGCCCTGGATGCGAGAGTGCGGGTACGCGACCGCCAGGCATTGGCGCCGTTGGCGATACGCCCCTATCCGCAGGAGCTGAGTGAACCCTTGAAACTGGGGGCAAGCGAGCTGCTGCTGCGGCCGATTCGGCCGGAAGACGGCGAACGCCTCAAGCTGTTCTACCAAAAGGCGGCACCCGCCGACATGCGATTGCGGTTCTTCATGTCCCGCCGCGCGTTGCCCGCATCCGAACTCGCCAGATA
>DATNBX010000264.1:0-27805 GCA_035571795.1 Ramlibacter sp.
CCGGTGCTGCTGAACCTGTCGATGATCGGTGCGGCCTGGCTGGGTGCGCCCTGGTTCGCCTCGCTTGGCATCGAGCCGATCTATGCGATGGCCGGCGGCGTTATGCTGGGCGGCCTGCTGCAGTTGGGCGTGCAGATACCCGCCTTGCATCGGCTGGGCCTGTTGCCACGCGTGGGCCTGCGCTGGTCGGCCTTGCGCGCGGCCTGGGCGGACCCCGGCGCGCGCGCCGTGGCACGCATGATGCTGCCGGCGCTGCTGGGCGTGGGTGTCGCGCAGATCTCCATTCTCATCAACACACAGATCGCGTCGTGGCTTGCGCCCGGCAGTGTGACATGGCTGGGCTACGCGGACCGGCTAATGGAATTTCCCACCGCCATGCTGGGCGTGGCTTTGGGCGTGGTGCTGATGCCGCAACTGGCCGGTGCCAGAGCCAGCAATGACCCGGAGCGCTATTCCGCGATGCTCGACTGGGGCCTGCGGCTCGTAGTGATGCTGGCGGTGCCTTGCTCGGTGGCATTGCTGGTTTTTGCCAAGCCACTGGTCGCCACCCTGTTCCACTACGGCGCGTTCAAGGACACCGATGTGTCCCAGGTCGCGCTGGCGCTGGCCGGCTACGGCGCGGGACTGGTCGGTCTGGTGGCCATCAAGGTGCTGGCACCGGGTTTCTACGCGAGCCAGGACATGCGAACGCCGGTTCGCATCGCGATCATGGTGCTGGTGATCACGCAATTGCTCAACATCGCGCTGGTGCCGCTGCTCAAACACGCCGGGCTGGCGCTGTCGATCGGCCTGGGTGCGTTGATCAATGCGGCGAGCCTGCTCGTCGGCCTCATCAAACGGGGCAGTTATCGGCCGGCGCCCGGCTGGGGCTCTTTCGCACTGCAGGTGTTTGCCGGCAGTGCGCTGTTGGCCATATTCCTTGTGTGGGCGGCCGCGAGCTTTCCGTGGATCGCGCTGCGGTCCCATGCCCTGCAGCGGGTCGGCCTGATGGCGTTGTTGCTGGCCGGGTCGGCTGCTATCTACTTTGTAGCGATCCGCGCCGCCGGATTGAAACTGCGGCAGTTTGTCACGCGTTGAGGCGCAGCTTCAGCGAACGCAAACTTGACGCGTGCGGGCGCGTCAATTACAAAGAACCATGCTGTTGAATCTGACCGCTCCCACGCCGCTCGAGTACTTCAGCTCGCTGGTGCAAAGCGACGATCACTTTCCGTTGCTGGAAGCGGCGGCGAGCCTGGCGCAGGATGAATATCCCGAGCTGGACGTCCAGCAGGTGATCGGAGACGTGGACCAGTTGCTGGCCCGCCTCAAACGGCGCCTGCCGGCCGACGCGGCGCCGTTGCAGCGCTTACGGGCCCTCAACCAGTTTTTCTTTCGCGACCTGAGCTTCGGCGGCAACGTCAACGACTACTGCGACCCGGACAACAGCTATCTCAACGTCGTGCTGCGCACGCGGCGCGGCATCCAGATTTCGCTGGCCGTGCTGTGGGTGGAACTGGCGCAGGGGCTCGGGCTGCACGCGCGCGGCGTGTGTTTTCCGGGCCACTTCCTGGTCAAGGTCAATCTGCCGAAGGGGCAGGTGGTGATCGATCCTTTCACCGGGCAATCGCTCTCGCGCGAGGAACTGGCGGAACGGCTCGAGCCCTACAAGCGGCGCAGCGGCCTGGTCGATGAGTTCGAGGTTCCGCTGGGGTTGTACCTGCAGGCGGCGCCGGCGCGCGACATCATTGCCCGCATGCTGCGCAACCTGAAGGAAATCCATCGCGCGCAGGAAGACTGGCAGCGCTTGATCGCGGTGCAGGACCGCCTCGTGATCCTGCTGCCCGATGCCTGGGCCGAATACCGCGACCGGGGATTGGCCCATGCCGAACAGGGCCATGCGGCGCTCGCCGTGATCGATCTGGAAACCTACCTGGTCCATGCCCAGGACGCGCTCGACATCGACGTCATCGCCGACCGCGTGGCCGACCTGCGCCGCGCGAAAAATTAGGCTCCGTTTCAGTCCGGCGTGGCGAGCCGGTCCAGCGCCTGCGGCACCGGACAGATCTTCGCGAAGCGGTCCTTGAGCACCACTGCCGTGCGCGCCTTGATGTCGGCTGCGGTCAGCGGCGCGCCGTCCTCGTGCTTCATGTCGAAGGTCAGTGTCGCATCGGTCACGTAGTCGACCTGGAAGCCCAGGTCCGATGCGTGGCGCGCCGTTGTCTCGCAGCACTGTTCGGTACGGATGCCGCTGATGATGAGCTTGCCGATGCCGTGCTGCACCAGCCACACGTCCAGCCCGGTTCCGACCAGCGCGCTATGTCGCGACTTGTGGAAAGTCGCGGCGGGCTCGATCGGCGCCAGCCCTTCGAGCGGCCGCACCAGGCCGGACTCGAGCGCGAACGGGTTCTCCGCGGTCTTCGGGCCATCGACGTGGAAGACGCGCACGATGGGCACGCCCTGCTTCTGGCATCCCTCGATCAACGCGTTTTGCGCTGCCAGGTAGGCCGGCAGGTCGCGTTCAGTGAAGTAGGGACGGTGGCGAAACGATTCCTGGGCGTCGATCACGACGAGACATGATTTCATGGTGCTTCCTCAGATGCGGTGTCATCGGTCAGTTTAGGACATCATCAGTGCGGGCGCAGCGCCAGCACCGACAGTGCCGCCGCACTGAAGCCCGCACCGACCAGGAAGGTGACCGGCGCGCCCCACCGGTCCCACAACAGCCCGGCCACGCCGCTGGCCGCGAGCAGGGCCAGCCCGCTCATGAGATTGAAGAAGCCGAACGCGGTGCCGCGCAGGTCCGCCGGCGCCGCCTTCGCGACCATGGCCGAGAGCAAGCCCTGGGTTATCGCCATGTGCAGCCCCCACAGGACGATGCCACCCCACAGCACCGGCCCGGCCGCGCTCACCGCGAGCAACAGGTCGGCTGCGATCAACGCCACGAGGCCCCATGCCAACAGCGCCCGATGGCTCATCTTGTCCGACAGCTTGCCGAACGGATAAGCGCCGACCGAGTACACCAGGTTCATCGCGATCAGCACCAGCGGGGTCCAGGCCGCAGCGAGGCCGCCTCGCTGGGCGCGCAAGATCAGGAAAGCTTCCGAAAAACGCGCGAGCGTGAATACCGCGCCGACCGCCACCACCCACCAGTAGGCGGGCCCGAGCCGGCGCAGATTGTCGCGTCGAATCGGATTGCCGTGACGCTCGCCGGAAGGCTGCGGCGGCTCGTGCACGGCGAACACCAGCAGCGCCACGGACAGAAGCGCCGGGATCACCGCCACCCAGAACACGGCGCGAAAATCGTTCGCCCACAGCAGCATGAAACCGATGGCGAGCAAGGGTCCCAGAAACGCACCCACCGTGTCGAGCGCCTGGCGCAGCCCGAAGGCGGCGCCCCGGATGGCCGGCGGCACGATATCGGCAATGAGCGCATCGCGGGGTGCGCCGCGGATGCCTTTGCCGACACGGTCGATCAGGCGCGCGGAGAACACCAGGCCCGACGTCGAGGCCAGTGCGAACAGCGGCTTGGAAACGGCAGCCAGCCCATAACCCAGCAGGGCCAGCGGCTTGCGCCGGCCCCAGTAATCGCTGAGCACGCCCGAGAACACCTTGACGATCAGCGCAGTCGCCTCGGCCGCGCCCTCGATCAGCCCGACCACGAGCACCGTCGTGCCCAATGTGGTGACGAGGAAGACCGGCAGCAGGCTGTGGATCAGCTCGGAGGAAACATCCATCAACAGGCTGACCAGGCCGAGGGCCCAGATGCCCGCCGGCAAGCGCGGGCGCGGCTGGGCCGTTGCGTCCATGGGGCGCTGCGTCAGGTCACCACGACGGCCGGGCCACCGCCCGCCGCTGCAATGACGCCAATCTCGTACACGGTCTCGCCGGCGCCGCGCAGCGTGTGGGCCGTCGCCTGCGCATTTGCAGCATCCACGACGACGACCATGCCGATGCCGTTGTTGAACGTGCGATTCATCTCGTGGTCGGAAATCGCGGCGGTGCGTTGCAGCCACGCGAACAGCTCGGTCTGCGGCCAGCTGCCCTTTTTCAGGTGCGCGGCCAGCCCCTCGGGCAGCACGCGCGGAATGTTTTCCAGCAGCCCGCCGCCGGTAATGTGCGCCAGGGCCTTGATCGGGTGGGCCGCCAGCGCGGCCAGCACGTTCTTCACATACAGGCGCGTCGGCTCCATGATGGCTTGCCGGAACGGTTTGCCGTCCAGTGATGCGGGCAGCTGGCCGGCCGCTCGCTCGATGCACTTGCGCACTAGCGAAAAGCCGTTGGAATGCACGCCGCTGGAAGCCAGGCCCAGCACCGCGTCGCCCACCTTCACGCCGGCGCCGGTCAGGATCCTGGACTTTTCCACTGCCCCGACAGCAAATCCGGCCAGGTCGTATTCACCTGCGGGATACATGCCGGGCATCTCCGCGGTTTCGCCGCCGATCAGCGCGCAACCCGAGAGCTCGCAGCCCCTGGCGATGCCGCCGATCACCGCTGCCGCGGTTTCGACGTCGAGTTTGCCGCAGGCAAAGTAGTCCAGGAAGAACAGGGGCTCGGCGCCTTGCACCAGCACGTCGTTCACGCTCATGGCCACCAGGTCGATGCCGACCGTGTCGTGCATGTTCCACTCGAAAGCCAGCTTCAGTTTGGTGCCCACTCCGTCGGTGCCGCTGACGAGCACCGGCTCCTGGTAGCGCTTGGGAACTTCGAACAGTGCGCCGAAGCCGCCGATGCCCGCCAGCACCCCCTCGCGCATGGTCTTCCTGGCGAGCGGTTTGATGCGCTCGACCAGCGCGTCGCCGGCGTCGATGTCAACGCCGGCGTCTTTATACGAGAGCGGGGATTGGGTCATGGGATGGGCTGCGGGGCCGCGCGAAGCTTGGCCCGATAGAATTTGCCTAATTTTAGCTTCGATGCAATTCACGCCCACTCAGAAACACGCCGCCACCTGGCTGCTGATCGCGTTCCTGGTCGCGCTGGCGCTGTGGTTGTTGGGACGGGTGCTCACGCCGTTCGTCGTCGCGGCCGTGCTGGCTTACGCGCTCACGCCCCTGGTCGATCGCCTGGACGACCTGGGCCGCGGCCGCGTGCCGCGCGTGATCGCGGTGGCCGTGGTCGAGATGCTGCTCATCCTGGTGTTGCTGGGACTGCTGCTGATGGTGGTCCCGATCATGGCCAAGGAAGTCCCGTTGATCCGCGAGCAGCTGCCGTTCCTGTTTGACAACCTCAACGCGACCATCGCGCCCTGGCTGGACCAACTGGGTATCAGGATCCCGCTCGATCTCGCCAGCCTCAAAGGGCAGCTGGTGAAATACCTGAGCGCGAATTTCGAGGACACGGTCGGTTCGGTTTTTTCCTCGCTCAAGGTCGGAGGCGGGGTGGCGCTGATCGTGGTGGGTAACGCGATCCTGATTCCGGTGGCGCTTTTTTACCTGCTGCTGGACTGGAAGCGGCTCGTGCTCAAGGTGCTCGAGCTCGTGCCACCGCGGGCACGCCCGGGCGTCGACTCGTTCACGGACGAAGCCGACCAGGTGCTGGGCCAATACCTGCGCGGGCAATTGCTGGTGATGCTGACGATGGCGGTCTTCTACAGCACCGGGCTCGCGCTGTTCGGCCTGGACCTGGCCGTGCCCATCGGCCTCTTCACGGGCCTGGCGATGTTCGTGCCCTATGTGGGCTTCGGGATCGGGCTGGTGCTGGCGATCATTGCGGGCGTCCTGCAGTTCGCCTCGATCAAGGCGCTCGTCATGGTGGCTGCCGTCTACGGGACCGGCCAGGTGGTCGAAGGCTTCTACCTCACGCCGCGCCTGGTGGGCCAGCGCATCGGCCTGCATCCGCTGGCGGTGATCTTCGCGCTGCTCGCGTTCGGCCAATTGTTCGGGTTCGTCGGCGTCCTGGTCGCCCTGCCCGCCAGCGCCGTGCTGCTGGTGGCGATCCGGCGGCTGCGGGCCGGCTACATGGGCAGCAAGCTGTACATCAGTTAGCAAGATGGCAGCAATGAAACAGATCGCCCTTGACATTGGCCTCGCCCGCGGCCCGACGCTGGCGAGTTTCTGCGCCGGGCCGAACGAGGCCGCGCTCAAGCACCTGCAGCTGTGGGCTGGCAGCCCGACCCGATCGCCCGTGCCGACCTACCTCTGGGGCGCCAGCGGCAGCGGCAAGACCCATTTGCTCAAGGCGGTGGCCGAGACGCTGCGCGAGCAGGGAGCGGCGGCCGGCTGGCTCGACGCGAACCTTCCGGAGCCGCCGCCTTTCGACGAACGTTGGGCCGTGGTGCTGCTGGACGAGGTGCACCTTTACACCGCCGTGCAGCAGCACGCGGCTTTCAGCTGGTTCGTCAATGCGCAGACGCTGCAGCGCGGCGTGCTGGCAGCCGGAGCGTTGCCGCCAGCCGACCTCAAATTGCGCGAAGACCTGCGCACACGCCTCGGCTGGGGCCATGTGTTCCAGCTGCAGGTGCTGAGCGAGCCGGAGCGCCGGGCCGTGCTGCGGCAGGCGGCCGACGCGCGGGGCGTATTCCTGGGCGACGACGTCATGGACTACATGCTGACGCGTTTTTCGCGCGACCTGGGCAGCCTGATGCAGTTGCTCGAGCAGCTCGATGGCTATGCCTTGCAGACCAAGCGGGCCATTACCATTCCGCTGATCAGATCCATGCTGGAGAACGAGTGAGCGTGCCCAAGATGCGCCTGGCGCTGTTCGACCTCGACCACACGCTGTTGCCGATCGATTCCGACTACGCCTGGGGTGTCTTCACGCAGGACATCGGCTGGTGCGACCCGGTGCTGTTCAAGGAGCGGAACGATGAGTTCTTCGAGCACTACAAGGCCGGCACACTGGACATCCGCGACTATGTGCGCTTCGCCACGGAGGCCATACGCCTGCGCGGGCCGGTCGAGGCCGAGGCAGCGCACACGCGCTTCATGCAGACGGTGATCGGGCCGGCTATCCGCTCCGAAGCGCTGGAGCTGGTGCGCCGGCACCGCGCGGCCGGGGAACAGCTGGTCATCGTCACCGCGACCAACGAATTCGTCACCCGGCCCATCGCCCGCGCTTTCGGAATCGAAGAGCTGATTGCCGTGGAGCTCGAGCGCGGCCCGGACGGCTGGATCACCGGCGAGGTCGCGGGCATTCCGTCCGCCCGCGAAGGCAAGGTCAAACGCGTGGCTCAGTGGCTGGCCGCGCGCCAGCTTGGCTGGGCCGACGTGGAGGCGACCTTCTACACAGATTCGACCAATGACCTGGCGCTGCTGGAAGCAGTCGACCACCCGGTTGCCACCAACCCGGATGTGCGCCTGCGCGCGATTGCGGCCGAACGGGGCTGGCGCATACTGGACCTGTTCTCCGGTTCGCACTCGTGAGAATTACAGCGAACCCAAGACCCGACAATGATCAAGAGATTCATCGACAAGCTGCTGGGCAAGCCCAGCGGCAAGAGCGGCAAGCCCAACTTCGGCAAGCGCCAGGAAGTCGGGCCCCAGGAGCACGGGATCGATCCGACGCTGGTGGACGATCGCGCCCTGAACGTCGTGCATACGCTCAAGGAAGCGGGCTTCGAGGCCTACATCGTCGGCGGCGCCGTGCGCGACCTGCTGGTTGGCCTGCGCCCGAAGGACTTCGATGTCGCGACCAATGCGACGCCCGAGCAGGTCAAGGGGCTGTTCCGGCGTGCCTTCATCATCGGACGGCGCTTTCGCATCGTTCACGTCGTGTACGGCCGCGGGCGCGAGCACGAGGTGATCGAGGTCTCCACTTTCCGCGCCTACATGGACAACGCCGCCGCCGAACAGGTCGCCGGGAACGAGAAGACCAGCAAGAGCGAATTGGCCGGCATGAAGCACGCCGTGGATTCGACCGGCCGCGTGCTGCGCGACAACGTCTGGGGACCGCAGGCGGAAGACGCGACCCGGCGCGACTTCACCATCAATGCGATGTACTACGATCCGGAGACGCAGACCGTGGTGGACTACCACGGCGGCATCAAGGATGCGAAGCAGCGCACGATCCGCATGATCGGCGATCCGCTCGCCCGCTACCGCGAGGACCCGGTGCGCATCATCCGCGCCGTGCGCTTCGCGGCCAAGCTCAACCCGCTGGGCTTCACGCTCGAATCGAAGACCGCCGCGCAGCTCGTGCCATGCCAGGCGCTGCTGGCCGACGTGCCGCAAAGCCGGCTGTTCGATGAGATGCTCAAGCTGCTGCAGACCGGCCATTCGCTGGCCACGATCGAGCAGCTCAGGATTTTGGGCCTGGCGCGCGGCATCTATCCCCTGCTGGACGTCGTGGTCGAACGCGCCGGGGAGCCGTTCGTCAAGGCGGCCTTGCAGGACACCGACCGGCGTGTCGCCGAAAGCAAGGCGGTGGCACCCAGCTTCCTGCTGTCCTGCGTGCTCTGGTCGGACGTGCGCGACGGCTGGGCCAAGCGGCTGGAAGCCAGGCAGCATCCTTTCCCGGCGCTGCAGGACGCGATCGACGATGTCTTCAATTCGCGCATCGGCGACGTTTCCGGCCGCGGCAAGCTCGCCGCCGACATGCGCGAGATCTGGATGATGCAGCCGCGCTTCGAGAAGCGCAGCGGCAACACGCCATTCAGCCTGGTCGAGCAGCCGCGGTTTCGCGCCGGCTTCGATTTCATGCGGCTGCGCTCCGACACCGGCGAGGTCGACGTCGTGCTGGCCGACTGGTGGCAGGAGTTCAGCCAGGCCAGCGACGCGGTGCGTGAAGACCTGGTGGCGCAGCTGCGCGAGGAGCAGCACAAGGGCCAGCGCCGCGTGCGCGCGCCACGACCGGCCGATCGGCCCGCGGACGTTGCCTCTGGCGCGACGGCCCCGGCTGCCTCGCAACGCCAGGCCGGCGAAGCAGACGAGCCGGCCGCCTCGGGCGCGCCGAAGAAGCGCCGCCGCCGTCGCCGCAAGCCTTCGGGCGAGGGCGGCGCCAGGCCGGCCGCCGAGTCGGCTGATTCGCAAGAGTAGGGCCGGTCGAGGCGCTTGCGATGCGCGATGCCGTCATTGCGTACGTGGGACTCGGTGCCAACCTGGGTGACGCGGCGCAGGCGGTGCGTGACGCGATCGCGCGCATCGGGCAACTGCCCGATACCGAGGTGATCCGGCGGTCTTCTTTCTATCGCACGGCTCCGGTGGATGCGGGCGGTCCGGATTACGTCAACGCGGTGGCCGAGATCTCCACGCGTCTGGCCGCGCCCGACCTGCTTGCGCAAATGCAGCGGCTCGAGCAGGCGGCCGGGCGCGAGCGCCCCTATCGCAACGCGCCGCGCACGCTGGACCTCGACCTGCTGCTTTACGGTAGCGCGCGAATCGACAGCGCGCAGTTGCAAGTGCCGCATCCAAGGATGAACACGCGGGCGTTCGTGCTCGTGCCGCTGGCCGAGATCGCGCCGCAGCTGGTTGCGCCGGCGCGGTTGGAGGCTGTGGCGGGGCAGCGCATCACGCGGCTTTAGGCATCTGCGCGCCAGGAGCTCGCGGCGTTTCAGAGACAGACCTCGCGGCAAAGGCGGGGCCGGGCAGGCCGCGGCGCATCCGCAAGGCCGGTCGGTGCTGCGCACCGACTCCCTCGAGTTTGCCCGCTCTCGTGGCCCCGTCGCGGAACTCACTGCGTTCGCTTGAAGCTCTCTCCGTTCAAACAGCCGCGACGAGTCAGTTCACGAGCGCGCTGTCGCGCGCGGCCACGAGAATCGGGCAAACCCGAGGCACCCTCGCGTGATCGATGCGCCGCGGCCTGCCCGGCCCCGCCTTTGCAGAGACGGAATTGCGTTTGCCACGCACACCCACGGCGTTGGCTCGCGGCAGGCGGTGCCCGGCGGGGGCGATCTCTGGGGCGGCTGTGATGCTCGGTCTGGGGCCGGGCGCGCTTTAGCGCGCTTCGTCAACTAGCTCGTCGCGGCTGTTTGAACGGAGGGGCCTTAGGGCCCGTAGTGAGTTCCGCGACGCCGACCCCAGGCCGAGCAGCAGCGCAGCGAAGTCGACGCGAAGCGGCGACCGCAACAGCGTGAGCCCTCGCCGGGTACCGCCTGCCGCGACGCGAGGATCAGCGCATGCAGCCACTCAGAGCTTCCCATTACCTCGCGCGTAATTGCCGCCATGACGTGGCGCCCTGATCATCGTTGCAAGGGTTCATCGACAACGGAGGTTCTCATGAGCGACACCGGCCTGATTGCCATCGCGTGCGGCTTGATCATCGGACTGGGCGCGATCGGCGCGTGCCTGGGCATCGGCACGATGGGCGGGCGCTTCATCGAAGGCGCGGTGCGCCAGCCTGAACTGATGGAGCCGCTGCAGGTCAAGATGTTCCTGCTGGCAGGGCTGATCGACGCCAATTTCCTGATCGGCGTGGGCGTAGCGATGATGTTCGTTTTCGCGAATCCGTTCGGCGCGTGACGCCACGCTGGAACCCCTCGCGCTAGAACCACTCCACCAGCCCGGACTGCTGCGCGTTCTGCGGGTTCGAACCCGCGTCGCGCACGCGTTGCAGTGCTTCTTCGGTGGGCAAGCCCAGCGCCTTGAGCACGCATGCGGCGGTGCTGCCGGTGCGGCCCATGCCGGCGGCGCAATGCAGCAAAACGGCATCGCCGTTTCGCAGCATGGCGGCGATCTGCTGCACTTCGCGCCGGAACGCCGCGGGCTCTTCGGGCACGCCGAAATTGGGCATCGGCAGGTTCAGCCAGCGGAACGGCACCGTGCCCTGAACGACCGCCGCATGGTAGGCGGGGGACAGCTCCGCCAGTTCGCTGCGCGGCGTCAGGCACACGACCAGGGCGAGCCGCGTGCGCTGGGCCTGCGCCTCGAAAGCGCTCCAGGATTCGAAGCGGCCGGGCATCGACCCCAGCCAGAGCGAGCCGGATACCTGGGCAGGCAACTTGACGGGACGCAGACCCATGGCGCGATTGTGCCCAGCCCTCGGGCTAGGAGCCGGCGCTGCCGCCGCGCTGATGGCTCACACCGAATTCGCTCACAGCGCCCGCCTGGTTGCCCCAGGACGTGCGGATATGGCTGATCACGGCGGCTACGTCGGCATCGCTGAACACCGTTGCGTAGGGCGGCATGCCGAAGGGCCGCGGGTTGCCGGCCGTGGCCGGCGCAAAGCTGCCGCCGAGCACCACCTGAACCAGATTGGCCGTCACTGGCAGGGTCACTGCGCGGTTGCCCGCCAGAGCGGGGTAAGCGCCCGCCACGCCTTCGCCTTCGTCGCCATGGCATTGCGCACAATGGTCGCGATAAAGTTTCGCGCCGCGTTCGGCCGTCGCCGAGCTGATCTTGACCGGCGGCTGCGCTCCCTTGGCCGGCGCCGTGCCCTGCGGCAAGCTCTTGAGGAACACGGCCATCGCGCGCAGGTCCGCCGGCGCAAGATATTGCGTGCTTTGCAGCACGACCTCGGCCATCGGCCCCAGCACCGCCCCGCGCGGCGCCACTCCGGTTTGCAGCAGTCGCATGATTTGCGTCAGGTCCCAATCGGCCACGCCCGCTTCGGCGGGCGAAGCCAGCGATGGCGCATACCAGTTCTGCATCGGTATCACGCCGCCGGACAGGTCCATCATGTCGCTGCTCGCGCCCATCGCATTGCGGGTCGTATGGCAGGCGCCGCAATGGCCCAGGCCCGCGGCCAGGTAGGCGCCGCGATTCCATTCGGCCGATTGCGCGGGGTTGTCTTCATGCCGGCCCGGCGTGAAAAAGAGCGCGCGCCACAAGGCCAATGCGGCTTGCGTGCTATAGGGCCAGCGCAAGCGATGCGGGGTGTTGGGCCGATCGACCGCGGGCAGGCTGCGCAGGTAGGCGTAGATCGCGTCGGAGTCGGCGCGGGTGACGATCGTGTAATTCGGATACGGAAAGGCCGGGTACAGCAGGCGCCCATCGCGCGCGCGGCCATTGTGCAAGGCGCGCCAGAAATGATCGGCCGACCAGTCGCGCAGCCCGGTGGCGTGCGGCGTCAGGTTGCTGGCGTAGACCGTGCCGAATGGGGTATCGATCGCCCGGCCCCCGGCAAAAGGTGCACCGCCACGCTCGGTATGGCAGCCTGTGCAATTGCCCGCGCGCGCCAGGTAGGCTCCCCGCGCCACGGTTTCGCCAGCCGGCGGCGTGAGCGGGGGCGCGTCGTGGATCTTGTCCTCGCCCCGCAAATTGAGGAACAGCACCAGTGCCAGCAGCGCCAGCGCCATGACCAGGATCGCGCCGATGAGCCGTCTCATGGCTGCTGCCTTCCGGCCGGCAGCAATGCGCTGCCGCAAGCGATGGTCGGCGGCCGGGGAAGCGACTCCACCGGCGTGGCGGGCGAAGGCAGCGGCTGCGCCGCCAGCCAGTTGGCGACCGCGTTGAGATCCTCAGGCGTCAGTTGCCGCGCGATCTGCGCCATGCAATCGGGCGCATGGGCGCGGCGCTGCCCGGTCCTGAAGGCGCCCAGCTGCGAATTCAGGTAGTCGCGGGAAACCCCGAGCAGGCCCGGCGTATTTGGCTTGACGCCAGTCAGCGCCGGCCCGTGGCAATGCGCACAGGACGGCATGCGCTTCTCCGGGTCGCCTTCGCGAGCCAGAAGCTGGCCGCGCTCCAGGACGGCGGCGGGAACCGTCGGCGCGCGCGGGGCGGAGTAGGGCAGCTCGAGCGAGGCGAAGTGTTCCGCGATTTCCAGCAGGTAGGCATCCGACAGCGGGTCGAGCAGGCGCGCCATCAGCCCGTAGTGCCGGCGGCCGTCGCGGAAGTTCAGCAGCTGGTTGTACAGATAGCCGGCCGGCTTGCCCGCGATGCGCGGGTAATAGCCGTCGGGTCCGGCGCGGCCTTCCTTGCCGTGACATGGCGTGCAGGCGAGCGTGCGCTGAGCCATGGTGTCCTCGAAGGCCGGACGGGCTAGCGCGGACGCTGCGGCCATCGCGAAAAGCAGGCAGAGCAGGCGCTTCATGATGTGCCGACTATGCCACCGGAACCGCCACGCCGCGCGGCAGTCCTACAACCCCGCCGCAACGGCCCGCCTACAGTGCAAGCAGCAACACACTGGAGAAAGCTCATGACCACCCAGCCGACCGCTCCGAAACCCGAGGAGGGCAAGCCGCAAGCGCCCGACCCTGCGGATGAGAAAGACGGATCGAACGCCGTCGAACACGAGCCCGACCCCAAGGCCAGGCCCATCCCGGATGGTGAGCACAAGTATGTGCGTCGCAGTCCGTTCACGACCGGCAACGATTGACGGGTCCCGGGTTCACTCGCCGGGAAGCACGAAGTTGCGCGGCCGGCTCAGCACGAGGTCCGATTGCGCATGCGCGATGCACGGCAGGATCCAGCCTTCCGCCTTTTCTTCGGCCGACAAGCCGGGCCATTGAATGCGATAGCGCACCTGTCCGCTGAGCAAGCGGCACATGCAGGTGCGGCAGGTGCCGCCGCGGCAGGCACTGGGTGGGCGCAGGCCAGCCAGCTCCGCCGCCGCGAGCAGTGGCCGGTTCGAGTCGGCGACGAAACCAGGACCGCCGGGTTCGAAGCGGACCGTAAAGCGCCGCGAAGGCGCATCGTCGGAAGGCAGGGGCGCCAGGCCGCTGTCGGTCATGGCCAATCATAATCAGCAATCCGAGAACCCAAATCGATCTATGTCCAGCTACCAGGTTCGCCCTGCAGTGTCCGCCGATGCCGAACAGGTAGCCGTCGTCCACGCCAGTTCTTCCCAAGCGGCTTATGCAAGCGTGGCGCCCGAGGCGCACCAGAACTTGCCGCTCGACAAGCGCCGCGCCTTGTGGCGCGAGGCGATCGAGTTCGGCGAGCCGCTGGTGCAGGTGGTACTGGAAGCCGGACGGGTGATCGGCTTCGCCGGGTTCGATCGATCGCGCGATCCGAAGTCCAGGCCGACCACCGGCGAGATCTGGGCGTTCTACGTGCTGCCCTCGCACTGGGGCCGCGGCGTCGGCCTGGCCCTGTGGGATGCCACCCGCGAGGCTCTCGCCGAGGAAGGCTGCAACGAAGTGACGCTGTGGATTCCGCTGTGCAACGAACGGGCCTTGCGTTTTTTCGAACTCGCCGGCTTCAAGCGCGAACCGGGCACCGCGAAGACGGCCGTGGTCGGCGGTGTCAAGGTCGAGGAAATACGGCTGCGGCGCGGGCTCGACTAAGTCCGCCGAATCGGGAGCGCCATGGCATCGAGCCTGCTCGCGCTGCTGGACGACATCGCCACGATCCTCGACGACGTGGCGCTGCTGTCCAAGGTGGCGGCGAAGAAAACCGCCGGGGTGCTCGGCGATGACCTGGCACTGAACGCGCAGCAGGTGACCGGCGTTTCGGCCGATCGCGAGTTGCCGGTCGTGTGGGCTGTGGCCAAGGGATCGCTGGTCAACAAGGCGATCCTGGTGCCCGCGGCGCTGGCCATCAGCGCGGTCGCGCCGTGGGCCGTGACGCCGCTGCTCATGATAGGCGGAGCGTTCCTGTGCTACGAGGGCTTCGAGAAGCTCGCACACAAAGTCCTGCACAGCCGCTCTTACGATGAAGCGCACCATCAGGAGCTGGAACAAGCCCTGCTCAACCCGGAGATCGACCTGCGGGTCGTCGAGAAGGACAAGATCAAGGGCGCCATCCGCACCGATTTCATCCTCTCGGCCGAAATCGTCGTGATCACGCTGGGCACCGTTGCCGACAGCGCGTTCGCGGTCCAGGTTGCGGTGCTCGGCGCAATCGCGCTTGTGATGACGGTTGGCGTCTACGGACTGGTCGCAGCGATCGTCAAGCTCGATGACTTTGGCCTGTACCTCGGTGGCCAGGCCCACGCGGCTGCGCGGTCGGCCGGGGCGGCCATCCTGCGCGCCGCGCCCTGGCTGATGAAGGGGCTATCGGTCGCGGGAACGGCGGCGATGTTCCTGGTGGGCGGCGCCATCCTCGTGCACGGCGCCGCGCCGCTGCGCGAGGCGCTCGAGCACTTCGCGCAGGGCGCGGGTGCGGCATTCGGCATGCTGCTGCAGCTGCTGCTCGACGCGCTGGTAGGTGTGGTCGCGGGCGCTGTCGTACTTTGCGCGGTCAAGTTGGTTCAGCGCGTGGCGCGCCGCAGGACCGCTCAGGGCAGGCGCTTGTGAACGGTGCGCCGCAACTGCAGTGGACCGAAGGCGGCGAGCCGCGCGCCGCGCGCTGGCGCTCGGAAGCGGGTGTACCGCCACCCAAGCGGGTGCTGGCGGTGGACGACACGCTCACTGCTGATGCTGCTTACCGGCTCGCCAGCGAAGGCACGGCACTGCTGTGGCGCAGCGACTTTCAAAACGCGCGGCAACTGCTGCAGGCGATTGGCCGGCGCGCCGACCGCAAGCCGCGTAAGCCGCCCGCGCTGCCCGCATCGGCCACCGAGGCGTTCCACCTGCATCGGCAAGCTCAGGGCCAGCGATCCCGCACGCTGGGCCGCCTGCTGATCGCACTGGAAGGCGACTACCGTATCGCGCTGCCGCGCGCGCCTGACCTGCGTCAGGCCTGCCTCGAGGCGTGGGGGCCGGCCGACGGACAGCGTTCGGTGGCGTCGCTGCGCGAACTGCTGGGCCTGGTCGGCGCGCACGAGTGGCGCAAGAAAGGTGTGGAGATTCCAGCGCTCGGCGCGCCTCCCGCGAATCGAATTCATCCGCACTATGGCGTGTTCTCGCCGGTGCGGGGCGAATACCTGGAGCTGGTGAGCAAAGTGCCGCTGCCTTCGAAAGATCTGGCCTTCGACATCGGCACCGGCACCGGCGTGATCGGGGCGATGCTGGCGAACCGGGGCGTGCAGCGGGTCGTGGCAACCGACCAGGACCCGCGCGCGCTGACCTGTGCCCGCGAAAACCTGGCGCGGCTGGGCCTGCAGGACCGGGTGGAAGTGCTGCAGGCCGACCTCTTTCCGCCCGGCGCCGCGCCGCTGGTCGTGTGCAATCCACCCTGGCTGCCGGCGCGGCCGAGTTCGCCCCTGGAGCGGGCGATCTACGACGAGGACAGCCGGATGCTGCGCGGCTTCCTGGCGGGCCTTGCGGCTCACTTGGCCCCGGGCGGCGAAGGCTGGCTCATCCTGTCGGACCTGGCCGAGCACCTGGGTCTGCGCAGCCGCGAGGAGCTGATGGCACTGATTGGCGCGGCCGGCCTGCGGGTGCTGGCGCGCAGCGATGTGCGGCCGAGGCACCCGAAAACCGCCGACACGCAAGACCCATTGCATGCGGCGCGCGCGAAAGAGGTGACCTCGCTGTGGCGGCTGGTGGCTGTAGCTGCGCCGGCCCAGGCGTAGGCGAGCTCCTACGCGATGAGGCGAGATCGGCGGATACCCAAGCGCAGGCTCAGCGGTAAAGATAGGCTCTACGAGAACCGAACGGAGCGTTTCATGGCCGAGTCGTCCCAGCAGCCTCATTCCTATAGCCAGCCGGGCGCGGCCATGCCGGCAACGGGCGCGCCGCCGCGCTGGCTGCGCGTCGAGGATGACCTCGCACTGGGTTGCGAATCTGCCTACCCCTCGTTGCAGATCGAGCAGTGGCGACAAGAAATCCCGCAGTCTTGCCCAACCTCATCCTGAGCCGCGCGAGACGCAAATGGTGACAGCGCGGGTCCTACAAGCGCTGCCGCCAAAGCCCCACTTCCAGCGCGGGACCCGCCTCCTAAGGTGAAAGACAGCCGGCGATCGCCGGCCGTTTTCCTTCCTACCTTCCCTGCGGCGGTGTCACCTGCCGCTGAGGGCATTCCATATCAAGGAGTACCGATATGAACACAACGAAGAAAAGCTTGACCATCCTGGCTGCGGCGGCGGCGTTGGCCGGCGGCGTGAGCCTGGCAGTTGCCCAGGGTTACGGCAGCAGCAGCGGCGGAAGCGCCGGCAGCACCGGCACCCAATCCAGCAGCGCCCCGAGCGCCGGCAGCGGCGGTAGCAGTGGCACGCAGGGCGCCAGCGGTGCCAGCAATACCCCAAGCACTGGCGGCAGCAGCACCCAGAGCATGGGCGCCGGCGCGTCTCCCAGCGCGTCTCCCAGCGCGTCTCCCAGCACTTCACCCAGCTCCTCGTCTGCGTCCAACAGCAGCGACACGAGCACCAGCTCCAGCACGACCAGTTCCGACACCACACAAGCCCGCGCGGCGCAAGCCGACCGGAACTAGGCGCAACTGTGCCCCATCGAAGCCGGCTGGCGGCTCAGATGGGGTTTGCCGTTTGAGTGCAGCAGGGCCGGCCAGACATGAAACCGTCGCAGGCGTCCACGCATCCCAGGTCCGAATTGCTCGATTCGGTCCAGAAGGGGCTGGTACTCGGCACGGCGGTGCTCGCGCTGCTGTTGCCGCCCCCAGGCAGCAATTACCGCAGGCCACCGGCTGAGCCGGCCCGCATCCAATCCGAACCCGAGTATCGGCCGGCGCGGCTGGCCGAATTCGGCCAGGTAGTGCCTACCCCGGACGTGCGCCACGTCGCCAATTGGACGGTGTACGCGCGCGACCACCAGGACAAGTCCTTCATCATCGTGGACAAGAAGGACGCGAGAATTTACGTGTTCGACCCGGCCGGGCGGCTGCAGGCTACCTCGCCCGTGCTCCTGGGATCGGCGATCGGCGACGACACAGTGCCTGGAATCGGCGACAAGCCGATCGCGCAGGTGCTGCCGCAGGAACGCACGACGCCGGCCGGGCGCTTCGTCGCCGAAATGGGAATGAACATGCGCGGCGAAGATGTCGTCTGGGTCGACTACGACGCCGCAGTGTCGATGCATCGCGTGCTCACTACCAAGCCCGCCGAGCGGCGGCTCGAGCGCCTTGCCACGCCGAGCGTCGAAGACAACCGCATTTCATACGGCTGCATCAACTTGCCGCGCGACTTCTACGAAACCGTGGCAGCACCCACCGTCCGCAATGGCGGGGCCATCATTTACGTGCTGCCCGAAACGCGCACACCGCAACAGGAGTTCGGTTCCTACGACGTCCAGCCATCCTGAGCGTGGCACAGCGGTGATTCGGCGTGGGCGTAAAAAACCCCACGGCGTGTCTGTTACCGTTACAAACCTTGTGCCACCGTAACCGCGCTTGATAGCATTGCCCCCGCTGAGCCGGGCCGGTGCCCGGCGGCCGCGCTCAGAGGCGCGCATGACGGGGGATTTGGATGGTTCCGGCGGGACGGGTGTTGGGTGCGGCCGCATTGTGGGCGCTGATGGGGTTGGGGCAGGCCTTTGCTGCCCGGGACGCGATCGTTGACTTCGGGGCGCAGCGGCCGTCGGCGGATGCGCGCTATATGGCGCAGTGGGTGCTGCAGTCGGGTGACCATCGTGGCCGGCCATTCGTCATCGTCGACAAGAAGGACGCACGTATCTATGTGTTCGAATCGCGTGGGCGCCTGGCCGGTGCCTCGGCCGCGCTGCTCGGTCAGACCGTGGGCGACCGATCCGCGCCGGACGTTGGCGAACATACCCAGCAGGGCATCGTTCCGGTGGCGGAACGCACGACGCCATCAGGCCGGTTTGTCTCCGAGCCGGGAACCAATCTCGACGGAGAGCACGTGGTGTGGATCGACTATCGCCTGGCTCTTGCATTGCATCGCCTTCGCCCCGGCGCGGCACGCCAGGACCGCGAGGCGCGCCTGGCATCGGGCAAGGCGGCTGATCACCGCGTGTCGCTGGGATGTGTCGTCGTTCCGGTAGCCTTCTATACCGACGTGGTTCAGCCGCTGTTGGGTCGCAGGCGTGCAGTGATCTATGTGCTGCCGGAAGAAGTATCCGTGCGCGAGACCTTCAACTCGCTCTGATCAGATCGCCTGCTCAGTCACCGGTCCGGTTTCAGTCTGTGTTCGTCTGTGTCCAGGGCAGGCTTCGTCTTACAGCGATTCATGGTCCGAGCTGACGCGCCGATTTCGCAGCGCTTATAGCCTTGAAATAGCTGGCGATTCGGCCGGCGATTCACCCACAAATTCAAGGAGTCTCCGAAATGACTGTATCGACCCCGTTCAAAGGCGTGCTCGCCGGTTTGGCTGCCGTTGCCTTAGCCGCTTTTGCTCAAAGCACACCACCCAGTAGCTCGAAGGACCCGGCGGCCGGCGCCCAGACACCACCCGCGGCGACTGGCGAAAGCAGCACAAACAAGAGCCCTGCCGCCGGCACCAGCAGCACCAGCCCAAGCACGGCTGCTGGCAGCAGCTCCAGCACGCCGAGCACCCCATCGGGCAGCTCGAGCACCGATTCCAGCGCCGCGAGCAGCGGCAGCACGCCTGGCAGCAGCAGCACGATGGGCGCGAGCGGCGGCTCGTCGACGACCACCACTACTACCACCGATACCACCAAGACCGATACCAATGTGGCTTCGGACAAGACCAAAGGAATGCGTACGGACCGCAACTGAGTTCAGGCTGTCACACGATAAAAAAACCGGGCGGCGCCCGGTTTTTTTTCGATGGCGGCGCGCTCATGCCGAACGCCAGTGGTTCTCGGCCACGATGCAGCCGCTGATGCGCCACGTGGCATCGGGCTGCTGCTCCAGTGCGAATAGCGCCAGCCACGACTTCGACTCCCTGTCCTTGATTTCCACCAGCTGCAGCACGGTGCCGTCGTCCACCTCCGCCTTGTGGAACGTGATCGATTCGGGCCGGTAGACCATCGGATAGGCGCCGCGCACCATCGCGAGGAATCGGCCCGAGCTGCCGATCGCCTGGCGCACCTTGGGCGTGGCGGTGTCGAAGGCGCGATCCGCATCGTCCGCGGCGAAAGCCTCCAACTGGGCCGAGATCACGGCCTGCACTTTCTGGGCGTCGGCATCGGAAAGCGGCGCGGCGGCGGCCCTGGGCGCGGCCGTCGGACCCAATGCGATGACAAGTACCACGAAAAAGCGAATGAAGAGCGAGTTCATCTGGCGTTCCCGGTGCTGACGAGCCAGAGTACGCCGGCGGCGCCGGTGCGCAATGTAGTCCGAAGACGCTGCGGGCCGTCGGACGCCGCAGCCTCTTGCTCCAGGGGACGGCGGGTGCGAGGCCGTGGCACCCGCAGTCGCCGCCCGCTGCTGGCGGCGATGCAGCCGGGCCCACTGGACAATGTTCGTGCGTTTCACGCCAGCGTGGAAAGCCTGATACCTGTCTTTGTAGCGCGGAGCCCGGCCGGCACGCCACAGTGTGGGACCGCGCGGCGCCGTGCGCAAGCAAGCGGTCAGCTCGACTGCGTGTAGGCAGTTTCCGGCAACCGGAGCGCAGGCTCCTACCCGGGCTCGGCAAAGAAAGCGTCGAACCCGCCGGCCGGCTCGTAGCGGCCGTTGCGGAAATGCAAGCGGGTGGGTGCCGGAAGCGCGCGCTCGCGCATCGAGTGCCGCTCGTCCCCCGGATAGCAGACGCTGCGCATTCCATCGTGCTCGAAGGGCTCGGGCTCGACCAGCGGAGGCGGGCGCAGGCGCGCCTGCGCCAACGCAGCCGACACATCGGGGTGCCGCGCCAAGTGCGCCAGGCCGAGGATCTGGGGTGGGGCGAGCTGCATCCGGCCGTCCCAGTATTGCTGCAGTGCCGCGCGCGGCGATAGCCACATGCTGTCGGTCGCCTCGTGGTTGTCATGGCGCGGCATCTGGCCCGCCGGCACCGAGGCCAGAAAAAATCGCGTGTCGAAGCGCTTGCGGCTGACCCCGCCGATCAGCGGCGTGATCCAGCGCGACCAGGGTTGCAGCCGGCTGGCTTCGAGCCGCAGGGACATGCGCGCCAGCAAGTCGCCGAAGGCCAGGCCCTCGCGCAGCAACTGCCCCGCCGATACCGCTTCCGGTGCACCCGCGCCGCGCGCATACAGCACCCCGGTTTCCTCGAACACCTCGCGCAGCGCCGCCACGTACAGTGCGGCGGCGGACAGCTCATCGAGCTGCGGCTCGTTGAGCGCTGCATGCAGCAGCGCGGCCGGCGCGTCCAGGCAGGCTTGCATATCGAGCCGCATGTCGCTCACGTCGACCTTGCCGCCCGGAAATACGTGCGCTCCCCCCAGCACTTCGGAAAGCCCGTGGCGCTTGATCAGGAACACCTCCAGGCCGCACGGCCCATCCCGCAGCATCACCACGCTGGCGGCTGAGCGCACCTGGATACCTGCCTGAAGATCGTGCAATTCCATGGGCGAAGGCTAGCAGAGAGAGAGAGCCGTGAGCGCTTGCCGATCACCTGCGCGTCCCCGGCAACGGCTATCGGTTGCCGGCCTTTTGCTGCCCCAGGCGCTGCAGGATCAGCTGGCGCGTCGCGCGCACGTCCGACGCGAACGGACTTTTCGGATCGGCGGCCTTGTCGATTTGCGCCAGCGCCTCGGCATGGCGTCCCTGGTCGGACAGGGTCTGCGCCAGGTTGTTCAGGACGATCACCGACTGCGGGTGCCGTTGCCGGGCCTCGCGCAGCACGGCAACGGCATCGGCCAGGGCGCCGCGGGCGTGGTACTGGTTGGCCAGCCCGATCGCCGCCGCCAGATTGTCGGGCCAGCGCTTGAGCGCGGCGGCATAGGCTTGCGTGGCCGCATTGCCCTGGTCCACTCGCGCCATCGCGAGCACGGCGGCCATCCATCCTTCCTCGGTGGCGGTGACGGGTATGCGATCGGGCGGCATGGCCACCATGGCCCAATGGCCGCCCTTGATCCAGATGCGCTCGAAATAAGTGAACGGCATCTTCTCGCGTGGCAGCTTGCCCGAACGCAGGTAGACGGTGCCTGAGGGGTAGTCGAAGCCGTTGACCACCGCGTAGTGCCATTGCGTGAACAGCGGCCCGACGTCCTGCAGCACCACGACCGGATTGCCTGCGGCGACCTCACGCAGCAAGTCGGTGTAGCGTGGAGCGAGCTGATATGAAACGCGGCCATAGCGCCGCGGCGTAGCCAGCATCTCGATCTGGAGGCTGCCCTGGCGCGACGGCAGGTACACCTGTTCCACCAGGGCCTCGGGCGTGACGGAAACGCCGCCGTGCGACAGCACCGTCGCCAATGCGGCCGGGCCGCATTGATACTCGTCCTGTGGAAAGAACGGCACCGCCGTCCATTCCACGGTCTGGGGCACTCCTTCGGGCCACTGCGTGCGCAGGCTCATGGTCTGCGGCACGAGTTGCGCGCACCCTGCCAGCCATGCCAGCAGAACGGCGCAGCAAACGCCCGCGCCGAAGCGGGCCAGGCGGCCCGGCCCCCTCATGCGGCGGATCCGCCGGTCACTTGCGGAAAGCGAAATACCAGACCAATGCGGCAACCACGACGATCGCGAGCCAGCCGGCGCCATCAATGCCGCCGGCCGGTGCGGTTTGCATGTCCTGGGCCAGCGCATGCACTTCCTGGTCAGTCATGGCAGCTACGCGCTGGCGTGCCATTGTCGGGTCCACGCCCTGGGCCTGGAGCTGTGCCGCGGTCTCGGCGCGATTGAGCACGCTCATCACCAAACCACGTTCGGTCTGCGCGGCGCCTGCGGCGAGCGCCTGATCGGCGCCGATCAGGCCGGCATTGGCGGTCTGGAATGAAAGCGCCAGCAGGGAAACGACCAGAGCACGGCATGTCATTTTCTTCATCGTTGATGTCATCTTCAGGCTCCTTGGGATAGTTGAGGTGAACAAGCGCCGGCGGCAACACCCTCCATGGCGCCGAGCCAATATACGCGCGTGCGCGCCGATTGTGTGCTGTTTGTTCGAGTCAGCCACCGCGCTGCCCGACGGCCGGTCACAAAAAAGTACAAAAAACGGCAGGGCCGCTTCAGGCCCGGTGTGCCGCGCGACAATCCGTTGATGCAGCAACAACAATCGCCGGACTTTTCCAGCGGTGCCGCCTACGTGCGCGGCGAATATGTGCCGATCGGGCAGGCCTGCGTGCCCATCACGGACTGGGGCTTCCTGCGATCCGACGCGACCTACGACGTCGTCACGGTGTGGGAGGGCGCTTTCTTCCGGCTGGACGCGCACCTGGAGCGCTTCTTCGCGAGTTGCCGCAGTTTCAGGCTGGATCCGGGCAAGACCCGCGAAGAGATCACCGCTGTCCTCGAGCGTTGCGTCAGCCTGTCGGGTCTGCGCCGTTCCTATGTCGAGATGATCGCGACGCGGGGCCAGCCGCCCTGGGGATCGCGCGATCCGCGCCAGGCGCGCAATCAGTTCTACGCCTTCGCGGTTCCGTACGTGTGGATTGCCAATGAAGAGCAGCGCCGCCAAGGCCTGGACGTTGTCGTGAGCATGGTGCAGCGCATTCCACCGCACAGCGTCGATCCGACGGCGAAAAATTACCACTGGAACGATCTCACGATGGGACTGCTCGGCGCGCTGGACGCAGGGGGCGACACTGTGCTGCTGACCGATGCCGACGGCAACGTGGTGGAAGGACCCGGCTTCAATATCTTCGCCTTCAGCCGCGGCGTCCTGGTGACGCCCAGGGAAGGTGTGCTCGAGGGCATTACCCGCCGCACCGTCATCGAGATCGCGCGGTCGCAGGGTGTTCCGGTTGAGCTGCGCGCGCTGTCAGCGGATGAGCTTCGTGGCGCGCAAGAAGCTTTCCTCAGCAGTTCGGGCGGTGGCGTGTTGCCGGTGAGGAGGGTCGATGGAAAGCCCGTTGGCGCAGGCCTGCCCGGCCCTTTGACGCGTCAGCTGATCGAAACGTACTGGGCCTGGCACGGCGACCCGCGCTACAGCACCCCAGTGCGCTATTGAGCGCTAAGCCGTCGGCGCTACCGGTCGCGCGGCTGCACCTTGTCGCGCTCGTCCGATGCAGGCCCGGCGAGATTTGTACTTTCGAGCGCGGGCTTGGCGCAGCCCTTGCAGCCGGCGCATTGGCCGCAGCTGGCCTGAGTGGACAACGTCGCTCGCAGCCGTTGGCTCTGCTGCTCGCCCAGGCCACAGCCACGGGCCAGTGAAGCCAAACCGCTGGCAGCGCGGCGCCGAGTACCGGCCGGCATCAACATCCAGGCACTGTAGAGCGCGGCGGCAAGGACGACCAGTGCGACGATGATGTGTTCGACCATGTCAGAGCGCCAAAGCCAGTGCGGTGCGGTAAGTGACGAATGACGCGACATAGGCCAGCGCGAACAGGTACCCGGCCATGAGCAGCGGATAGCGCCACGAATTAGTCTCGCGCTTCACCGCCGCCAGGGTCGAGATGCATTGCGGGGCGAACACGTACCAGGCCAGCAGCGACAACGCGGTCGCCAGCGACCAGCTCGCGCCCAGCATCGGCGACAGTTGCTCGGCTACCTTGTCGCCGGCGGCCGAGAGCGCGTACACGGTGCCCAGCGCACCCACCGCCACTTCTCGCGCCGCCAGGCCGGGTATCAGAGCGATGCAGATTTGCCAGTTGAAGCCGATCGGCCGGAACAGCGGCTCGAGTGCCTGGCCCAGCATGCCGGCCAGGCTGTGCTGGATGGCGGCTCCCGTGGCGCCGGCCGGCGGCGCCGGGAAAGTGGAAATGAACCACAGCACGATCATCAGCGCCAGGATGATGGTGCCCACCCGCTTGATGAAGATGTGGGCGCGCTCCCACAGGCCCTGTGCCAGGCCGCGCGGGCTCGGCAACCGGTAGCTTGGCAGCTCCATCAACAGCGGCGCCTGCCGCGTGTTGCGCCGCAGCCGTTTGAAGCCCCAGGCTACCCCCATCGCGGAAACGATGCCGGCGAAGTACAGGGCGAACAGCACCAGGCCCTGCAGGTTGAACCAGCCTGCCACCTGCCGCTGGGGAATGAAGGCGCCGATCAGCAGAGCGTAGACCGGTAGCCGCGCCGAACAGGTCATAAGCGGGGCGATCATGATCGTGACCAGTCGGTCGCGCCAGTTGCTGATGGTGCGGGTGGCCATCACGCCGGGAATGGCGCAGGCGAAGCTCGATAGCAGCGGAATGAACGAGCGGCCCGACAGGCCGACCGAGCCCATCACCCGATCGAGCAGGAACGCCGCGCGGGGCAGATAGCCGGAGTCTTCGAGTGCGAGGATGAAGAGGAACAGGATCAGGATCTGCGGCAGGAACACCAGCACACTGCCTGCGCCGGCGATCACGCCGTCCACCAGGAGGCTGCGCAAGACCCCTTCGGGCAGCGCCGATTGCAGCAGCGCACCCAGGCCCTCCATCCCCGACTTCACGGCTTCCATCGGCCACTGGGCCCAGCTGAAGACGGCCTGGAACATGAAGAACAGCAGCGCGGCCAGGATCGGCAAGCCCCACAACGGATGCAGCACCACGCGATCGATGACATCGTCGAGGCGCGTATCCACCAACGGTTCGCGCACCACCACCTTCAGGATGCGGCGCACTTCCTTTTGCGTCTCCAGCACGTCCTGCACGTCGGATGCTTTCCATTGCACCGGCCCAGGCCGGCCCGTGGCCACGTGCGAGTCCAGCAAGGCAGCCAGCGCCTTGGCGCCTTCGTGGCGAACGCCGACGGTTTCGACCACGGGCACGCCGAGCTCACGCTGCAGCGCTTCGCGGTCGATCTGGATGCCGCGCCGATGCGCAACGTCGCTCATGTTCAGGGCGACGACGATCGGCAGGCCGAGCTTGCGCGCCTCCAGCACGAGGCGCAGGTTGAGCTTGAGATTGGTGGCGTCGGTGACGCAGACCAGCAGCTCGGGCGCGCTCACGTCGCGGCGTGCGCCGGTGACCACGTCGCGCGTGATCGCCTCGTCGATGCTCAGCGGGTTGAGGCTGTAAGCGCCCGGCAGGTCGAGCACCCGCACCCGCCGCCCGGACGCGGTGCGAAGCAGCCCTTCCTTGCGCTCGACGGTTACGCCCGCGTAGTTGGCCACTTTCTGGCGGCTGCCGGTCAGCAGGTTGAAAAGCGCCGTCTTGCCGCAATTCGGGTTGCCCAGCAGGGCCACGTTGAGATCGAGTGTCATGGCGTGCATGGCTTACGCCTTGTCCACGGAGACCAGGGCGGCCTCGAAGCGCCGCAAGGCAAACGTCGTGTGGCCCAGCCGTACCGCGATGGGCTCGTCGCCCGGCTGGCCACGGGCGATCACGCGCACTTGCTCGCCCGGCAAGAATCCGATTTCGATCAGGCGCAACGCCAGTTCGCTATCGTGCGCATCACGCGCCGGCAACACTTCCGACACCGTGGCCTGCGCCCCGGTAGGCAAACTGCTCAGAAGAACGGCTGTCATCTCACTCCCGCACATCAGCCCGACAAGGCTGGCGGGAATGAGAATAGTTCTAAATTAGATTAAGAAACATGACGCCGCTCAAATGTCGGCCAATTAACGTTGACCGGCAGGAATAGCACGACCGTGCGATTCCTGCCGGTCAAGCCGGCTATTCGGTACTCGTTGGAACGTCTTTTCGCAGGGTTTCGCGGGCCCTGTGCTCGTGGCGGTCGAGCTTGCCCAGGGTGTGCTCCAACAGGTTGATCAGCTTCTGGGTGGCACCGCGAAAGGCCAGATCCTGGGACTCCGCATGATGCTTTACCGCCAGCGGCTCATGCCCGTTGAGCCGCGCCTCCATCATGCAGCGTTTGTCGGCGGCCCCCTTGACGCCGTTTTCGTCGCTGAGCTGTACCTCGATCCGGGTGATTTCCTGGCGGAAGCGCGCCAGCATCTCGTTCAGGTACTGATCGGCCCAGCGCTCCAGTGTCTCCTTGTTCTCGATGCCATTGCTCGTGTTTACTTGGACTTGCATTGCGAGGGGCTCCTTTCGTTCCTCTATACCAGTGTCGGGGCGGATGCGCTGCCGTCGTGTAGGAATTTGTCCCGCGCCGCAGCCGGACCGCCCGGTCTGGACCATTGTGGCGGCCCGAGCCTGTATGCTCGCCGTTCGCTGGAGAAATTCATATGGCCGCGCTTGAAATCATCGAAACCGAAACCGGGCCGCAACCCGTCGCGACCATCGTCATATTGCACGGCCTAGGGGCGGACGGCAACGACTTCGTGCCCATCGCCCAGGAACTCGACTTGAAAGCGATCGGCTCCGTGCGGTTCGTGTTTCCGCACGCCCCGGTCATGCCCGTCACGATCAATAACGGCTTTCGCATGCGGGCCTGGTACGACATCCTGGGATTCGGCGCCGGCTCGAGGGAGGATGAGACGGGGCTGCGCAAATCGATGGCCGAGATCGAGGAGTTGCTGGCGCGCGAAAAGAAGCGCGGGATGCCCGCGGATCGCATAGTGCTGGGCGGCTTCTCGCAAGGCTGCGCCCTCGCGCTGATGACGGGCGTGCGGCACAGGCAGCGGCTTGCCGCAATCGCGGGTATGTCCGGCTATCTGCCGCTGGCGACGACCACCGCGGCCGAGCGCAGCGATGCCAATGCTCTGACGCCGATCTTCATGGGACACGGCCGGCAGGACGAGGTGGTGGACGTGGGCCGCGGCCAAGCCTCACGCGACGCGCTGAAGGCACTCGGCTACGAAGTCCAGTGGCACGACTATCCGATGGGGCACTCGGTGTGCATGGAAGAGATCGAGGATCTCGGCCGCTGGCTGGTCAAGGTGTTGGCTTAGGGAGCCTGCGCGGCAGAGAAACGGGCCTGCGCCGGGGCTTGCAATCGCGCCAGGCCAGGCGCAGCCGAGGCCGTGTGGTCGATCCACACTAGGAGGCTGTAACAACGCATGGCGCGATTGCAAGCCCCGGCCCGTAGGGTTGGGCCTGCAAGGGGCGCATGCGTTGTTACGGTCACGGGTCAAGCCGTCCAGGCTTGACCCGCGCCCGCGCCTAGCCTGCGCCCCCTTGCAGACCCAACGCAGACCCGTTTCTCTGCCGCGCAGGCTCCTACCCTGAAGCGGCGTTGCCGCAGCTTCAGGCCTCGCCGCCGAATCGCTTGATCAGGTTGGCGATGTATTTGTCCACCAGTTTTTCGAATTCGCCTTCGACCACCGGCGCGACCACCATCTTCATCAGGCCGGGCAGGGGCAGCGTGATTGCGCCCTCGATCTTGAGCTCGATGCCGGTCGATTGCTTGTTGTCCTTGATCTTCCAGCTGCCGCCCACCAGCGCGTTGCCGACACCCTTCAC
>DATNBX010000265.1:0-8334 GCA_035571795.1 Ramlibacter sp.
GTTGAAGTACCAGTTCTACAAGAATGAGGCGAGCGAGACACTGCTTTCAGCTGGGCTTGGGTGGGAGGTGGGCGGCACGGGCAGCAAATCGGTCGGCGCGGACTCCTTCAGCACGTTCACGCCGGCCCTGTTCTTCGGCAAGGGTTTGGGCGACCTGCCCGGCAGCATGGCCATGCTCAGGCCGCTCGCCCTGACCGGATCGCTGGGCGTGGCGATTCCCCGCCGCACCAGCACGACGACGACGTCGGTGGACCCCGACACCGGTATCACGGTCACCAGCGTCGAGCAGCATCCCAATGTCCTGCAGCTGGGCTTTGCGATCGAGTACAGCCTGCCATACCTGCAGTCGTTCGTGAAGGACGTCGGCCTGGCCGCGCCGTTCAACCGGCTGATTCCCCTGGTGGAATTTTCCCTGCAAAAGCCGCTCGACCGCGTCGACGATCGACGCATGACCGGAACCGTGAATCCCGGTGTGATCTGGGCCGGCCGCCTGGTCCAGGTCGGCGTGGAAGCGGTCATTCCAATCAACAACCGCAGCGGGCACGGAGTCGGCATCCAGGCCCAGCTGCACTTCTTCCTGGACGACATCTTCCCGCAAGGTATCGGCCGGCCGATCTTCGCGAGCCGGTGATGAACTGGCCGCGTGCGTTCGCTCTGGTGCTGGCGACTCTCGTGGCGGCGCACGCGCAAGCCCATGCCTTTCTCGATCGTGCCGAACCGCGGGTCGGCGCTACCGTGCAGGCGGCGCCGGCGCAGCTCAAGCTGTGGTTCACGCAGGAAATCGAGCCCGCGTTCAGTACCGTCAAGGTCATCGACTCCGGCGGCCGGCGCGTGGACAAGAGCGATGCGCAGGTGGACCCCGCACGTCGCGACCTGCTGCGCGTCTCGCTCGGCACGCTCGGCACGGGCGACTACACCGTGGTGTGGCGCGTGGTGTCCACCGACTCCCACGTTACGGAGGGAGATTTTGTCTTCCACGTCGGCAAGTAGCAGCCTGCGCCCATCCTGTTCGCGATGGACCTGACGGTCCTTGTCCGCGCGATCCATGTCGCTGCGACCATCCTGGTCGCCGGTGCATTCGCGTTTCAATTTTTCGTCGTCCGGGGCTCGCGCGAGCGCGAGTGGGCCGCGAGCGTTGACGGCGAAACCGGGAGCTGGCTGCGGTCCTGCGTCCTGTGGAGCGGCGCGATCGCGCTGTTGTCATGGTTGCTCTGGCTGGCGCTCGTGGCCGCGAGCATGAGCGGCAGCTCGCTGGGGCAGGCACTGCGCATCGACGTCCTGGGCACCGTCCTCGCCCGGACGACGTTCGGGCATGTTTGGCTGCTGCGCTTCTCGTTGATGGTGCTGCTGGGGCTGGAATTGGCCTGGCGGCGGCGCGGCGGCGACGGCCCGCCCCTTGGCCTGGCTGCTGCATTGATCGCCGCGGCGCTTCTCGCAAGCCTGGCTTGGGCCGGACACGCGGTCGGCACCGAAAGGCCGCTGCGGCCTCTTCATCTGACGGCAGACGCACTGCACCTGCTGGGAGCGGGTCTCTGGCTCGGGGCGCTGGTGCCGCTCTTCTTCGTGCTCAGCCGGGCCCGCACTGCGCGAACGCAAGCCTGGAGCGCGGCTGCAGCGCGAGCAACCGCAGCGTTCTCCAGGCTGGGGCTGTTTGCGGTCGCCACACTTCTGGTCAGCGGCGCGATCAACGCCTGGTTGCTGGTCAGGAGTGTGGCTGCGCTGGCCGATACCGGTTACGGGCAGCTCGTTGCCGTGAAGCTGGCGCTGTTCCTGGCCATCATCGCAATTGCCGCCGTCAACCGGCTGCGGCTCGCGCCCCGTTTGCAGCTCGACGAGCCGCAGCGCAGGCAATCCGCGCTCGATCATCTGTGGCGCAACGTGATCCTGGAACTGGCCCTGGGCGCCATCATCGTTGCCATCGTGGGTGTGCTCGGCAGGACGCCCCCTTCGTTCCACAAGCACAGCTCCGATATGCCCCACACGCACGTGCCGGCGGATTGAGGGTTTTCAATGCGTGTGCCCAGCCGGTTGATGCGGATGGCTCTCGTCGTCGGTGGGCGAGCGCAACCGCACCTCGGCGTCGACCGCGATCTCCTGCAGGCGGCCGTCGTCATGGCGAATCGTCAGGCTCAGCGGAATGCGTGCTCCGAGGCCGACCTTGCGCGTCAGCCCATCGAGCTGGATGCGGTACTTACCCGGCGCCAGTTCCACGCGTTGGCTGGCAGGCAACACCAGCTCCGTCACCGTGCCCCTGCCAGGCCCAGGCGCTCGAATCACCACCCGATCGGCAGCGAAGGATGCCGCCGATACCAGTTTCGCGCCCTCGGTGCTGGTGAGACGCATGTAAGCCTCGGCCGAGCGGCCATCGGCCGCGACCCTGACCCAGGGCTCGTTGATGGTGAACAGCGCTTGCGCATCGAGGGCCGCGCAGGCCAGCGCCAGCGCCAAGGCCAGGGCGCGGGTGACGCGACGCCTATGCTGTTTCATCCGGATTCACGGCGAACACCCCGAGGGTGCCAGGAAAGCTGCGATCGGCGCAATTGGCTGGGCCACATCTCCTGTGAGCACAGGGCTGCTCACCCAGATGTTGTCGTCAGCCGACGAGGTCGCAAGATAGCTTTGCGTGCCCGGATAGAAGCGGAAATAGTAGGGAGGGAACTTCGCCGATACCGCACCGGCGGGGGCAAAGTATTGCGGAAAGTTCCGCTCCCCCCAGTTGAACATGCAGTCCACGATCGCGCCGGTGGCGCCGACGAAATTGATCGGCGCTGTGGCAACGATGGTGCCATTGCGGTCGATCGCGTGGATGCCGTCGGTTGGCAGCGCGCCGTGCACCACGATATCGACGCCGGCGTAGTTGAGGGTGCCGCCCGACGGAAACAGGAAACCATTCGGCACCACGTAGTCGGGTGCCACGATTCCCAGGCTGGCGAACCCTTCGGTGCCGATCACGAAGGCCCGGTTCGTGGTGTCGTCCGGCAAGTCATTGGGAAACGTGAAGATGTGCGAATCCCCGCCCGGTGATGTGGCCGTGATCGTGTGGCCGGTCACGAACTGCTGGAATCCGCTCGTCGCGGTCAGGACGACGTATTGCACGTTGCCGCTCGCGTTCGAATATATCTCCGTGATGATGATCAGGTGGAACGTCGCGTTGGCCGTCTGTGCGCAGAGCAGGGCCGCCACCACGAGGAGAAAACGAAAAAGCCGAGCAATCGTTTCCATAGTTTCTAACCCCCGGTCAGTTGCAGCCAATGACATCGCTGGGACATCACCGGCCTTTGACATTCAACGGATAGAACCACCCACGAATACGGTGCGAATCTACTATAGATCGCTCACCCGGGTAGGCCGTGCTGCTTTCGCGCAGCGGCCCGGCGCCGCCCGCGCGTCGCCAATGGCATTCTTGCCGTCGAGCATAGTTGGCACGCAACGTGCTGATTTGAAATCGGATCAGCAGCCAGTGGCCTCCCGAGTGACAAAGGGAGCGATGCTGGCGCCCAGAAAACAACAAAGGGGTATTCGTGGCCGAATCGATCGTCCATCGCGAGGAAATGGTTGCAGCGCATCAAGGGCTGCGGTTGGGGGAATTCCCCAACAATGGTGGGCCCTTGTCGCCGACGGCGGGCCACGCCGGAACACCTCGCGCACCGCGCGGCACGGACGAGGCCGGGTAAGCGGTCATTCCATGGAACGGCTGCGCCGCGCCCACCGCCTCGTCTGGTTCGCCCTGGCATGGCTCGCGCTATCCATCGGCGCGGCAGCGGCGTCGGCTGCGATCCATCCGCTGGCGCTGGAGCTGATTTGCTCCGTGTCGCACGGCAACCAGATGGTGGTCGCCCAAGACGATGGCGGCGAGCCCGCCGCAGGCCATCACCACGTGGGCGACTGCCCACTGTGCGTCACGGCCGGCGCCCCGCCACCGGTGACGGGCATTGCAGTTCCACACCAGGTGCCGGCCGCTGCGCCGACGCCTTGGCTAGCCGAGTACGTTGCGGCCTTTGGGGCGGCGCCGCCGCCGGCGCGCGGACCTCCTTCGACCATCTGACGCAGTTGATACAGTAGAGCTGCAGGCGCGAACAGTTCGGGCCCCTGCATCCCCCAATCGTCAGATTCCGGAGTTTTCCCCATGCGCAAGAACCGCATGGCCCTGGCACTCGCCTTGGCCTTCCCCTTTGTCGCTGCCGCACAGGATGCGCCCAGCAAATTCATGGGTGTCGTCACCGTCACCGGTGGCCAGCCGACCTCGCTGCCCACGCAGATTCCCACCACCATGGAGGGCGTGACGCGCGAGCAGATCGAGCAGACAGTCAACGCCACCGACAGCGAAGACGCGCTCAAGTACTTCCCGAGCCTGCTGGTGCGCAAGCGCTATATCGGCGATTACAACCACGCCATCCTTTCGAGCCGGGCCTCGGGCACCGGCAACAGCGCCCGCTCGGCCGTGTATGCCGACGGCATCCTGCTGTCCAATTACCTGGGCAATGGCGTCGGCGGGCTGTCCTTCCCGCCGCGCTGGGGGCTGGTCACCCCCGAGGAGATCGACCGGGTGGACGTGATGTATGGGCCGTTTTCCGCGGCGTATCCCGGCAACTCGGTCGGCGCGGTGGTGGACTATGTAACCCGCATGCCCACGCAGTTCGAGGCGCACGGCAAAGTGAGCGTCGTGTCGCAGCCGTTCGAGCTGTACAACACCAACGCCACCTTCCACGCCTGGCAGACTAGCGCCTCGGTGGGCAACAAGGCGGGCGACTGGGCCTGGTGGCTCAACTTCAACCACACCGACAGCCACGGGCAGCCGCTGACGTTCGCCACGCGCGTCGTGAGTTCAGGCACGCCGGGCACGGCCGGCACGCTGGTCACCAGCGCGGTGCTGGACAAGAACAACACCAATACGCCGATCTACATCCTGGGCTCGGGCACCGAATTCCACACCAAACAGGACCACATCAAGGCCAAGGTGGCCTATGACATCACGCCCACGCTGCGCGCCGCCTACACCCTGGGCGTCTGGCAAAACACCTCCGAGGGGCGGCCTGACTCCTACCTGCGCAACGCCGCCGGGCAGCCGGTCTTCAGCGGCGTCGTCAACATCGACGGCCGCTCGTTCGCCGCCGTCACGGGGGCCGACTTTGCGCTGACCAACGAAAGCCTCACGCACTTCATGCACGGCGTGTCGGTCAAGAGCCACACGCTGGGCACCTTCGACTGGGAGGTGGCCGCCAGCCTGTATGACTACAACAAGGACGAAAAGCGCCAGAACGGAATCGGCACCGTGTTGCCCGCGGCGGCCAACGGCGGCGCCGGCACGCTGGCCGACGGCAGCGGCACCGGCTGGAACACGCTGGCGCTCAAGGGCATCTGGCGGCCCCAGGGCATGCAGGGCGCGCACATCGCCGACTTCGGCTTCCAGCAGGACAGCTACAAGCTCCAGTACCTCACGTCCAACGTCGCGGACTGGATCGCCGGACCGGCCGGCAGCGTGGCCAGCAACGTCGGCGGCAAGACCCGGCTGCAAAGCCTGTACGCGCAAGATGCCTGGGCCTTCGCGCCGAAGTGGAAGACGGTGCTGGGCGGCCGCGCCGAATGGTGGACCGCCAGCAACGGCATCACGCAGATCCCGACAGCGGCGCCGCCCGTCAATACGCTGTGGCCGGAGCGCCGCGAGTCGTTCTTCTCGCCCAAAGCGGCGCTGTCGTATCAATGGGCGCCGGACACGGTGCTCAAGGCATCGGTCGGCCGCGCCGTGCGCATGCCCACGGTGGCCGAGCTGTACGGTGCCACCTCCACGACCAATTCGCAATTCATCAACGACCCCAATCTCAAGCCGGAAAAATCCTGGACCGCCGAATTCAGCGCCGAGAAAGAGGTGGCCAACGGCGTGGCGCGGCTGACCTTCTTCACCGAGAGCACCCGCGACGCGCTTTTTACCCAGACCACCTTCGATCCCGTCGCCAATCGCAACATCAGCCGCGTGCAGAACGTCGGCCGCATCCAGACCAACGGCCTGGAGCTGGCCTACAACGGCTTCGACATCCTGACGACGGGGCTCGACCTGGGTGGCAGCATCACCTACGCCGACTCCGTCATCAAGGAAAACGCCGGATTCGTGACCGTCCCCGGGGACACTATCGGCAAGCAGCAGCCCAACATCCCGAAGTGGCGTGCCACGGCGCTGGCCAGCTACCGGTGGGACCCGAAGTGGACTACCAGCGTCGGCGCGCGCTATAGCGGCAAGCAGTTCCGCACGCTGGACAACAGCGATGTGAACGGCTTCACCTACCAGGGCGTCAGCAAGTACTTCACCGTGGACCTGCGCGCGCGCTACCAGGTCAACAAGAACGTGGCCGCGGCCGTCGGCATCGACAACGTCAACAACTACAAGTTCTGGAATTTCCACCCCTACCCGCAGCGCAGCTACGTCGCCGAACTGAAGGTGGACCTGTGAGGAAGCCCATCATGCATACACAGAAGATCCGAAAACTCGCGGCCTGCGCCGTGGCCGCGGCCCTTGCGGGCACGGCAGGCGCCCACCCCACACTGCAATTCCAGGTGGCGCCAGCCGGCAGCAGCTACAGGGCCACTTTCAAGATCGGCCATGGCTGCGGCAGTTCGCCCACCCGGCAAATCGCCGTCGACATTCCGGCCGGCGTGCGCGGCGCGCGGCCCATGCCCAAGGCGGGCTGGACGCTGGAGGTGCTGCGCGAAAAGCTGGCCCAGCCCTACACCAGCCATGGCCGCACCGCTACCGAAGACGTGGTGCGCGTCACCTGGACGGCCAGGACGAAGGACGACATGCTGGCCAGTGCGCACTACGACGAATTTGTGCTGGTCGCCCAGGCCCCGGGCCAAACCGGTCCCATCTACTGGCCAGTGCATCAGGCCTGCGAGGAAGGGCGCGCCGACTGGGTGGAGATTCCCAAACCCGGCCAGAAGCTGTCTGACCTGAAGGCCCCGGCGGCGTTGCTGGAAATCCTTCCGGCGGCCAACGCTGAACACAACCATTGACTCCCTTGAAGATCTGAAAGGCAGAACATCATGCAAACCCTCAAGACTCTCGCCTGTTTCCTGCTGCCCGCGGTGCTGGCCACAACCGCCATGGGCCAGACGGCCGCTCCTGCGGTCAAGGTCGAAGGGGCCTGGGCCCGCGCCAGCGTGCAGGGCCAAATGGGCACCGGCGCCTTCATGAAGCTCACGGCGCGGGACGGCGCAAAACTCGTCGGCGCCTCGTCCCCTGCCGCGGGCGTGACCGAAGTGCATGAAATGAAAATGGACGGCAATGTGATGAAGATGCGGGCAATCCCGGTGCTGGACCTGCCTGCGGGCAAGCCGGTGGAACTCAAGCCCGGTGGCTACCACGTGATGCTGATGGACTTGAAGGCGCCACTGTCCAAGGGCACCGTCATTCCTCTGACGCTCACCTTCAAGGACGTCAACGGAGTTGACAATAAGCTGGAGGTCGCGGTGCCGGTCAGCGCGACGGCGCCGTAGCAGCCGGGCACGATAGATGCTTACACACTGAAACATCATGACTGAACCAGCCCCAGCCTCCCGCCGCAACACCTTCATCGTGGGCACTGTGATGCTGTTCCACGTCGGCGCCTTGTGGGCGCTGCAAACCGGCCTGCTGCGCCGCGCGGTGGAAATCATCGTGCCGGTGCAGGTTTTCAGCGAACTCGTCACGCCATCGGTGCCGCCCCCGCCCCCCAGGCTGCCCGAGCCCGTCCGGCAGCGCGAGGTGCGCAAGACCGCGCCGGCCCTGCCTGCGGCGCCGGTCCCGGTAGCCATAGCCGACCCCACTCCTGGGCCCAATGCCCCCACCGGCACCACGGCAGCGCCGGCGCCCCTGCCCCCCATCGCTGCGCCGGTGGCGGAGGCAGCTGCCCCTGTGGCTCCGCCCGCGCCTCCCAAGGTCGACCTGCCTTCCAGCGACGCCGACTACCTGCAAAACCCCAAGCCCGCTTACCCACCCCTCAGCAAACGGCTGGGCGAACAGGGCAAGGTCGTGGTTCGCGTCCTCATTGGCCCGGACGGCACGGCGCACCAGGTCGAACTGCGCCAGTCCAGTGGCTATGAGCGCCTGGACCAGGCGGCCCTGGCCACGGTGCAGCGCTGGCGCTACGTGCCCGGCAAACGCGGCGGCGTGGCCGAAGCCATGTGGTTCAACGTTCCCATCAATTTCGTTCTGGGGTAGGGCCTGTGAACACTGTTCTTGACAGATGCGTTGCGAGTCAAAAAGGTCAAGTGCTAGGCGCGGCGGTGCAGCCGCACTCGACGTGCGGCCAGCCGCCGCAACAACGCAATTGGCCTTTTTGGCCGCAACCCGGAGGGAACGTG
>DATNBX010000266.1:0-8432 GCA_035571795.1 Ramlibacter sp.
CATGCAGGAGATGCTGGTGGAGCAGCAGGACTGGTTCTACTACGTCACGCTGATGAACGAGAACTACGCGCAGCCTGATTTGCCGGCGGGGGCGTCGGAAGGTGTCATCAAGGGTTGCTACCGGTTTGCTTCGTATGGCGAGGGTCAAAAGCGGGTGACGCTGATGGGCTCGGGTGCGATCCTGACCGAGGTGATCAAGGCCGCGCAGCAGCTTGCGTCTGAAGGGATTGCGAGCGAGGTGTTCAGCGTGACGAGCTGGAGTGAACTGACGCGCGAGGGCCGGGCTTGCGAGCAGCGGGTGCTCGATGCCGGGGCGGCTGCGCCTGTCGAAGTCCCCTTCGTTGCTCGCCAACTCGCCTCCAGCGCCGGTCCGATCATTGCGGCCAGCGACTACGTGCGCGCCGTGCCGGAAAGCATCCGCGCTTTCGTGCCGGCCGGGCGGCGTTACCTGACGCTGGGCACCGACGGCTTCGGGCGCAGCGACACCCGGGCGGCGCTGCGGGACTTCTTCGGCGTCGACGCAGCGCATATCGTGCGGACGGCCGTTCGCGCGCTTTAAGATGCGCCCATGGCAACCAAATCCCGCTTCTGGGCCGACCTGACCACGCGTGACTTCGCGCAACTTGACGCCGACACCGCCGTGGCCGTGCTGCCGCTGGGTGCGACGGAACAGCACGGGCCCCACCTGCCACTGTCGGTCGATCACAGCCTGGTGGACGGCGTCATCGATGCCTGCCTGCCGCATCTGCCGGCCGGCCTGCCGGTGCTCTTTCTGCCGACGCAGCAAGTGGGCTACAGCCCGGAGCACTCGCGCTTTCCGGGCACCCTGACTTTGTCCTCGGGAACGGTCGCAGCGATATGGATCGCGCTGGGCGAATGCGTGGCGCTGACGGGCCTGAAGAAACTGCTGCTGCTCAACTCGCACGGCGGCCAGGTCAGCCTGATGGACATCGTTGCACGGGAGCTGCGCACGCACTACGACCTGATCGTCTACAGCTGCAGCTGGTGGAACCTGCCGCTGGGTGACGCGGTCACCGGCCTGTTCAGTGCCGAAGAACATCGCTTCGGCGTGCACGCCGGCGAGATCGAAACCTCGATGATGCTGGCGCTGCGCCCGCGAGATGTGGTGATGGAGCAGGCACGCGATTTCAAGTCGTCGTCGCAGCAGCGCGCCGCGGCTTATCCGATCCTGGGCAACGGTAGCAGCGCCAAGCTGGGCTGGCAGATGCAGGACTACAACGCCGCCGGGGCGGCCGGCAATGCCGCGGCAGCGACGGCGGACAAGGGCCGCGCAGTGCTGGACGCGGCAGGGCTGCAGCTGGCCTTGCTGCTGCAGGAGCTGTCCCGCCTGCCCCTGTCGACTCTGGTCGATCAACCTTCCCTCTAGCGGCAACGGAGGGCGCTGCCCACGCGCGCGGTGCCGCGGCTGCATCAGAGTCGTCCTACGCCAGCTTGCGAGGGAGCCGACAGCGCGTGACCGGCCAGGCGCTAGATTGGGGACGTGCCGGCCTTTCCCGGCGTTCTTATCAAGGAGCGTGAGATGACGAGAGTTGCTGACGTGATGACCCGCGGCGTGCGGACCATGTCTCCTTCGGATACCGTGTCCAAGGCGGCCCAGGCCATGGACGAACTCAATGTCGGCGTGATTCCCGTTTGCGATGGCGGCAAGCTGGTGGGCGTGGTGACCGATCGCGACATCGTCGTGCGTGGCGTGGCGCAGGAGTGCGACGCCAAGACCACCAAACTGGCGGACGTCATGAGCACCAACGTGCGCTGCGCGACGGAGGACCAGGACGTGGACGAGGTCCTGGGCGAAATGGCCGACACCCAGATCCGCCGGCTGCCGGTGGTGGACAGCCAGCAGCGCCTGGTGGGCATCGTCACATTGGGAGATATCGCGGACAAGGACCCGGACGACGAGAAAGAAGTGGCGATGTCGCTGGGCGATATCTCGTCGCCGTCCCAGCCGGACCGCTCGGGCCAGTCGCAGGCCAGCGGGCCCGCCAGCGGCGGCTCCGCCAAGGGCAAGGCCAGGCGCCAGCCGCGCTGAGACGAGTGACGAGTACGCGCCAGGCCGGGAGTGGCGCCGGCGTTGTTGTATCGAACCGACTGAGCAATTAAATCTGTTCGAAAATGTGAGCAACGTCACATTGGAAAAGCACGGCAGTTCCTACACTGGGAACTAAGAAAGGAGCCGCCATGCGATTACCAGCCGTCATGCAAACCAAACAGCCGCAACGCAACGTCGCGGCTGCCGATCTGATTCGCCGTTTGCTGGCAGCACCGCTACAGCCCCGCGCAGAGCCTGCGCCGGTGCGTCCGCAAGAACTGCCCGCCGATCTCGATCAGCGCGTGCGGCTCGTCGGCGAGTGGTAAGTCGAAGAGTGCGCTCCTAGCGGCTGGTGCCGCTGCCGCCGCTGCGCGAACCGCCGGCCCGGTTGCTTTCGCTGCGGGCTTGACCGCCCTTGCGACCGGCTTCGCGCGCTTCTTCCGACGTGAACTCGTGAGCCGTTCCCTTTTCATGGGCGGCGCGGCCTCCCTCACTGGCGATTTCGCGCTGGCGCTGCGGATCCATCGAAGCGAAGCCGCGATTGGAGCTGCCTTGCTTGCCGCCTGGGTTGCCCGGGGTGCCCTGATTGTTCGATGCCATAACGGATACTCCTGAAGAAAAAACGATGGGTAAGTAGTGACACGACCGGCGTCGATCCGGCCTACCCCCGATTGAGCGTTCATGCGGCGCGTTCGCTCGTCAGGAAGAGAAGCAGAGCAGTGTAGGACGATGCCTTGCTCAGTTACGAGTGGTTGCTAGCGGGATAAGACAGCCGGGGAAAGACGCTTCAGGAGCGCCGCCGCTTCGGCCGGCTCCTTGGCCGCCGCGGTCGCATCCATCAGGCTGGCCAGCAGCCGCGAGAGCTGCGCCGCCGACGGCTGGATCGGGCCGAAGAAACGCGGAGCCCGGCCCTGTGCCACCAGCATCGTCGGAAAAGTCTCGATGTCCACGTCGCCCATCGCCTGTGCCTCGTCCTCGACGTCGACCCAGGCGAAGTGCAGATCCGGGTGGGCGGCGGCGAGCCGCCCGAACTGCTCGCGCCATTCGCGGCAAACGCCGCACCATTCGGCGCACAGGCAGATCACCCACCAGTCATCGGGCGCGGCAGCGTCGGTCGGCTTCATCGCCGCCAGTTTAGCAAGCCACCTATCGCCGGGCGTCGCGGCACCGGCCGGTGCGCTGCAAAATCGATAGCAAGGGTTAGGAGTAAGTCACCCACTGCGCATAGTCGGCGTGATCCAGATGGGGGATCGCGTTGAAGCACACCAGCATGTGGCGCTTGGGAGTGAAGGCGAATTCGGTGATCGAGCTGTTGCGGATACGCATGTTCAGGTCGATGGTGGCTTCGGGACTGGCGCCCAGCACATAGCCGACCGCGGTGGCAATCGGACCGCCGCTGGTGACGATCAGCACGTTTTTGCCGTAGTGGTTGGCGCGCACATGGTCCAGCGCACCGGCCACGCCCGCGACGAAGTCCACGTAGCTGGGCATGCCCTTGGGACTGACGACTCCCGCCATCCATTGCGCCAGCCCGTCGCGCAGCAGCCTGAAGTGATGCCGGTACATCTCAGGCGAGGTGGGCTTTTCCAGCTTGTGCGGGTAGATGCTGGCGATCACCGCCTGGCTGTCGTATTCGTTCAGGCCGTCCCACGCCAGATGCTCGCCGGCCCGGTTCATGCCTTGCAGGATGCCTTCGAGCGTCTGTTTCTGGCGCCGCAGCGTGCCCGCGATCAGGCCGTCGAAATGAATCTGCTTCTGCGCGAAGTATTCGCCCAGGCGCAGGCTCTGCTTGTGACCGAGGTCGCTGAGCTGGTCGTAGTCGTCGGCACCGAAGGAAGCCTGGCCGTGCCGCACCAGATAGAGGGTTCCCATTCGCGACATTCTGGCCGCGGCGCATCGGCCCGCAAGTCACCGGTGCGACGATTGGCTGGTTGTCATCCCGGACCTGATCCGGGATCCACGGCGGCGCACCAGCTTGGCGTTACGAAGTTGCCAACACCCGCGCGAACACCGCGCTATCCACGTTGCCGCCGCTCAGCGCCACCCCGACAGTGCGGCCTTGCCAGCGATCGCGTTGCTGCATGACGGCGGCCAGGGCGGCCGCCCCAGCGCCCTCGGCGACGTTGTGGGTATCGGCGAACAGCGCGCGCATGGCAAGCGCCACTTCGCTGTCCGTGACCGGCACCACGTCCGCCGCTTCGCGCAGCAGCACCTCCAGCGCCTCTTCGTCGGCAATCCGGCAGGCCATCCCGTCGGCCAGTTCGGTCGCCACCGGCGCTTCGACCACCCGCCGGGCGCGGAACGAGTCGAGGTAGGTGGTCGCGTGCGCCGACACGACGCCCACCAGCGCCGAGCGCGCGCCGGTGTGGCGGCGGGCCGCGGCCGCGGCGCAGAACCCGGAGCCCTGGCCGATCGGCACGAACACGGCGTCGGGTTCCTGCCCGCGCGGGAAGCTTTCGAAAAATTCCAGCCAGCAGCTCATCACACCCTTGACCAGATCGCGGTGGAACGAGGGCACCATGTGCAAGCCGCGTTCGTCCGCCAGCCGGATGGCATGTTCGCGCGCCGCCTGGAAGTCGTCGCCGTGCTCGATCAGCGTCGCACCGAGGGCGCGCATGGCGGCGTTCTTCTCGATCGAGTTGCCGTGCGGCACGACGATGGTGGCGGCGAGGCCGTACTTGCGCGCGCCGATCCCCACCGACTGGCCGTGATTGCCGCGGGTGGCGCTGATCACTCCGTTGGCACCGCCGCCGGCTGCTGCAAGCGCCGCAAAATACGTCAGACCGCCGCGCACCTTGAAGGCGCCGGCCGGCGTGTGGTTCTCATGCTTGACCCAGACTGTCACGCCCAGCCGCTGGCGCAACATGGGCCAGGCGTACTGCGGCGTCGGCGGCATCGCGGCGTAGACCGTCTGCCGCGCCGACCGCACCTCATCGGGTTCGAAAATCATCACGCATCGCCTGGCATCAGGTGCCTGCCGATTCGAGGGTGACGACCCCTTTGGGCGTCGCGAGGGTCACCATCAGGTTAGGCGCGCCTTCGTCGAGCGTGACGCCCTGCAGGCCGATGGCGTTGTGCGCCGCGCGCAGGTCGGCCGCGCGCGGATGGCGCACGTGCAGCGACTCCAGGGCAAGTCCGGACGCCGGCAGGCTGTCGACCGGATGTACTTCTCCCCACTGGATCAGCGTCGGCAGCCCGCCGTAGAACAGCCGCTGCCCGTCGGGGCGCACACTGATCTGCCAGCGCAGCAGCCCGGCGGGCGTGGCGCGTTCGGCTTCGACCAGCGGGCCGCGCTCGAGGCCCAGACGGGCCAGCGCTTTCAAGGCCGCCGCGGCATCGGGAGTGCTGGCGACGAAGTGGACCAGCCGCGGCTGGCGGCGAACCTCGTGCCGCAGGGCCGGGTCGTCCAGGTCGAACCAGCGCCGCCGGGCCGGTTGGCGAGCGGCCGCGTTGACAGCAATGATCTCCAGGTAGGTTCTCGGGTATTGGGCGGTCGCGATGCGCAGCAGGCGGTTGTGCGTTCCCATCAGCGCATGCTCGCCGCCGCGTTCCGGCGTAACACCCAGTGCCGCCTCGCACCACTGGACGCCGTGCTCCAGCGTGTCCGCCGCGATCACCACATGGTCGACGAACGAACTCAAGGTCACAGCGCGACGCTCCCGGCGATACAGGTGACCGACTCGCCGCCAACCCAGACCCGGCCGTCCGCGTCGCGCTCGATATGTACGCGACCGGCCCGGTCCAGGCATGCGCCCTGCGCGGCGATATAGCGCGCCGGCATGTGGCCGTCGGCGATCAGCCATTGCGCCAGGCTGGCGTTCAGGCTGCCGGTGACCGGGTCCTCGAGGATGCCGCTGGCTGCAGCGAAGGCCCTGACCTCGAGATTTGGACCGGCCGGGCTCCCGGAATAGGCTGCGGCAACGCCGACCTTGTGTCCCAGCTGTTTCAGTTGCAGGTGATTCGGCGTCAGCGCCAGCACGGTCTCCGGGCTGTCCAGAAGCAGTGCGAACCAGGCTACGCCGTTGTCCAGGCTTTGCGCCGTGATGATCTGGCTGGCCTTCAGGCCCAGCGCAGCCGCGACCTGCGCCAGGGCGGCGGGACTGGGAGCGCCGCGCTTGAGCGGCGGCGCCTCGAAAGCCAGGCGAGATCCGTCCCGCCGCAGCTTGACCAGCCCTACCTTGCAGTCTTGCACGATGAACTCGCCATCGCGCGGCTTGCCGCCCGCTTCCAGCCAGGCGTGGCAGCTGCCCAGCGTCGGATGGCCCGCGAAATTCAGCTCGCCCCCGGGCGTAAAGATGCGCACGCGGTAGTCGGCAGTGTCGGCTTGCGGCGGCAGCAGGAAAGTCGTTTCCGACAAGTTGGTCCAGCGCGCGAAGTGCGCCATCTGCTCGTCGGATAGGCCAGTGCCATCCAGTATCACCGCGAGCGGGTTGCCGCGATACGGCGTGCCGCTGAAGACGTCGACTTGCTTGAAATCACGTTGGTGCATGGGGCCCTCACGACAGGGGGAGATCGAGCACACCGCGCGAGGCCGGATGGGCCAGCACGCCCGCATACCAGCGCTCCAGTTGCGGCCGCGCCGGCCGTTGCAGCGGCAAGCCGTGCCAGCGATGCACTTCGCAGGCGATCGGGATGTCGGCCATGGTGAATGCTTCGCCAGCCATGAAAGCGCGGGTCTGGAGGTGCCGGTCCAGCAGCGCCATCAAGGGCTCGGTAGCCGCCACCGATTTCCCGATGAGACTGGTGTTGCGCTGGTCCGGCGCCGTTCGCACGAGCTGCCAGAAGGCATCGCGGCCGGCCGGGCCGAGCGTCGTCTGCTGCCAGTCCATCCAGCGTTCCGCGTCGAAGCGGGTCCTCAAGTCGGCCGGATAGAGCCGTCCGGACGAATGCATTGCGCACAGGTAGCGCACGATGACGTTGGATTCCCACAGCTGGAAGTCGCCATCTTCCATCAGCGGCACCAGGCCATTCGGGTTCTTGGCCAGGTACTCGGGCGTCTTGACGATGCCGAATTGCAGGCCCGCGTCGGTGCGCTCGAACGGAATTTCGAGCCAGCGCGCCGCCAGCGCCACCTTGCGCACATTGATGGAAGACAGCCGTCCCCAGATCTTCAGCATCGCATCACCCCTCGCCGCGGATCGCCGCTGCCAGCGCCGCGATTCCCTCATCTATCTGCTGCGCGCTTGCCGTCACGAACGACAAGCGCAGGCAGCGCGGATCCGGCTGGCCGGCATAAAACGCCGCACCCGGCACGAAGGCGACGCCCTTGTCCACCGCCCGCGGCAACAACTCGATCGCATTCATGCCCTGCGGCAAGCGCGCCCACAGGAACATTCCGCCATCGGGCTTGTTCCATTGCACGTCCAGGCCGATCATCTCCCGTTTCAGCGCCGCCAGCATCGCGTCGCGTTGCGACTTGTAAAGCGCGCGGATGGTGGGCACGTGCCGATCGAGGAATCCGTCCTTCATCACCTCCGCGACCATGCGCTGGTTGAAGCCGGGGCTGTGCAGGTCGGCTGCCTGCTTGGCCTGCAACAGTTTGGGGTAGACCGGTTTCGGCGCGACCAGGAAGCCCAGGCGCAGGCCGGGCGCCAACAGCTTGGAGAAAGAGCCGAGATAGATGCAGCCGTCCGGATTGCGCGCGGCCAGGGGCAGCGGCGGCGGCGCGTCGAACCACAGATCGCCGTACGGGTTGTCTTCGACCAACGGCAGCCCGAGTTCGGCCGCGCGGCGCGACAGGGCGGCCCGGCGCCGCTCGGTCATCGTGCGGCCGGTGGGGTTCTGGAAATTGGGCAGCACGTAGAGGAACCGGGCGGCCGCGACGGCTCCCGCTCCGAGCATTGCGGCTGCGTGATCGGCCAAGTCGTCCACCAGCACGCCCTGCTCATCGCTGGCGACGCTCACGACTTCGGGCTCCATCGGCGCGAACGCCTGGAGCGCGCCCAGGTAGGTGGGCGTTTCGACCAGGACCCGCGATCCCGCATCGATCAGCACCTTGGCGACCAGGTCAAGGCCTTGCTGGGAGCCGGTGGTGATCAGGACCTGTGCCGGGTCCACGTGCCACGGCAGCATCGCCGCGACCATTTCGCGCAGCGGCCCGTAGCCTTCGCTGGCCGCGTACTGCAGCGCGCCCGGGCCGTCGTCGCGCAGCACCTTCTCGCAGGCAGCGGCGAATTCGCCGACCGGAAAAGTCCTGGGAGATGGCAGCCCGCCGGCAAAGCTGATGATGCCGGGCCGCTCGGTGACTTTGAGGATCTCCCGGATGACCGACGGATTCATCTTGTCGGCGCGCCCGGCCAATACCCATTGCGTGTGTTGCAGATCGTTCAGTTTCATCGTGGTCTCGCATCTTGCCTGTTGACCCGGATCAATGTAGTCTTTG
>DATNBX010000267.1:0-2466 GCA_035571795.1 Ramlibacter sp.
TTCCCGCGCGCAGGAAGCGGCCCGATTCATTCCCGGAAACAGGAAGCGGCTTCATGGCCGGCGCGGCGATCCGGCATTCGCCTGCTTGTGCCGTCCCAGCTTGTCTTCCCACTCCCAAATGGCGGAGCGGGCGCGCACGCGGTGCGGATCATCGGCAGGCGCAAGGTGCAGGTAACTGCGCATGCCGCCCAGGGCCGATTCGTAATCGTGGCGCTGCTCGTCGGCCATCGCCAGTCCATAGTAGGCGTTGGCCTGGCCCGGCCGCAGGTCGATTGCGGCAAGGAAGAAGGCGCGCGCCGCATCGGCGCGCTCCAGGCCGAGCAATGCGTAGCCCATGTTGACCTGCGCCTCGGGCATGGCCGGCGCGAGCTCGATCACACGGTGCAGGGCCGTGATCGCATGCTCGTACTGGCGCGCGTGCAGCATCACCACGGCCTGGTCGAAGCGCTGGCGAACTTCGGCCTGCTGCATCTGCCGCTGGTGCTCCAGGCGCGACACGGCCTCCGGGGCCGGCGTCATCGGCGCCGTGCCGGCGAGCAGAGCGAGCGCGACGGTAAGGAAGGCGAAGAAGATGTTTCTTCTCGAGTTCATACTGCCTCCGGCACGAAAGCTTTTGCCCGCTCACATTTGTACGCCGGAGGCCGGCCGTATTGCGCTGGTCGATCCCCGCAAGCGGGGCCCCTCGCCCTTCGCTTCATACGGCCTCCGGCACGAAATGGGTTTGCTCGCCAATGCATGTACGCCGGAGGCTGGCCGCATTGCGCTGGTCGATCCCCGCACGCGGGGCCCCTCGCCCTTCGCTTCATACGGCCTCCGGCACGAAATGGGTTTGCTTGCCCATGCACGTACGCCGGAGGCTGGCCGTATTGCGCTGGTCGATCCCCGCGAGCGGGGCCCCTCGCCCTTCGCTTCATACGGCCCCCTTATGTGGCGCCAGACTCACAAACGGCACGCCGAAGAAAGTCAGGAACGCGATCACGAAAACCACGGCGATCATCAGCGCTCCCTGGCGCGGACCGACGTGCCACGTCAGGCGCGTATGCACGGCCGTGGCCAGCGCGAGCCAGGTGATGAAGGCCCAGGTCTCCAGTGGATCCCAGGCCCAGAAGCGGCCCCAGGCATCCTGGGCCCAGACGGCGCCGGCAATCAGCATCAGGCTTTCGAATACCAGGGCGGCCAGCATGAAGCGCCAGGCCAAGGCGTCCAGCGCGGCGTCGCCGGGCATCCGGCGGAACCAGCGCGCGCCGCGTTCAGTGGCGCGCGCGATCAGCACGCCGGCCAGACCGGTCGCGACCAGCGCACAGCCGAGGAATACCTTGCCGAACGCCAGATGGAACCACAGCACCGGCATCTCATAGGTTGGCGGCAACACGGTGTCCGCAGCGTCCGTGACGAGCAGCCACGCACCCAGCACCGCGAGCAGCGACAGCACGACCGCGGCGCTGTCGCGCAGCACCGGCACGCGCAGGCTGGCCAGGCGCCAGAGCAGGCCGAGGCTGAGCAGGCTGCTGGAAAGGATCTCGAACAGGTTGAGGAAGGGGCCGTGTCCGATGCGGGACCAGCGCAGCGCGATGCCGACCGCCAGCGCCGCCAGCGCCAGATCGGCGAGCGCCCAGGACTGTCGGCGCGCAGCGGACATGCCGAGGCCGTCCGGCACCGCCAGCTGGCGCCAGGCCTGCAATGCCGACAGCGCGATCAGGGCGGCACCGGCGTACAGCCACCAGGTGTCCAGGGCACGCGCGGCGATGTTCATGCGACGGCTCCCTGCGCGCTGGGCAGCAGCTGCGCGCCGCGCCGCCAGAGATGCCAGCCCAGCCCCAGCACGCCGAGCAGCGACGCGATCAGCATCGGCACGAGGGTCGGGTCGTAGAAGATCCGGTAGCCCATCCAGCCGGCGAGGCGTTCGTAGCGCAACGTCGCCCCCGGCAACGCGATCGACTGGCCCGGTCTCAATTCGTGGCGCACACCGGCCGCCTCGACGACCAGCACGGCGGGCATATCCCGCGGCACGAGAGTCCAGGCCGAATGCTCGGACAAGGGCCGTTCGATGCGCAGCCAGAAGCGCAACGCCGTGCCGTCCGGTGCGGTCCAGCTGTTCTCCTGCTTCCAGTCGAATAGCGGATAGGACGGCATATGCAATAGACCCTGCACCGGCGTACCGCCTTCGGGCTGCCAGCTCAAGAGCGGCGCGAAGCCCTTGTTGTGCGTCGTGTAGAAGCGGTAGCCGTCCAGGACCAGCGGCGTGTCGTCGCCCACAACCCGGTGCATCGGCCCATCGTCGCCATCGGTCCAGACGCGGCTGCGCGTGTGAGAGCGCTTGACGCCCGCGGCATAGTCCACCTCGTAGCTGCCCTGGTGGAATTTCAGATCTTTCCAGCCGTCGCCATGCCATGGCCCGCTGCCGACGGTCTCCACCTGGGCGGGATCGAACATGCCGTCTTCGGCCACTTCGACGCGGCCGTCGAA
>DATNBX010000268.1:0-4850 GCA_035571795.1 Ramlibacter sp.
CTCATGCAGCATCCGGCCCGCATGGATCTTGTGCACCATGGTGGACAGCGTGAGCACGTTGCCGCTGTTGGCGTCGGCCGAGCCGGGGTTGTGGCACATCACGCAGAACTGCGTGTCGACGTAGGCGTTGCCGTGCAGCGACAGCTTGTCATGGCAGGTGTTGCAGACGGCGACGTCGACCATCTTGCGTGTCTGGCTCGCGCCCGCCGGGACCGACTTGCCGTTGGCGTCGAGGGTGAAGTCGAAGTACGGATTGACGCGAATGGTTTCGCCCGCGGCGTTGACGTAGTTCAGCGCGATCGTGACGCGGTGGGTGCGGCTGGGCTCGTACGCAACGCCGTTGACCGAATACGGAACCGATCCCGAAGTGGCGGTCCAGTTCGGATTCGTGATATCGGCACGGAACGTGTAGGTGTAGTAGCCGTCGGGGTTGTACACCAGCTGGGCCGCGGCCAGGGCGGCGTCGGCCTGTTTCGGGTCCGTTGCCGCCTGCAGCGCGCTGGCCAGGGCGGGTTTGCCGTTCGGTCCGACGCCGGCGTTGGGGACTTCCTTGCGGTAGATGTAGTTGACCCACAGGTCCGGCTCGCCGTTGCTGCCCGGCACGAGCTTGGCGATGGCCAGCGTCACGTTCGACAGCGCCAGGTCGGACTTGACCTTGCCGTCGGAGAAGACCGCGAAACTGACCTTGGGGGCGCCGCCGTTGATGGTGACCGCCGGCACGCCCGCCGCTTGCAGCGCCGAGAACGGGGCGGCCGCGTTGCGCGAAGCGTCGTTGGCGCCGCTCGCCGCCGCGGCATCGAGAGCCTGGCGCACCGACACTGGATTGGCCGGCGGCGGCGTCGAGGTTCCTCCATCCCCTCCGCCTCCGCCGCCTCCGCAGCCCGCCAGGACCAACGCCACCGCGGCCATGGCCGCTGTCCCAAACCTAACCAACTTCAGTTTCATTTGCGACTCCGTCACGTCGAATGACGTCCTTTCTTTCTTGTCGTTGAATGCTCGCGCCGGACCTTTGGCGAGAAATAAGTGGAACGCACGCGTTCGGCATGCGTTCCTGTCGTCCGTCGGCCGGGTGCATAGGCAGCGTCCAAACGACCGGTCCGATGCTAGAGAAGGGAGGCCATGACGTCCATGGCGCGAGGCGCATTCGTATAATGCACGGCGTGCATAACCGGCGCACCGATCTGAACTTTCTTTTCATGCTGGAAGCGCTGCTTGACGAAGGCAGCGTCTCCGCGGCTGCGGACCGGCTCGGTCTCTCGCAACCCGCCATGAGCCACGCATTGGCGCGCCTGCGGCAACGCTTCGGGGACCCGCTCTTCGTCAAGACTCGGGCCGGAATGCGGCCAACCCCCACCGCCGAGCGGATCGGCCTTGTTTCCAGGAAAGTTCTTTCCGTGGTGCGCGACGAGATCCTTGAAGTCGGCGCATTCGATCCCGCGACGACCACCAGGACGTTCACGATCGGACTGAGCGATATGGTTGCGACCATCCTGCTGGGGCAGATCACCGAACGCTTCGCGAGCAGCGCGCCGCTTGCACGACTGCGCGTCGTCAATGTGCGGGAGAAGGACATTGCGCCTCAACTGGAGGAGGGGCTGGTCGATCTCATAGTCGGCACCTATGCCGTGAAGTCCCCCTCCTTGATGCAGCAGGCGCTCTTCAAGGCAACCGAGTACGTCTGCATCGTCCGTACCGGGCATCCCCGTATTCGGGAGAGCCTGTCGCTCGATCAATTCGCAGCGACTCCCCATGTGATCGCCGTACAGAACACCGAGGCGAATGACTTTGTCGACAGGGCACTACGGTCCAAAGGCTTGAGCAGGCGAGTGGCGGTCGAGGTACCTTCCCTGCTGCCGTTGCCGAAGGTCGTCGCGTGCACCGATTGCGTGGCGTTGGTGCCCGGCGCCTTGGCGTCGTTGTCGCAGAAGATCACGCCCTTGCGCATCATGGAGCCGCCGATCAAGCCTCCGGCACCTGTGATCAGGCAATATTGGCATCAGCGGTTCAAGGCCGACACGAGCGTTATCTGGTTGCGCAACATGCTGCTTGCCCTGTGGGAAAGAAATGCCTCCCCAAGCCTGAACAGGTCAGAAAGTGGAAATGCGTTCGGCATCACCACCCGCCCGCGGCGAGCCATTGCTCCACCACCGGCAACTTCTCGACGCCAAAGAAGGGTTCCTGATCCACGATGAAGAACGGCGAGCCGAATACGCCGTTCGCAAGCGAGTCGTCCACGTTTTGGCGCAGCAGCTGCGCCGGCGTGCCTTGCTCGCGCGCCGCCTGATACTCGGCCCACTCGAAGCCAGCAGCGCGCGCGCAGTGCCGCAGCACCGCGAGATTACCGATGTCGTCACACTCGACGAAGTAGCTCCGGAAGATCTGGCCGGCCAGATGCTTCGCGCGCTCCGGATCCAGCGCCTTGGCCCAGGCGAAGAGCCGGCCGGCCTCCACCGTTCGCGAAACCGGGAGGCTCGCGGCACGCCTGAACGGCACGGCGTACTGGCGCGCGTAGCGGCTCGCGTCACGGATCACGTAGGTTCCCTTGAGGGGGAGCTCCACGACCGGCGGGATCTTCATCACCTTCAGGACACTTATGCCCAGCAGCATCGACGTCCACTCCACCTGCCGGCCGTAGCGGGCCGCCAGCTCGTCGATGCGCAAGCTGGCGAAGTAGCCGAAGGGGGAAATGAAGTCGAAGTAGAACCGGACCGGCTTCAGCGCGTCACCGCCCACCTAGTTCGGTTCCGAGCCAGCCCAGTCGATACTGAGCAGGTAGCCTTTGAGCGCGCCGTCGATGCGGGCGCGGCAACTCTGCGCGCAAGGCGCATCCGGCCGAAGCCCGATGCGCACCACCCGGCCGCGGCCGGGGTCCTCGCGCACCGCAAGGCTTTCGATCGGCTCGTCGTGCAGCAGCTCGCGCAGGTGGTGCTCCGCGCAGTGCTGCCGCAGGGCGGGCTTGAAGATCTTGCCCACGGCGGTCATGGGCAGTCGATCGAGGACGAATACCTTGCGCGGCAGCGCCGGCGGCTCGCCGATGTGGGCCCTGGCGAAAGTGACCAGCTCGTCCTCGGTCGCAATGACGCCGGGCCGCAGCGTCACATACGCTACCGGCACTTCGCCCGCGTAGCTGTCGGGCATGCCGACCGCACCGGCATCCGCCACGGCCGGATGGCGCATCAGGCATTCCTCGATCATTGCGGGATCGATGTTGTGGCCGCCGCGAATGATCAAGTCCTTGGCCCGGCCGGTGATGAATACGCGGCCGCTGTCGTCCACATAACCGACGTCGCCGGTCACAAGCCAACCGTCGGTGGTGAACAGGTTGCGCGACTGCGCCGCATCCTTGTAGCCGGGCGTGACGTTAGCGCCGCGCACCACCAGCATTCCGGGCTCACCGGGCTCGCAGTACTGGTCGCTCGCCTTTCCATCTTCCAGCCGCCGCGAGCGTACCTCGCAAAATGCGATGGGGTATCCGGCCGATCCCAGCACTCGCGTGCGCCAGTGCGGGTCGACGCAGAGCACTCCGCCGGTTTCGGTCATGCCGTACAGCTCGTGCACGGGCTTGCCCGTGATGTGCTCGAGTTGTTCGGCAACGCTGCGCGGCAAGAGCGAGGCACCGGAGATGTTGATGCGCACCCGGGAAAGATCGGTGCCGCCCGAATCGACCTTGACCACGGCCGACAACGCGGTGGGCACAGCGCCGACGATGGTCGTGCCCGTGCGCTCCACGATGCGCCAGAATTGTTTGACAATCTGCGGGTTGCGAAAGCCCGCGGGTGACAGGATCACCACTTCGGCACCGGCCACGAACATCGAGAGACTGCAGAAGAGGGCCCCGCCGACGTGGAACATCGGCAGGCCGTTGACGATCACATCGTCGGGCCCGGCAGCCACGGCGCAGGCTCCGCCGAACGCTCCAGCCAGCTGATTGCCGTGAGTGTGAATGACGAGCTTGGGCGAGCCGGTGGTGCCGCCGGTGTGAAAGTACGCCGCAACGTCGTCCGGTGCCGGAATGTCATCGAAAGCCAGTTGCGGCGGCTGGCTGCGCAGCAGGTCGGCGAGCAGATGCACGTCCGCGCCCTCGCCGACTCGCTCGCCGCCCACCTGCACCAACGCCTGAATGCTGGCCAGCATATCCTTCACCTGGTTCGCCTTCTGCCAGATTTCCGTGCCGGCCAGGGGGCCGAGCGCCACGAGGACCTTGGCGCCCCCTGCCCGGCAGAGCGCCGCGATCTCTTCGGCTTTGAGCAAGGGATTGAGCGGCAGCGCCGAGGCGGCGGTGGCGGCGCCCCACAGCACGAAGTGCGTTTCGGGTAGCGAGGGCAGCATGTAAGCCACCACGTCGCCGCGTTGCAGACCGAGCGCGCGGATCGCGTTGGCGGTTCGTGCCACACCCTCGGCGAAGTCGGTGTAGGTGAGCTTTCGCGGCTCGGCCTCGGGATCGACGCCCAGCATCGTGATCGCGGTCTTGCCGCCGTGCGTGACAGCAGTGCGCTGGATCGCCTCGAAGACGTTGCGCACTCCAGCCCAGTCCTGGAATGTCGCACCGGCGGCGGGCGCGTCAATGGCGCCACGCCTTTGAACTGTGATGTCGGTCATGCCATGTCTCCTTATTCGCTGCTATTCGCGCGGGGACGCAGGACTCAGCCTTGTTTGGCGCCCTTGGCCTGGGTCGAGCGCGATCGCACGAGCTTCAGGGACTTTTGCCCGCGGTTTGCAGCCACCATCTGGTTGGCTCCGCGCACCAGTGAGGACATGGTCTTCTCGTGGAGTCGCCTGAGCTCGGCGTCGGTGGCGATGATTCCCGAGAGGCGCAGCATCACCAGGCCATGGGCGGCTGCCCAGAGCAT
>DATNBX010000269.1:0-6930 GCA_035571795.1 Ramlibacter sp.
AAGGCCTGCGCCAGCGAGGGCCCGAGGCCGATCACCACATCGCTGCCGTTGGCCAGCGGCGAGAGCCGGTGCAAGGCCTCCTTGATCGATTGAGCGTTCACGCCGGTCTCGGCCAGCCTGAACTGCACATAGCGGGCCACTGCGGGCACGCTTTCAAATATTCCGGGCTGGTAGAGCTTCTTCATTTCTTTTCATTTGCATTCAGATGAGTTGCTTGGGGCAGTCCCTCCGACGGGCTCAGGACAGGCGCTTCACGCCCGGCAGTTCGCACGCATAGATCGCATTGCGCAGCGCGGCAATCGCTTCGTAGCGGGTAAAGCTGCGGCGCCAGGCCAGCACGACGCGGCGGGTGGGCGGGTCACCGTCGAACGGGATGTACCGGATGAAGACCTGGTCGTCCTTGCGCCGGTTCGGCCGCGATTCGCAAGCCTCCTTGGGCACCGAAAGGCGCGGCACCAGCGTCACGCCCATGCCGGCGGCCACCATGTGCTTGATGGTTTCCAGCGATGAGCCTTCGAAGCTCTTGCGGATGCCTTCGGCGTCGCTGGAGAAGCGCGCGAACTCGGGGCACACCTCCAGCACGTGATCGCGAAAGCAGTGGCCGGTACCCAGCAGCAGCATGGTTTCGCTTTTCAGCTCCTCGGACGTGATGGTTTTCTTGCCGGCCAACGGATGGCTGCTCGGCACCGCCGCCTGGAACGGCTCGTCGTAGAGCTGGGCCACCGCAAGCCCGGTGTCCGGGAAAGGTTCGGCCATGATGGCGCAATCGATATCCCCGGTGCGCAGCATCTCCAGCAGCTTGACGGTGAAATTCTCCTGCAGCATCAGCGGCATCTGCGGCGTGCGGGCAATCGCCTGGCGCACCAGGTCCGGCAGCAGGTACGGGCCGATCGTGTAGATGATGCCCAGCTTGAGCGGGCCGGCCAGCGGGTCCTTGCCGCGCTTGGCGATCTCCTTGATGCTGGCCGCCTGCTCCAGCACGCTCTGCGCCTGGCGCACGATCTCCTCGCCCAGGGGCGTCACCGCCACCTCGTTGGCACTGCGCTCGAACAACTTGACATCCAGCTCGTCCTCGAGCTTCTTGATCGCCACCGACAGGGTCGGCTGGGAGACGAAACAGGCTTCAGCGGCCTTGCCGAAATGCTTTTCGCGTGCGAGAGCAACTATGTATTTGAGCTCGGTGAGCGTCATGAGTCGCGTTCTTGGTCAGGCCTTGAGGTACTCGGATTTTCCACCCAACCAGCGGGCGGTGTGCTGGCGGGCCAGTTCGGGATATCGATCAAGCATCAGCGGCGCGAGTTTGCGGGCCCAGTCCAGCAGCGCGGTGTCGCTTGCCAGGTCGGCGAAACGAAGCAGCGCCGCTCCCGACTGGCGGGCGCCCAGGAACTCTCCCGGCCCTCGAATTTCCAGGTCCCGCCGCGCGATCTCGAAGCCGTCGGCGGTTTCGACCATGGCCTTCAGGCGGGCTCGCGCGGTGTCGCCCAAACGTCCGGTGTCTCCCGCCGAATACAGGAGGATGCAAGCCGATGCGGCGGCGCCGCGGCCCACGCGGCCGCGCAACTGGTGCAGCTGCGACAGGCCGAAGCGCTCCGCGTGCTCCACCACCATGAGCGAGGCATTGGGCACGTCCACGCCCACTTCGATCACGGTGGTTGAAACGAGCACGCCCATCTGCCCGCCGGTGAAGAGCGACATCACCGCTTTTTTTTCCTGGATCGGCATGCGCGAGTGCAGCAGGCCGACCATCACGCCCGGCAATGCTGAGCTCAGCGCCTCGTGCGTGGCGGTCGCATTGGTCAGGTCCAGCGCCTCGCTTTCCTCGATCAGCGGGCAGACCCAGTACACCTGCCGGCCCTGGGCGACCTGCGCGCGGATGCGCTCGGTCACCTCGTCGCGCCGGCTGTCGACGATCAGCTTGGTGACGACCGGCGTGCGGCCCGGCGGCAACTGGTCGATCGTGGAGACGTCCAGGTCCGCGTAGTAGCTCATTGCCAGGGTGCGGGGGATCGGCGTGGCCGACATCATTAGAAGATGGGGTTCGCGCTCCGCGCGCTCCTCATCGGAAGATTCCGTGCTCCCCCCCTCCCCGACCCTCCCCCTCGAGGGGGAGGGTTCCGGCTTCATCTTGGCGCGCAAAGCCAACCTCTGGGCCACGCCGAAACGGTGCTGCTCATCGATGATCGCCAGGCCCAGGTTCCGGAACTGGACCAGGTCCTGGATCACGGCGTGGGTGCCGACCACCAGCGCCGCCTCGCCGCTGGCGACCACGGCGAGCATCCCGCTGCGTTCGCTCTTCTTCTGGCTGCCTGTCAGCCATGCGACCCGCAGACCTCTGGGAGACAGCAGCGGCTCGAGCCAACCGATCAGCTTGCGGAAATGCTGCTCCGCCAGGATTTCGGTCGGCGCCATCAGCGCGCACTGCCAGCCGGCGTCGATGGCGATGGCCGCGGCCAGCGCAGCCACCACGGTCTTGCCGGAACCGACGTCGCCCTGCAGCAACCGGTGCATCGGAACGCTGCGCGCGAGGTCGTGCGCAATCTCGTCGCCAACGCGCCGCTGCGCCGCCGTGAGCTTGAACGGCAGGGCCGCGAGCAGCTGCTCGTGCAGCCCGCGCGGCTGCGGCGCCAACACCGGCGATCGCAATGCCTGCCGCTCGCGCTTGCTTTGCAGTTGCGACAACTGCTGCGCCAGCAGTTCCTCGGCCTTCAGCCGCTGCCAGCCCGGATGGCTGCGATCTTCCAGCGTCGCCAGCGGCACGTCGGGCGCCGGCTGGTGCAGGAACGACAGGGCCTCGCGCAAGCTCCACACCGCCGGCCGCAGCGCCTGCGTCACGCCCGGCGGGAAGGTATCGGAAAGATCGGCCCGTGCCAGAGCGCCCAGCACCGCTTTGCGCAGGTAAGCCTGCGGCAGCCCGGCCACCGTGGAATAGACGGGCGTCAGCGCCGCCGGCAACTCGCCGCCGGCGGGCTTGAACGAAGGATGGACCATCTGCCAGCCGAGAAAGCCGCCTTTGAGCTCGCCGCGAACGCGAAGGCGGGTGCCCACCGCCAGCGCCTTTTGCTGCGACGGATAGAAGCTGAAGAAACGCAGCACGCAACTGTCGCTGCCGTCGTCGACCGTCACCATCAGCTGGCGGCGCGGCCGATACACGATCTCGCATGCGGTGACCGTGGCTTCGATTTGCGCCGTGTCGCCTTCGCGGGCATCACGCAGCTTCACGATGCGAGTTTCATCCTCGTAGCGCAGGGGCAGATGCAGCGCCAGGTCGATGTCGCGCACCAGGCCAAGCTTGGCGAGGGCTTTTTGCGGCGCGGAGGCGGCCGTCGGTTGGGGCATGGGACAATTCTGCCCTCACTCGCTTGGTACGGCGGGCAGCGCTTCGCGCAGCCGCAAGGGCCAGGCGAAACATGCATGGCGGCCGCGATGCATGGCAGCCCTCGAACCATGCGCAACTACACCCTCAGCGATTTCGACTTCGCCCTGCCGCCGGAGCTGATCGCCCAGCATCCGGCCGCGCAGCGCAGCGCCTCGCGCCTGCTGGATGGAACCGGGCCGCAGCCCGTCGATCGCATCTTTGGCGATCTGCCGCAGCTGCTCGAAGCCGGCGACTTGCTGGTATTCAACGACACGAAAGTGGTGAAGGCCCGCCTGTTCGGAGAAAAGCCCACCGGCGGCAAGCTCGAACTGCTGATCGAACGCGTGCTCGATGAGCGTGGGGTCATCGCCCACATGAAGGTGAGCAAGAAGCCGCCGGCCGGCACGGTGCTGCGGATGCAGGGCGGGTTCAGCGCCACTTTGATCGGCCGCTGGCCCGACGAGCATGGCCAGCTGTTTCGCTTTTCGCTCAGCGATGACCCTTACATCGTGATGGAGCGGCACGGCCACGTTCCCTTGCCGCCTTACATCGAACACGCCGACACGGCCGCGGACGCCGACCGCTACCAGACCGTCTTCGCGCGTCATCCCGGTGCTGTGGCGGCGCCGACCGCGGCGCTGCATTTCGACCAGGCGCTGCTGGCGCAACTGGATGCGCGCGGCATCCAGCGCGCCAGCGTCACCCTGCACGTGGGCGCCGGAACCTTTCAGCCGGTCAAGACCGAGGACCTCGCCGGGCACAAGATGCACAGCGAGCGCTACGACATGCCCGAGTCGACACAGCAAGCCATCGCGAAAACGCGGGCGCGCGGCGGCCGCGTCGTGGCGGCGGGCACGACCACGGTACGCACGCTCGAGTCCTGGGCACTGACCGGACAGGCCAGCGGCGACACCAGCATCTTCATCACGCCCGGCTTCGCTTTCCAGGTCGTCGATCGGCTGATCACCAACTTCCACCTGCCCCGCTCGACGCTGCTGATGCTGGTCAGTGCGTTTGCGGGCTACGATCGCATCATGAATCTCTACCGCCACGCCATCGAACGGCGCTACCGTTTCTTCAGCTACGGCGACGCGATGCTGCTAGCCCCTGCGAGCTGATTCGACATGCTTGCTTTCGACTTGCTCAAGACCGAAGGGCTCGCGCGCCGCGGCCGCCTGACGTTGAATCACGGCGTGGTGGAAACCCCGGTGTTCATGCCGGTGGGAACTTACGGCACCGTCAAGGGCGTGACGCCGCGCTCGCTGCTGGAGACGGGCACGCAGATCATCCTGGGCAACACCTTCCACCTGTGGATGCGGCCGGGTCTGGACGTGATCAGGCAATTCGGCGGGCTGCACCGGTTCGAGAACTGGAACAAGCCGATCCTCACCGACTCCGGCGGCTTCCAGGTCTGGAGTTTGGGCGAGATGCGCAAGATCAGCGAGGAAGGCGTGAAGTTCGCCTCGCCCGTCAATGGCGACAAGCTGTTCCTGACACCCGAGCAATCGATGCAGATCCAGACGCTGCTGAACAGCGATATCGCGATGCAGTTCGACGAGTGCACGCCCTACGACACGGCCGGCCACGTGACGACCGAGGCCGAGGCGCGCTCGTCGATGGAGCTGAGCCGGCGCTGGGCGCAGCGCTGCAAGGTCGAATTCGCGCGGCTGGAAAATCCCAACGCGCTGTTCGGCATCGTGCAGGGCGGCATGTACGAACGCCTGCGCGAGGAATCGCTGGCGGCGCTGGTCGAGATGGACTTTCCCGGCTACGCGATCGGCGGCGTCAGCGTGGGCGAACCCAAGGAGGAAATGCTGCGCATCATGGGTCACACGCCGCAGCGCCTGCCCTCAGCCAAACCGCGCTACCTGATGGGCGTGGGCACGCCCGAGGACCTGGTCGAAGGCGTGGCATACGGCGTGGACATGTTCGACTGCGTCATGCCCACCCGCAATGCGCGCAATGCCCATCTTTTCACACGCTTCGGCGACCTGAAGATACGCAACGCGCGGCACCGAACCGATGAACGGCCGCTGGACGAGAGCTGCGGCTGCTACGCCTGCAAGGGCAGCACCGCAGCGGACGGCACGGTGTCGGGCGGTTTCTCGCGCGCCTACCTGCATCACCTGGAACGCTGCGGCGAAATGCTGGCGCCGATGCTGGCCACCATCCACAACCTGCACTACTACCTGAACCTGATGCGCGAGGTGCGCGAGGCGCTGGATGCCGGCGCGTTCGCGGACTTCGCGCGGCAGTTCAAGCAGGACCGGGCACGAGGCGTGTGAAGCCCGCGCCCTTGCCCGCGCCACAGGCATGGCAGAACTTCTGGAATGCGCTCTTGCGCGCATTGCATTGCGCGCAGTGGTCATGCAATCCAATGCCGCAATGCGGACAGAAATCGATCTTCTCGTTCTTCAGATCCACCGGCCGCTCACAGCCCGGGCACACGGACTTGGCCAGCCGTGCGAGCGCCGTGTCGTAGCTCAGCTCCTCGCGCCGCTGCTCGCTGGGCAGCAGTTCCGCTGCGCGTTGCCGCTCCAGGTACCGGTTCAGGGCGATGATCGCCTGGCGTCCCACCAGCACCGTGACGATGATGCCCACGATGTAGCGCACGTAGCCGCCGTAGCTGGGTAGATACGGCACGAGTTCAACGAAGAACGCGAACAGGGCGAACAGGATGAAGCCCCAGACGAAGGGCCAGTACGTGCTGTGGCGCTTCGCGCGGAACAGCCAGCCGGCCGCCACCAGCAAGGGCAGGGTCAGCGCCAGCCGATAGAGGAACACCCGCAGCTCGACCCGCCGGTACTCCGCGTTCAGCTTGTCGCGCGCCACGCGCTCCATCTCCTGCAACTGCTGCTGGCCTTTGGCCTGGGCCTGCTGGGCGTTCAGCGCGGCCTGCTCCTGCTGCTCGGCCTTCGACTGCGCGTCCCGCTCGGCCTGGCGCAGGCCATCCAGCGCCTTGGTGCGCGCCACCAACTCAGGATCCTGATCCGAGAGTTGGGTGGCGCGGCGGGTGGCAAGCCAGTTATTGAAGGTCTCGCGCGCGCTTTGCGTGTCGGACTGCGCCACCCGGTGCTTCAGTCGCGCCTGGTCCAGCGCAACGTGCGCTTCCTGCGCGGCGCGTTGCGATCGCCTGATCTCTTCGCGCAGACGCTCCGCAGCCGGGCGATCCAGGAAATCATCGACGTCCAGCCGCCGTTCGACTTTGGGCAGATCGCCCACCACGGTGCCGCCCAGGCCGATCAGGAAACCGGCGAACACCAAAGCCACCAGCCATAGGCCGCGGCGGAACCACTTCTCCGACAAACGCAATGACTTGCTCATCTGCTTTCTCCTCTCAAGGCAGGCGCAGGCTGACCGGTGCCGCGCCCAGGCCGCTGCGCTGCAGCCACTGGAACACCGTGTCTACGGTCACGGTTTCGATCCGGTCGCTGAAGCGCTTCTCGTTCGGGTGGTCGTCGAAGGCGACGTTGGCGGCGCTGGCGCGGGCGCCCAGCCGCGTCAGCGGCCCGAGCCGGAGCGTCGCCGGTTCGTAGCCGGCCGCTTGCAGCCAGGCTTGAGCCTTGCCGCGCGAA
>DATNBX010000270.1:0-15464 GCA_035571795.1 Ramlibacter sp.
ACCATGACGTTTTCGATGGCCGTCATTTCCGCGAACAGGCGGATGTTCTGGAACGTGCGCGCGATGCCGGCCTTGGCCACTTCGTGCACCGCCGAGGGCGTATAAGGTTTGCCCGCCAGCTCGAAGCTGCCGCTGTCGGCCGGATACAGGCCGGTGAGGACATTGAAGAAGGTGGTCTTGCCGGCGCCGTTGGGGCCGATCAGGCCATAGACCTGGCCTCGCTCGATGGTGATGCCCACATCGCTGAGGGCCTGCAGGCCGCCGAAGCGCTTGGAAACGCCGCCGACGCGAAGTACTGTATCTGCCATGCTTGCCTCAGTCGGTTGGTGACAGCGCTGTCGGTTTCAACGCGGCGGCGGCGCCCGACGCCACGTCGGTCGGCTTCGCCGGCAGCACTTTGCCATGCTCGGGTGTCGGCCACAGCCCGCGTGGGCGCCACAGCATCACGATGATCATCGCCAGCGCGATCAGCAGCTGGCGCAGGATGGCCGCGTCCAGCCGGCCCCCGGTCATCGCTTGCAAGGGGCCGGCAACGTAGCGCAGCACCTCAGGCAACGCCGACAACAGCACGGCGCCCAGGACCACGCCCGGCAGGTGCCCGATGCCGCCCAGCACGACCATCGCGACGATCATGATCGATTCCATCAGGCTGAACGACTCGGGCGAAACGAAGCCCTGGAAGGCCGCGAACATCGAGCCCGACACGCCGCCGAAGGTAGCGCCCATGCCGAACGCCAGCAGCTTCATGTTGCGGGTGTTGATGCCCATCGCCTTGGCCGCGATCTCGTCCTCGCGAATCGCCATCCAGGCCCGCCCGATGCGCGACAGCTGCAAGCGGTGGCAGATGACGATGCTCACCAGGACCAGCGCCAGAAAGAGGTAGTAATACAGTGAAACCGACACGATCTCGAATCCCATGACCTCGATCGGCCGGCCCAGATTCAAGCCCCAGAAATGCAGCGGGTCGATCTGGTTCACGCCCTTGGGGCCGTTGGTGATGTTGACCGGGTTGTCCAGGTTGTTCAGGAACACCCGGATGATTTCGCCGAAGCCGAGGGTGACGATCGCCAGGTAATCACCCCGAAGCTTGAGTGTTGGCGCACCGAGCAGGATGCCGAAAACGCCCGCCAGCGCCGCCCCGGCCGGAATGACGATCCACAGCGGCATGTGCAGGCCCTCGGGAAACGAAGCCCCGATCGCTTCGAACGTGTCCGTCAGATGCGGCGAGGCCAGCAGCGCGAACATGTACGCACCCAGCGCATAGAACGCCACATACCCCAGGTCGAGCAGGCCGGCATAGCCCACGACGATGTTCAGGCCCAGCGCCAGCAGCACATAAAGCAGCGCCGCGTCGAGGATGCGCACCCAGGCGTTGCCGCCTTGCTGCAGGACCAGCGGCAGGATCAGCAGTAGCACCGCGCCGACCACGATGACGACGTACTTGTTTTGCCGGTTGATGAAGTCCATCATGATTTTCTCCTCAGGCCCGGTCCGCCACGCGCTCGCCCAGCAGGCCGGAGGGCCGCAGCGTCAGCATGATGATCAGCACGATGAAAGCGAAGATGTCGGAGTAGTGGCTGCCCAGCACGCCGCCGGTGGCCACCCCGATGTAGCCCGATCCGATCGATTCGATCAGACCGAGCAGGATCCCGCCGACCACCGCGCCGGCCAGGTTGCCGATGCCGCCGAACACGGCCGCGGTGAATGCCTTCAGTCCCGGCAGGAACCCCATGGTGTGCTGCACCGTGCCGTAGTTGGATGCGTACATCACGCCCGCGATCGTCGCCAGGATGGCGCCGATGATGAACGTCGCGGAGATCACCACGTCCGGTTTCACGCCCATCAACGCCGCCACGCCCGGGTTCTCCGCGGTAGCGCGCATGGCGCGGCCGAGCTTGGTGTAGTTGACCAGGTACATCAGCGTTGCCAGCGACACCGCCGTCAGGCCCAGGATCATGATCTGCGTGACGGTGATCACGGCACCGCCGACTTCGAACGGAATCGGCGGCAGCATCGTGGGATAGGGCTTGTAGTTCGGCTTGAAGATGATCATCGCCAGCGTCTGCAGCAGGATCGACATGCCGATGGCGGTGATCAGCGGCGCGAGCCTGGGGCTGTTTCGCAGCGGCTTGTACGCCACCTTCTCGATCGTGAAGTTGAGCGCCGATGTGACCACGCATGAGATCACCAGCGCGACCAGGAGGATGAGCCAGCCGGGCCAGCCGGGCACGGCGTCCCTCATGTTCACGATGATCGCCCAGCTGGTGAGCGCGCCTATCATCAGCACGTCGCCATGGGCGAAGTTGATCAGGTTGATGATGCCGTACACCATCGTATAGCCCAAGGCTATCAAGGCGTACATGCTGCCGAGAATCAGACCGTTGATGATCTGCTGCAGCAAAGTTTCCATAGAGGCGTCTCCGTTCGTGCAACCGGCTTCTCGAGCCCGCGTGGTCTTGTGAACCACTCGCTGCCTGCCATCGAAAAAAACCCGCCAAAAGTGTTCATAGGCGGGTTTGCGTAGGCGATTGTAGCGACCCGGCCCGATCGCAAAAGTGAGCCGGCGACGGGGGTTTACCCTGGAGCCGGAACGGCCCTCTGGATTTTCCGGCCCCATCAGGTTTGCTGATCGTTCTTCTTCTTCAGCTCATCCAGCCTTTGCGCGATGCGGATCTCGAGTCCGCGGTCGACCGGGCGGTAGAACTGCGGCGCCCTCATCCCTTCCGGAAAATAGTTTTCCCCGGCGGCGAAACCGCCCTCCTCATCGTGGGCGTAGCGGTAGTTCTTGCCATAGTCCAGGTTCTTCATCAGCTGGGTCGGCGCGTTGCGCAGGTGCAGCGGCACCGGCCGGGTGCCATCCGCGCCGATGAAGGCCTTGGCTTCGTTGAAAGCCTTGTAGACCGCATTGGACTTGGGCGCCACGGCGAGGTAGACCACGCACTGCGCCAGCGCCAGTTCGCCCTCGGGCGTGCCCAGCCGCTCATAGGTCTCGGCCGCGTCCAGGGCGATGCGCAGGGCGCGCGGGTCCGCCAGGCCGATGTCTTCGGTCGCCATGCGGATCAGCCGGCGCGCCATGTAGCGCGGGTCGGCGCCGCCGTCGAGCATGCGCATGAACCAGTACAGCGAAGCATCCGGGTCCGAGCCGCGCACGGATTTGTGCAGCGCGCTGATCGTGTCGTAGAAATGCTCGCCACCCTTGTCGTAGCGGCGCATGCGCTCGCCCAGCACCTTGAGCAGCCACTCGTCCGTGACCTCACCGCGCTTTTCCTTCGTGGCGGCGACCGCCAGCGTCTCGAGCGTGTTGAGCAGCCGCCTCGCATCGCCGTCGGCGTACGCGACCAGCCGGTCGAGCGCGGTTTTTTCGAGCGGCGGCACCGCGCCGATCGCCTGCGCCTTGGCCGCGATTTGCTGCAGGTCGGATTCCGTGAGCGGTTGCAGCACATACACGGCCGCACGCGACAGCAGGGCGGAGATGACTTCGAAGGACGGGTTCTCGGTGGTCGCGCCGATGAAGGTAAACAGGCCCGATTCCACATGCGGCAGGAAGGCGTCCTGCTGGCTCTTGTTGAAGCGGTGCACTTCGTCGACGAACACGATCGTTCGGCGCCCGCCCGCGCCCGCGGCGTTTTCCAGCGCCGTCCCTTGCGCGATCTGGGCCTGTTCGACCGCATCGCGGATGTCCTTCACGCCGCCGAGCACCGCGCTGATCGTGATGAACTGGGCGTCGAACGCGTCGGCCATCAGCCGGGCGATCGTGGTTTTGCCGGTGCCGGGCGGCCCCCAGAGAATGCAGCTGTGAGGCTGCCCCGACTCGAACGCGATGCGCAGCGGCATGCCTTCGCCGAGCAGGTGCTGCTGCCCGATGACCTCGCCCAGCGTCTTGGGACGCAGGCGTTCGGCCAGGGGCTGGTGGGCGGCGGCGACGGTCTTGCTCACCTGCACAGTATAGAAAGCAATCAACGCTTCCCTTATAGTGCGGCCACCATGGATGCTTCGCTCTGGTCGACCTTCTCGGCGCTGCTGGGCGCCCTCGTCGGCGGCGGCATCAGCTATGTGCTGAATCGCCAGCTGTTCGCCAATCAGCTCAAGCTGGTGCAAGCGCAGCACCGCACCGAATTCATGGCGGAGGAAACCGCGCGCCATTTCCTCAGCCACAAGAGCTTCACCGACCGCTCGTTCGATACGCTGCGCCAACATCTGGGCGGCTTCGAAGACGACGAGCTGCGCAAGATCCTGGTGCGCGCCGGCGCGATGCGCGTCTTCCGCGAGGACGGCAGCGAATGGTGGCGGCTGCTGTCGCGCATGGAGGAGTTCATCGAGCGCAAGGACCTGGACCGGATCACGCGCGAGATCTAGTCCAGTGACCAGGCCCCAGTTCAAGCCGGGCACCATGGCAAACGACTACCGCATTCGCCCCATGACCCGCGAGGAAGTCGGACTCGCGATCGACTGGGCCGCCGCCGAAGGTTGGAATCCGGGACTGAATGACGCGCCCTGTTTCTACGCGGCAGACCCGCGGGGTTTCCTGATGGGCTACTGGGGCGAGGAGCCGGTCGCCAGCATTTCGGTCGTGAAGTACGGCGCGGACTTCGGCTTCCTCGGCTTCTACATCGTCAAGCCGGCTTTTCGCGGCCGTGGCCTGGGTTTCGCGCTCTGGCAGGCCGGCATGGCCTCGCTGGCCGGCCGCAACGTGGGACTCGATGGCGTGGTGGCCCAGCAGGACAACTATCGCGAGTCGGGCTTTACGCTGGCGTGGCGAAACATCCGCCACGAGGGCGTGGGCGGCGGCCGGGTGCCCGCCGATCCGCGCATCGTGCCGCTCGCGGCTTTGCCGTTCGAAACCGTTCGCGCCTACGACCGGCTTTTCTTTCCGGCCGACCGGGGCACTTTTCTGCAGTGCTGGATCGCACAACCCGGCAGCACTGCCATCGGCTTTATGGCCGGCGACCGGCTCGAGGGCTACGGCGTGCTGCGGCGGTGCCGGGAGGGCTCAAAGATCGGGCCGCTATTCGCGAACGATCCCGCGATCGCCGAAAGCCTGTTTTTGGCGCTCAAGGCAAGTGCCGGCGCAGGCGAGAAAATCTACCTCGATACGCCCGAGGCCAACCCGCAAGCGGTGGAACTGGCTCGCCGCCATTCAATGCGAGTGGCGTTCGAGACCGCGCGCATGTACACGAAAGAGACTCCGCCGCTGCCGATGGACCGGCTCTATGGCGTGACTACCTTCGAGCTGGGGTAGTGTCCGTCGTGCTCCCTCGCTCTGGGAGAGGGCTGACGTGAGGGCAGAACTATTGCCTCACCACATCCGCCCCCTGCGGCGGCTTGAACTGGAGGCGCTCGGGCGACACCGCGACATTGAGCTCCATCTTCGTGAAGGTCAGCACCGATCGCTGGCCGAAGCTGTCCAGGATTTCCAGCTTCGCCAGCTCATTGCCTCGAAAGCCGACTTTCACGCTGTGCAGTTGCCCGTCCTTGACCTTGGGCGTGGCTTGCACCCATTGCAGGCCGTCCTTTTCGCCGGCCGCTTCCAGATTGAAGTCCTTGCGCAGCGCGCCCACGTCCGGTGCCGCGGCGATCAGGGCCGCCGGCGTGGAGGCTAGCACCTGCGACTGCTGCCGCGCGGTGACCTGGTTCAGGTCGACGTCGAACAGCCACAGGGTCTGCCCGTCGGCCACGATGACCTGCTCGAACGGCTTCTTGTAGTCGAACCGGAAGCGGTTCGGCCGCGCGAACTCGAAGGTGCCGGTCGATGTCTTGCTGCGCGCGGCCTGCCCTTCCTTGGCCGGGCCGGTCACGACCTGGGTAAATTCCGCGCGCCCGCTCCGGGCCGACTTGACGAAGCTTTCCAGGCTGTCCAGGCCGGAAGCTTGTGCCGACAACGCACAAGCGGCCATTAGCAATGTAGCGATCGATTTCTTCATGACAAACCCGCGCTATTCCGCCCGGTTCGGTACCAGGATCTCGCGCTGGCCGCTGCCGCTCATGGCGCTGACCAGACCGGCCTTTTCCATATCTTCAACCAGGCGCGCGGCGCGGTTGTAACCAATCTTCAGGTGGCGCTGCACCAGCGAGATGCTCGCCCTGCGGTTCTTCAGCACCACTTCGACGGCCTGGTCGTACATCGGGTCCTTCTCGCCCGAGCCGACGCCGTCGCCGCCCACCAGGTCGCCGTCTTCGTCGACGGTGCCGCCTTCGAGCAAGCCCTCGATGTAATTGGGCTCGCCCTGCTGCTTCAGGTACGCGACGACACGGTGCACCTCGTCGTCACTGACGAACGCGCCATGCACCCGCACCGGCAGCCCGGTGCCGCTGGCCATGTACAGCATGTCGCCCATGCCCAGCAGCGCCTCGGCGCCCATCTGGTCCAGGATGGTGCGGCTGTCGATCTTGCTGGAAACCTGGAACGCGATGCGGGTCGGGATGTTGGCCTTGATCAGCCCGGTGATCACGTCCACGCTCGGCCGCTGCGTCGCCAGGATCAGGTGGATGCCGGCGGCGCGCGCTTTTTGCGCCAGCCGGGCGATCAGCTCCTCGATCTTCTTGCCCACCACCATCATCAAGTCGGCCAGCTCGTCGATCACGACCACGATGTGCGGCAGGCGCTCCAGCGGTTCGGGGCTGTCGGGCGTGAGGCTGAACGGGTTGCCGAGGAATTCACCCCTGGACTTGGCGTCGTCGAGTTTGTGGTTGTAGCCGGCCAGGTTGCGCACGCCCAGCTTGCTCATCAGCTTGTAGCGCCGCTCCATCTCGCCGACGCACCAGTTGAGCCCGTTCGCGGCCTGCCTCATGTCGGTCACGACCGGCGCCAACAGGTGCGGGATGCCTTCGTACACGGACATCTCCAGCATCTTCGGATCGATCATCAGCAGGCGCACGTCGCGCGCTTCGGCCTTGTACAGCAGCGACAGGATCATCGCATTCAGCCCGACGGACTTGCCCGAGCCGGTGGTGCCGGCCACCAGCACGTGCGGCATCTTCGCCAGGTCCGCCACCATCGGATTGCCGACGATGTCCTTGCCCAGGCCCATGGTGAGCAGGGACTTGCCGTCGTTGTAGACCTGCGAGCCCAGGATCTCAGACAGCCGGATCGACTGGCGCTTGGCGTTGGGCAGCTCCAGCGCCATGTAGTTCTTGCCGGGAATCGTCTCGACCACGCGGATCGACACCAGGCTGAGCGAGCGCGCCAGGTCCTTGGCCAGGCCCACGATCTGCGCGCCCTTGACGCCGACAGCCGGCTCGATCTCGTAGCGCGTGATCACCGGTCCGGGTTGGGCCAGCACCACGCGCACTTCGACCCCGAAGTCCTTGAGCTTCTTCTCGATCAGCCGGCTGGTCATTTCCAGCGTTTCCGGCGACACGGTCTCCTGCCGCGCCTGCGCGCCATCGAGCAGGTCGACCTGCGGCAATTTCGAGTCGGGCATTTCGTGGAACAGCGGCTTCTGCCGTTCCTTGGCGACGCGCTCGCTCTTGGGCAGCTCGACCCGCAGCGGCTCGATCAGGACCGGGGTCGGATGGTGCTCCTCGATCTCCACGCGCTCACCGAGCAGGATCTCCTCGCGCTGCCGGGCCGCCTGCTGCCCGAATGCCAGGTCCTGCGCGAGCTCGCGCTTTTCGCGGCGCGCGTCGATCAAGCCCGCGATCGCCGCTCCGAGCCGCTCGGCGACGTGGCTCCACGAAAAGCGGAACACGACAGCCGCGCCGAGCACCGCCAGCGCGACGAAAATGAGGCCGGACCCCGTGAAGCCGAACCACTTCACTCCCAGGGTCCCGGCCATGTAACCCAGGGCCCCGCCGGCGTGATCGGGCAGCCGCGGCTCGAACCGGTACAAGCGCGACCACTCGAGCGCCGTGCTGGCGCACAGCAACACCGCCAGAGCGATCCAGAACGCCAGCCGGGTTCGCGAAAAATGGCCGTCGTCCTGCGCCGGTTCGGCGTTGCCGCGCATCCAGCGCGCGAGCGTGGCGAGCCAGGCGCGAACCGCGGCGGCGAAACACCACCAGACCGAAAAACCGAGCAGGAAGTAGCTGGCGTCGGCCAGCCAGGCGCCCAGCCGGCCGCCCCAGTTGCGAACCACCGCGCCGCCGCCCGAAGTGGAAAAAGCCGCGTCCTGCGCCGAATAGCTCACCAGCGCGAGCAGCCAGAACACCAGGGCAACGAGCCCCAGGACCAGCGCGATTTCGTGCGCGAAACGGCCGGCACCGGCCCGTGGCGATGCGGCGTCTTCGCCGGGGTTGTTCAGGGTGTTGAGCGAGTAAGTCATGGGCGTTTCAGAAGCTTAACGCACTGCCCCCCGCCCCCGCATGACAAATCACTCGCGCAAATCACCCCAGCGTCGTCAGCCGGTCCTTGATCAGCATCGAGCCGTCTTCGCGCGTTTCGATGAAGCCGCGGTCCTCGAGGTCCTTCATGACGCGGCTGACCATCTCGCGCGAAGCGCCCACCATCTTGGCGATGTCCTGGCGCGAGATGCGTTCGCGGATCGACATCAGCCCTTCCCGGTCGGGCGCCGCGAATTCCAGCAAGGCCCGCGCGACGCGGCCGTAGACGTCCATCAGCGCCAGCGATTCGATCTTGCGGTCGGCCTGCCGCAGCCGCTGCACCAGCCCCTTCATGATGGCGTAGGCCATCGAACTGTTTTCCGGCAGGCAGCGCGCGAATTCGGCGCGGCCCAGCGCCAGCATGTCGGTCTGCACCTCGGCGCGGACGGTGGCCGAATGCGCTTCGTTGTCGATCAGGCTCATCTCGCCGATGTAGTCGCCCGGCTGCAGCGTCGCCAGGATCACCTCGCGTCCGCGCTTGTCGGACGTGACCACCCGCACCCGCCCCGTGAGGATGATGAACAGGGTGTTGGACTTCTCGCCTTGCTCCACCACCACTTCACCGCGCTTGAAACGGCGCTTGACGACAGCCTCCGCAACCCCCTCGGCCTGATTGGCTGTCAGCAACGCGAAAAGCGGTACCCGACGAATCAATTCCAGGTTGGACAACATCGACATTCTCAAATCTCCTGGCTCCGGCCATCGATGGCTTCTTACAATCGGGGCGATTGAATCCGGCAACCTTCAATCCGTCCGCTTCGGGTTGATACTTGCCGATCGGCCCCAAAATGTACACCTAGCTGTGGCGATTTCCACACAGAGTTTCCAACCATGACGCAACCCCGACACGCCACAGTCCTGATCCTCGGCTCCGGCCCGGCTGGCTACACCGCCGCCGTCTATGCGGCACGCGCCAACCTTCATCCGATGTTGATCACCGGCATCGCGCAGGGCGGCCAACTGATGACGACCACCGATGTGGACAACTGGCCCGCCGACGTGCACGGCATCCAGGGGCCCGAGTTGATGCAGCGCTTCCTCGAGCATGCGCAGCGCTTCAACACCGAGATCGTGTTCGACCACGTCAATGCGGTCGACTTGAGCCAGCGGCCCTTCACGCTGACCGGCGACAGCGGGCAATACACCTGCGATGCGTTGATCATCGCCACCGGGGCCTCGGCCAAGTACCTGGGCCTGCCGTCCGAACAGGCCTTCATGGGGCGCGGCGTGTCCGGCTGCGCGACCTGCGATGGTTTCTTCTACCGCGATCAGGTGACCTGCGTCACCGGCGGCGGCAACACCGCGGTGGAGGAAGCGCTGTACCTGTCCAACATCGCAAGCAAGGTTTACCTGGTGCACCGGCGCGACAAGTTCAAGGCCGAACCGATCCTTGTGGACAAGCTGATGGACAAGGTCAAGGCCGGCAAGATCGAATTGAAGCTGTTCAAGACCGTGGACGAAGTGCTGGGCGACGCTACCGGCGTGACCGGCGTGCGCCTGAAGGATGCCCGCACGGGCGAGACCGAAGACCTGAAGCTGCAGGGCTGCTTCATCGCCATCGGCCACCAGCCCAATACCGAGATCTTCAAGGGCCAGCTGGAAATGAAAGACGGCTACATCATCACCAGGTCCGGCCTGCAAGGCTTTGCCACCATGACCAGCGTGCCCGGCGTCTTTGCCGCGGGCGACGTGCAGGACCATGTGTACCGGCAGGCCATCACGAGCGCCGGCACCGGCTGCATGGCGGCGCTGGACGCCCAGCGCTTCATGGAGCAGGGCTGAAGCTCAACGGTCATTGCGGGCTTGACCCGCAATCCGTACTGTTATAATTCAGGGCTTTGCGGGTTACCGCCACCCTTCTGGCGAGGTCAGGCAAGAGCGAGGTTCGCACGCCCAGGCGAAGTGAACCGCCAGTGATTGCCGTTTGAATAATCGGAGTGCTTATGGCACGCGTATGCGACGTAACGGGCAAAGGCCCGATGGTCGGAAACAACGTTTCCCACGCCAACAACAGAACCAAGCGCAGGTTCCTGCCGAACCTGCAATACCGCCGTTTCTGGGTCGAGAGTGAAAACCGCTGGGTGCGCCTGCGTGTTTCCGGCGCCGCGCTGCGCCTGATCGACAAGAACGGCATCGACGCCGTGCTCGCGGACCTGCGCGCACGCGGCCAGGCTTAAATTGCTCTGTCCCCAAACTGATTAGGAGCCCATCATGGCAACCAAAGGCGGACGCGAAAAGATCAAGCTGGAATCCACCGCGGGTACCGGCCACTTCTACACCACCAGCAAGAACAAGAAACTCATGCCCGAGAAAATGTCGATCATGAAGTTCGACCCGAAGGCTCGCAAGCACGTGGAATACAAAGAGACGAAGCTGAAATAACCCACCCGCTCTCTTCCGCTGCGTAGCAGCACCCAAGTAAAAGCCCCGCGTCGCGGGGCTTTTTTTCACCTCGGCCGAAGGCGTACTTTACGCCACGGATCGCAGCCGCATCGAGAACTGCTGCAGCGCCGCGATACCGCTTTCCTCGGCACGGCGGCACCAGGCTTGCAGGTCGGCGGCGAGCTGCTCGCGCGACTGCGAAGTGTTGAGCCACATCTGCCGCAGTTCCTCGCGCATCGTCACCATCTTGTCCAGGACCGGGTAGGCGGCGCGGGCCTGGGCCAGCTGGGGCCGGGCGGCGGCGGGCACCCGGTCGGCGTCGCGGTGCAGCCAGCGCTTGGCCGCCTTCAGCGGCGACAAGTCGGCCTGCTTTTTCTTCAGCGAGGCGATCTCGGCCTTGCAGACGCGGCGCATTTCGCGGGCGTAGCCAGCCATCACCTCATAGCGGTTGGCGATCAGCGCTTCCAGCGTCAATTCATCCGCCACCGGCTTGATGGCCCCTAGCTGCAGCTTGGGCGGCACCTTCTTCACGGTGGCCCAGCCGATCCTGCGCAGCAGCGAGATGTACACCCAGCCGATATCGAATTCGTAGCTCTTGACGGAGAACTTCGCCGCGGTCGGATAGGTGTGATGGTTGTTGTGAAGCTCCTCGCCGCCGATGATGAGCCCCCAGGGCGAAATGTTGGTGCTGGCGTCAGGCGCCTCGAAATTGCGGTAGCCCCAATAGTGGCCGATGCCGTTGATCACACCGGCGGCGGTGACCGGGATCCAGACCATCTGCACGGCCCAAACGATCAGCCCGGCAACGCCGAACATGGCGACGTTCAGGATCAGCATCAGGCCCACGCCCTGCCAGCTGAAGCGGGTGTACAGGTTGCGCTCGATCCAGTCGTTGGGCGTGCCGTGACCGAACTTGGCCAGCGTTTCCCGATTGCGGGCTTCCGAACGGTAGAGCTCGGCGCCGCGCCACAGGACGGTTTCGATGCCGCGCGTCTGCGGGCTGTGCGGGTCGTCCACGGTCTCGCACTTGGCGTGGTGCTTGCGGTGAATGGCGACCCACTCCTTGGTGACCATGCCCGTGCTCAGCCATAGCCAGAAACGGAAGAAGTGCGACGGAATCGGGTGCAGGTCCATCGCGCGATGCGCCTGGGCCCGGTGCAGGAAGATCGTGACGCTGGCGATGGTGATGTGCGTCGTCACCAGCGTGTACAGCAGAACCTGCCACCAGGACAGGTTCCACAAGCCGTTGGCGAGCCAGTCAACGGCGCCGTTCAGGACGGCCCAATCGGGAAGCAACATAGATCGGAAATCTCTCTCAACTTGAAAACAAAGCGGGCGAATGCCCGCTTTTCGTGTTGGACGAATTTTAGGGTCGCAGGTTCAAAAAGAAACGCTGTGGATAACCACAGACGCCCTGTTCAGCCGCGCCGCGTCAATTTTTCACCCACATGGCCGCGAAGAACCCATCGGTGCGATGCCGGTGCGGCCACAGCCGCAGAAAATCCCCGCCGCTCTCGCCGCCGCTGCACAGCCCCGCCGCGCCCTCGACCTTCAGATTGGACAGCACTTGCACGGCCAGTAGTGGACTGAACTCCTTATTGGCTTGACTAAACGCAAGCGCGATCGCTTCGTTTTCCTGCGGCAGCAGGCTGCAGGTGGCGTACAGCAGCCGCCCGCCCGGCTTGAGCAGGCGCGATGAACTCTGCAGTATGGCTGCCTGCTTGAGGGCCATCTCCTGCACGCTGGCCAGCGACTGGCGCCACTTCAGATCGGGGTTGCGGCGCAGCGTGCCCAGCCCCGAACACGGCGCATCGACGATCACCCGGTCGATCTTGCCGGCCAGCCGCTTGATGCGTTCGTCGCGCTCGTGGGCAATCGCCGCGGGATGGACGTTGGACAATTTGCTGCGCGCCAGCCGCGGCTTGAGCGCGTCGAGACGATGTGCCGAAGTGTCGAACGCGTAGAGCCGCCCGGTGTTGCGCATCGTCGCGCCGATCGCGAGGGTCTTGCCGCCGGCGCCGGCACAGAAATCGACCACCATTTCGCCCCGCTTGGCGTCCAGCAGCAGCGCCAGCAGCTGCGAGCCTTCGTCCTGCACTTCCACGGCGCCGCGCGCGAAGGCGTCGAACTTGCTCAGCGCCGGTTTGCCCTCCAGGCGCAGCCCCCAGGGCGAATACGGCGTCGGCCTCGAAACGACACCGGCCAGCTTCAGTTCCTGTTGCACGTCGGAGCGCTTGTCAGTGAGCGCGTTGACGCGCAAGTCAAGCGGCGCCGGTGCGTTCAGGCTCTCGACCAAGGGCCAGAATTGCGCGCCCAGCTGATCCTTGAGCGGCTGGACCAGCCACTCGGGCAGGTTGTGGCGATGGCGCTCGAGCAGGTCGGCCGGATCGATCGAGTCGCACTGGTCGAGCCAATGCTTCTCCTGCTCGCTCAGCGCGCTCTTGAGGAAGTCGCGCGGGCCATGCCCGGCGTTGGCGCCGGAGCGTCCGGCTTGTTCGTCCTGGCTGCGCGCAAATCCCAGGATAGCCATGCGCCGCTCTTTCGGGCCGCTGCCCGAGGGCGCCAGATGGTCGAACAGGAGTTTCTGGCGCAGCACCGAATAGACCGTTTCGGCCAGGGCGGCCCGTTCGCGCGGACCGAGCGTGCGGTTGTCGCGAAAGTAATGCGACACCACGGCGTCGGCCGGATGGTCGAACTTGAGGGTCAGCTTGACGAGTTCGGCGCAGGCGTCGAGCAGGGCTTTGGGATGCATGGGACGCGATTGTCCCATTGCACAGATTTGCTACAGACTCGGTAGCAGCTCGGCAATCGCGCGCGGATAGATCAGATGCTCCTGGGTCAGCACGCGTGCCGCCAAGGTGTCGGCGGTGTCATCGGGCATGACGGGCACGACGGCCTGGGCCAGGATCGGCCCATAGTCGAGCTCGGAGGTGACCTGGTGAACCGTCGCGCCGGCAAATTTGCAGCCGGCGTCGATCGCCCGCTGGTGCGTATGCAGCCCCGGAAACGCCGGCAGCAGCGAAGGATGAATGTTGAGCAGGCGGCCCTGGTAATGCAGGACAAAAGCGGGCGTCAGGATGCGCATGAAACCCGCCAGCACCACCAGCGACGGCCGGTGCCGGTCGATCGCAGTGGCCAGCTTCGCATCGAATGCCTCGCGGGTGGCGTGCTGCTTGTGGTCGACCACATCGGTGGCAATGCGCTGCTCGCGCGCGAATACCAGCCCACCGGCGTCGGCCCGGTTGCTGATGACGGCGGCGACGGTGGCGCCCAAGCTCTTGTGCCAGCCGTCGCGCTGGGCCGATCGAACGATGGCCGCCATGTTGGAGCCGCCGCCGGAGATCAGAATGACGATGTTTTTCATTTTCTAGGGCCTGTTCACACTATTTTTGCGAGTGCGAACGTGGCTAAAACAGCGCCAATCTAGGCGCGCGACGACGCCCAGGCTGGCCGCCTGGGCTAGGAGCGTAACAACGAGTGGCGCTGTTTTAGCCACGTTCCCGAAGGGTTGCGGCCAAAAAGGCCATGCGCCGCGTTGCGAAGCCTTGCCGGGGGTCGGCCCCGGCCGCGTTTCGCGCCTTGCGCATGACCTTTTTGACTCGCAACGCATCATGCAAGAATAGTGTGAACAGGCCCCAATTGTGTCGTACCGGCCGGAAAGGGCGCCGCAGGACACTAGAATTTTCCGTTCCTGAACTACCGGTGTCCGAAGTGTCCAATCGCCTGAAGGTGACGCCGCAATACCTGCTGCCAAAGCGCGTCCTCACGGTGCTGGCCGGCAGGATTGCCGACCTGCGCGGCGGCGCAATGACGCATGCGCTCATCCGGAAGTTCATTGAGCACTACGGCGTCGACATGGCTGAAGCGGCCGATCCGCATATCGAGAGCTACGCGACTTTCAACGAGTTCTTCACACGGGCGCTGCGCGCGGGGGCGCGGCCGATCGCCAGGGCGCCGTTCGTCTGCCCCGTAGACGCGGCCATCAGCCAGTTCGGCCCGATCGAGCACGACCAGATCTACCAGGCCAAGGGCCACAGCTATTCGACCCGCGCGCTGGTCGGCGGCGATCAGGCGCTGGCGCACCAGTTCGACCACGGCCATTTCGCCACGCTGTACCTGGCGCCCAAGGACTATCACCGCATCCACATGCCGTGCGAAGGGCGCCTGAAGCGCATGATCTACATCCCCGGCGACCTGTTCTCGGTCAACCCGCTCACGGCGCGCCACGTGCCCAGCCTGTTCGCGCGCAACGAGCGGGTGGTCTGCGTGTTCGACACGGCCTTTGGACCGTTTGTCAACGTGCTGGTCGGCGCGACCATCGTCGGCAGCATGGCCACGGTGTGGCACGGCGTCGTGAACCCGCCGCGCACCGGCAGTATCCGCGAATGGCGCTACGACAACGACCGGGTCGTGCTGGCGCAAGGCGCTGAGATGGGCCGCTTCCTGCTTGGCTCGACGATCGTCATGCTGTTCCCGAAGAACGTGCTGACGTTTGTCCCCGATTGGGCGCCTTCGCGCTCCGTGCGCCTGGGCGAACCGATGGCGACGGCTTTGCGCTGAGGGACCTATTGGAACGCCACCTCGTCGAAGCTTCGCAGCTTGCGGCTGTGCAAACGCTGGCTGCCTTCGGCGCGCAGGATCTCGATCGCGCGCATGCCGATGCGCAGGTGCTGGTCGACCCGTTCGCGGTAGAACTGGTTGGCCATGCCGGGCAGCTTGATCTCGCCGTGCAGCGGCTTGTCGCTCACGCACAGCAGCGTGCC
>DATNBX010000271.1:0-7022 GCA_035571795.1 Ramlibacter sp.
CGGCTTGCTCATGGGCGAGCGCGGCGAGTCGACTGCGTTCCGGCAAGCTTGAGGCATTCGAGGAAATTGCGCGTGATCGGATCGACCGCACCTGCATGCCTCACACAGTGCAGAACCGCCGTCACGCGCGATCCGGCGCCCGAGAGAGGCCGGTAGCGAACATTGCCCGCGCGAAGCGTCGCCGCCGAAGCCGGGACAATTCCGACGCCGAGCCTGGCTTCGACGAGCGCCAAGATGGTCGGCAACACGCTCTCGCGCGCGATCGAGGGGCGTATACCGGCGGCGGTGAACAGATCTGCCAGTACGTTCCTGAAATACGGTGAGTCAGCGGCTGAAAAGCCGATGATCGGCACTCCGTCCAGCCGCCGCGTATCGACCGATCGCAGCCGGGCCAGTGGATGGTCCTTGTGCATGGCCAGCACCATAGGCTCCTCGTGTGCGACGCTACTTGATAGTTCGGTGTGCACTGCTGCGGTTGGTCGAAGCAGGGCCACGTCGATCCGGCGCGACAGCAGATCATCCATCAGCGTGAGCGAGACTCGCTCGCGCAGCTCCAGCGCCACGTTCGGGTAGGCCTTTGTGAAGCTCGCGAGAACCAGTGGCAGGAGCTTATAGGCGGAACTGCTGGTAAAGCCAAGGCGCAGTGCGCCAGCCTGGCCTCGGTCGGCCCGTGTGGCCGCCTCCTGCGCCTCCTCTGCCGCAGCGAGCAAGGCGCGAGCCCGCTTCAGGAGAACTTCGCCGGCTCGCGTGAGCCGCACAGTGCGGGTCGTCCGGTCGAACAGAGAAACCTGCAGCGACTCCTCCAGTTGCCTGATCCGCTGGCTGAGTGGGGGCTGCGTCATGCGCAAGCGCGAAGCGGCCGCGCCGAAGTGGAGTTCCTCGGCGACGGCAACGAAGTACGGAAGCAGATCCAGGGGCAGCGGCATTCATTCAGTTTACGACCTAATGGGACCAAAAAAGATATTGGACGAATAACTGGGCTGCCTCTAGGATCAGCACCGACTCTGCAGCGCACCCTCGTCCGCTGGAGTTCGGAAGCTCACTCATGCTCTGCAAGATTTCCCGACGCGCTGTGGCGGCGGTCGCCCTCGCCCTCGCTGCCACTTTTGTTCCCGGCCTTGCCAGCGCGCAAAGCGAATCGTGGCCTGCAAAAACGATCACGATGGTGGTGCCGTTCGGCGCCGGCAGCGTCACCGACCTGCTCGCGCGTGCCGTAGCGCCGCGGCTTTCGCAGGCGCTCGGACAGCCAGTCCTGATCGACAACAAGGCTGGCGCGGACGGCAACATCGGAGCCGGGTTCGTCGCGACTGCGCCCAAGGACGGCTATACGCTCCTGGTGGGGCCCGCGAGCACTAACGCGATCAACCCGAGTCTTCACAAGAACATGAAGTTCGATCCGCAAAAGGATTTCGCTCCGATCACGAACCTCGCGACCGTCACCAACGTCCTGGTCGTGGGTCCGCAAGTGCCCGCGCGTTCCGTCAAGGAATTCATCGCCGTCCTGGACAAGAAGAGCGTGAGCTATGCGTCCGGCGGTGCGGGCGGCAGCCAGCACCTCTCAGCCGAATTGTTCAAGTCGATGACCAAGAAGGACATGCTCCACGTCCCGTACAAGGGCGGCAGCGCGGCGCTGTCGGACCTGCTCGGCGGCCGCGTCGACGCGATGTTCTGCAACCTGCCTGTGTGCCTGCCGCACATCCGCAGCGGCAAGCTGACGGCGCTCGCCGTGACTGGGGCGCGCCGCTCGACCCTTCTGCCGGAAGTACCCACCATGATCGAGGCCGGCGTGCCCAACTACGTGGTCGACGGATGGTTCGGTCTGTTCGCGCCCGCCGGCGTGCCGCCTCAGGTGATCGCCAGGCTCAACACCGAGGTGGTGCGTGTCCTGAAGGATCCGACGACGGCGGCAGCGTTGCACGCACAAGGTGCGGAGGCCGTCGCGGATTCGCCGCAGGAGTTCGGCGCGTTTGTGAGCAATGAGCGCGAGCGATGGGCCAAGGTGATCCGGGACGCCCACATCACTCTGGAGTAACAGTGCCCCGCTTGAAGCCAGCGCGCGAACTCACCGCGCTCGAAGCGGCGCGCGCCTTCGAAGACGGGTCGTTGACGAGCGAGGCGCTGATTCGCTCGTGCCTGGAGCGCATCGAAGAACGCAACGCCCAAGTGCGCGCGTTCACGACCTGGGACCCGGCGAGCGCACTGGCGCAGGCGCAGCGCGCCGGAAACCGGGGCGTTCTGGCAGGTATCCCTTTTGCGGTCAAGGACGTTATCGACACTGCGGCGCTGGCAACCGAATATGGCTCGCCTGTGTACAAGGGGCACCGGCCGGTTGCCGACGCCGGGTGCGTCGCCACGGCGTGCGAGCAAGGCGCCATCGTCCTGGGCAAGGTGAGCACCAGCGAGTTCGCAACGCAGACGCCAGGGCCGGCCCGCAATCCGCTGGACCTGAGCCGGACGCCGGGCGGCTCGTCAAGTGGATCGGCTGCCGCGGTGGCGGACTTCATGGTGCCAGTTGCATTCGGCACCCAGACGACTGGCTCGATCGTCCGTCCTGCTGCCTATTGCGGTATCGTGGGATACAAACCCACCCATGGCTTCTTCAGTTCCTCTGGCTTGAAGCAGCTCAGCCCGGTGCAGGACACGGTCGGTTTGCTGACGCGCGACGTCGCTGACGCTGCCTATTTCGCGTTCGGCGTGCACGGCGTTCACACGGTCTTGCAGTCACCGTCCCGCTTGCGAATTTGCGTCTGCGAGTCGGACCAATGGAGCCACGCATCCGCCGAGATGATCGACAGCATCGAAGCGGCGGTTGCGAAGCTTGAACGGAAAGGCGCGAGCGTGGCTCGACTGCGCCTGGACCGCACGCTGCAGGAACTTGCCGAACTGCAACCTCGAATCGTTGCGTATGAAGCGCGACAGGCACTTGCCTTCGAGCGCCTGCATGCCTGGGAGCAACTGAGCGAGCGGCTGCGTGCCCGGCTCGATTCCGGAGCGAACGTGAGTGTTGCGGAGTACCTGTCGCTGCGACAAAAAGTCTGGAGTGCGCAGCAGCGTGTGACGTCTTTGTTCCTCGATTTCGATGCGCTGCTCTATCCGGCTGCGGAAGGCGAGGCGGAACGTGGCCTCGCAAGCTCCGGCTCACCCAGGTTTGGCGCACTCTGGACGCTCCTGCAATTGCCGTGCGTTTCGATGCCTGTGGCTCGCGCCGCGTCCGGCATGCCGCTAGGTGCGCAGCTCATCGGCGCCTATGGAGAAGATCGCAGTTTGCTCGCTGTGGCCCACAGCGTGGGTCGCCTTCTAGCGGCCTGACAATTTCTCACCGAACGCTGGAACCGTGGGCGTTTTCGGCGATACCGATCTGGCCAGCCCGGACGTTCAGCGCGGCACCAGCGCGAAGATTCGCACCGCCGACCCGGTTCCGCCCTTCACCTTGAGTGGCGGCACGACGACGGCGAATTCGTACGCCTTCGCCGCGGCCAGTTCCTCCAGGTTCAGGTTCTCGACGATGTAGATGCCCGAATCGGCGATGAGGCGCATATGCACGGGGAATACCTGGAACTTCGGCGTCATGACGACCGGAGGTCGCTTCTCGAAGGTGAGCGTGTCGTCGCCGACCACGCGGGCGCCCTGGCGGATCAGGAACTCGGCCGCATCGAGCCCCGGTCCGGGGGAGGACTCGCCTGCATACAGGGCGGTGTTCGATTTGAAGTACGGCCCCCAGCCGGTCCGGATGAACACGGTGTCGCCCTTCTGCAGGCTCACGCCCTGGCGCTGCGCAGCGCGCTCGAGGTGCGCCCCGGTGATCTCGAAGTTGGCCGGCAGCGGACCGGCGTTGCCCTGGATCAGGGTCGCGACATCGAGCAGTACGCCGCGGTTGACCATCAGCTCGACGGGAAACTGGTCGATCGCGAGGTTGGCTCCCACACCGCCGGCGCCTATGCCGTCCTTGTTCGCCGTCGCCTTCTCGGCGTCGATGCCGCCGAAGAGCTTGCCGTCGCGCCCGATGTGGCCGATTGCGTCGATGCTCGGCGCGCCGTGCTGGCCGCTCCAATGCATTTCTTCCGCGGCGAAGGAAAGTTGGTCGCCATCCTTGAAGGTGCCACGGGTGTTGCCGTGCGTGGCGGCCAGCGCGAACGAATAGGGCGGGTTCACCGAGGCCACCGGCGACTGGATTTCCCACGTGTGGCCAAGATCGATCAGGCGTGCGTCCCGCAGTGTGCCGATCAGTGCGCGCGTAGCGCTCCCCGCAGTGCCGGCGGGGCCGGGAGCTGAGCATCCGAGACAGAGTGCCGCCAAGGCGGCGGCAAAGCCGGCGCGAGCGAAGGACTGGAGCTTGAAGGCTTTCTGCATCTTCTTTCCTTTAGTCCTACTTGGCCTCGGCAAGCTGCTTGAGCGTGAACGTGTAGCTTGTCGAATCGAGCGGCTTGTGACAGGCGAGGCACTCCGCCTGGTTGACGCCGGGCCGGTGCTGCTTGTCAGTGGTGAATACGGCGTAGTTCCAGTCGCTGTTGCGCAGCATCTCCGGAATGTCCTTGCCCCAGCCTGCGTCGCGTGCCATCGCCGTGTAGAAGAGCAGCTTGTCGGCCACGTAATAGCCGTCGTTGCCCATGACCGGCTTGTCGGCGTCGAGTTTCGCCGCATGGACCTCGGCGAACAGAATGGCTCCGTCCGGCAACGGCTTGCCCGCCTTCGCTGCATCGACCGCAAGCTTGTTGGCGTAGTAGTAGCGTACCTGCCGGGTGGCCGGGAAGTTGATCGTGTGGTACTTGCTGAACGTCTGTTTGTAGCCTTCGGGGAAACTCACGCTGGTCTTCGCCACATTTGGCAGGAACGCGGACTTGCTGCCGGAGGAAGCCCCGGGCTGCGCGGCAAAGTAGGCGGCAACGTTCGCGATGTCCTCGGCGCTTAACTGGGTGGCGATGGCATTCATCACCTGGTTCTTGCGCGAGCCGTCCTTGAGCGCCTTCAACTGCGACTCGATATATCCAGCCCGTTGCCCGGCAAGGTTGGGAATGGTGTCGCTCACGCTGACTCCGTTCGCGCCGTGACAGGCGGCGCAGACAGCGGCAACCTTGGCTCGGCCCAGCTCCATGTCGGCGGCTTGGGCAAGTGGCGCGAGGCCAAGAAAGAGATACAGCGGGAAGAGCGGGAAGGGGGTTTTCACGTGGATTCTCCTTCTATGAATGGCCTGGCCGTTCCAACGGGAGGTGAAGAGACGCAAGGTGGGTATTTGTACTCCCGGTTACCAACCGCTTCAACCACTAAGCAGGTGTGGTCTTAAGGCGCGGTCAGCCCATCCTGAAAAAGGAAGCGCGCATGTTCGGAAGCATCGGTTGCCGCGCCGGGTTTGCTTTGTCGCCGTGAATCGAGTCCTGCGAACGTCCCCGCCCGAACCGCTGAATCCGCAGCCGCAGGGAATGTCAGAACGGATAAGGCGGCGGCGCGTCGCGCACCGTGATCCATTGCCACTGCGTGAACTCGTCCCAGTTCGCGGGACCGCCGATGCGGCTGCCGTTGCCGGAGGCGCCGCGGCCGCCGAAAGGAATGTTGAGACCCCCGATGACGGTCTGCTCGTTGATGTGCAGCAACCCAACGCGCAGGCGTTTTCCCAGTGCGAGCGCCCGCCCGGTGGAGCGGGACATCACGGCCGCCACCAGGCCATAGTCCGTGCCGTTCGCCAGCTCGACGGCTTCGTCGTCCGAGGCAAAGGAAGTGATCGAGGCGACGGGCCCGAACACCTCTTCCTCGAACACGCGCATGCCGGGGGTGACACCGCTGAGAACCGTGGGCCGGTAGAACAACTGCTCGTAACTGCCTCCCGCATGCAGCGTGGCGCCGGCGGCGATGCTGTCCCGGACGATGGCGTCGATGCTCTTGACCTGGCGCTCATTGATGACAGGGCCCAGCCCCACTTTTCCCTTGCAGGGATCCCCCACGGGCAGGCGCAGCGCCTTTTCGGTCAGGCGCTGCGTCAATTCCGCGGCAATCTTCTCGCTGGCCAGGATGCGGCCGGTGGCCATGCAGATCTGGCCCTGGTGCAGCCAGGCACCGAACGCCGCGCCGGAGGCGGCCGCGTCCAGGTCCGCGTCGTCCAGCACGATCAGCGAATTCTTTCCGCCCAGCTCCAGCGACACTTTCTTGAGATGCGCGCCGCAAAGCGCGCCGACCTTGCGCCCCGCCGCACTGGAGCCCGTGAATGCCACCATCGCGATGTGCGGATCCTTGCAGATGGCTTCGCCCACGTCGGCGCCGCCGGGCAGCACGTGCAGCACGCCCGCAGGCAGGCCGGCGTCCTCGAAAATGCGCGCGATCAGCACGCCGCCGCACACCGCCGTTTGCAGATCCGGCTTGAGCACGACCGCGTTGCCCGTCACCAGGGCGGGCGCTACGGCGCGAATGGCCAGCGTCAGCGGGAAGTTGAACGGAGCGATCACGCCCACCACGCCGTGCGGCACGCGGCGCGCGAAGCTCATTTGATCGGCCCGGCTCGGCAGCACCACGCCTTGCGGTTCGCCCATCATCGCGGCGGCGCCGTGAAGGATGCCGAGTGTGGAGTTGAGTTCCGTATCGGCCTTGGCCTTCACCCCTCCGCTTTCGCGCATGATCCAGCCGGCCAGCTCGTCGCGATGGTTGTCCACCAGTTGCGCGGCGCGGCGGAAGATAGCGGCGCGTTCATCGGGCGGTATGCCGGCCCAGGCCGGCTGGGCGGCACTGGCGGCTCGCGCCGCCGCGGCCAAGTCGTCCACCGTGGCGACGCCGATCTGCGACAGGACGTCGCCGGTGGCCTTTTCCACCACGGCGGCAGTGCGCGTCGCTGGTTGCCATTGACCGGCAAAACAGCAGCCTTTCCAGCGGCTGTCCGGCATCAGCATCGTCGGTTCCATTTGAGTCTCCATTGATTGGCGGAATCAGCCGGCCACGTCGCCCAGGACCTGCGCGGAAATCGGCAGGGTCACCACATCCACTACGGCGCTGCGGCCGCCGCGCACGATTGCCATGGCTTCCTGCAGCGTGGCCTTGAG
>DATNBX010000272.1:0-4228 GCA_035571795.1 Ramlibacter sp.
AGCTGGCAGATGGACAACCGCGGCAAGACCATGATCGAAGGCAAGTTCGACTTCGGCTTCGCGGTCGACTGGATGCGCAAGGACCTGGGCCTGTGCGTCGACGAGGCCAAACGCAACGGGGCGCGCTTGCCGGTGGCCGCGCTGGTCGACCAGTTCTATGCCGATATCCAGGTCATGGGCGGCCGGCGCTGGGACACGTCGAGCCTTATACGGCGCCTGAAGTAGGCGCCGTCGAGGAGAAAACAAGGGGCCGCAAAGCGACCCCTTGGACTTCGGTGGCTTCGCCGTTCAGCGGGCCGCGCTGGCCGGCGCGGCGGCGGGCGCAGCAGCCGGTGGCGTGGTGGGCGCTGCGGCAGGTGCGGCGGCCGGCTGAACCGACAGGCGCTGCAGTTCCTGGTCGCTGATGATCTCGAAGACCCGCACGACCTTCTGCACGCCGCTGATGGTGCGCGTCATCTGCGTCGCGCGCTCGGCTTCGCGCTGCGTCACCCGTCCCATCAGGTAGACGGTGCTGCGCTCGGTCACGACCTTGAACGCGCCGACGGCCAAATCCTTGGCATCGACCAGTGAAGCCTTGACCTTGCCGGTGATGAGCGTGTCGTTGGAGCGCTGGGCCAGCGTCGTGTTGGGCATCACCGCCAGGTCGTTGACGACGCCCTTTACGTTGTCCACCTTAGCCACCACCTGCTCGGCGGTCTGCTTGGCCTGCTCGTTGGGGACTTCGCCTGTCAGCAGGACCTGGCGGTTGTAGCTGGCGAGATTGACGTGGGCGCGGTCGCCCATCGCATCGCGCATCCGGCTGCCGGCCCGCAGTTCGATCGTTTCGTCTTCGAGCTGCGCGCCCGAGGTGCGCCGGTCGAAGGTGACCATCGCGCCCACGGCGGCGCCGCCGACGACGAGCGGCGCGCAGCCCGACAAGGCGCCGGCCAGGACGGCGGCGGCCAATGCCGGCAGCAGGATGGATGTGCGGTTTCTTTTCATGTCGGGGGTTCCTGTTCTCCGAGAAGTTGGGCGTCCACGCCGTCGCAGATGCAATGCAGGGCCAGGATATGGACTTCCTGGATGCGCGCCGTGCGATCGTGCGGCACGCAAATGTGCACGTCGGTTTCGCGCAGGGCGGCGGTCATTTTTCCGCCGCCGCGGCCGGTCAGCGCGACCACGGTCATCTCGCGCTCGTGCGCGGCTTCGACTGCCGCCAGCACGTTGGCCGAGTTCCCGCTGGTCGACAGCACCAGCAGCACGTCGCCGGCCTGGCCGAGTGCGCGCACCTGTTTGGCGAACACGCGCTCGAAGTCATAGTCGTTGGCAATGGCGGTGAGGATGGAACTGTCGGTGGTGAGCGCGATCGCGCCCAGCTCAGGCCGCTCGCGCTCGAAGCGCCCGACGAATTCGGCCGAGAAATGCTGCGCGTCGGCCGCCGATCCGCCATTGCCGCAGGCCAGCACCTTGCCGCCGCTGGTGACGCACGCCAGCACCGCCTGCACTGCGGCGGCGATCGGCTTGCTCAAGGATTGCGCGGCCTGGTACTTCAGGTCCGCGCTGTCGATGAAATGCTGTTGGATGCGTTGTTCGAGCATGGCTCGCGATGATACCCGGCTGAGTGGGCAATGGCCGAGTTGGCCGGGCGTCCGATTGGCGCGACCGGACACTCGCCTGAATCCAGTCGGCACCCTCCCTGCGTATTGAGCGGGCGTTCCAACGCCACCACCGACTCACTACTCAACAGGAGAGCGCTATGCGAATGAGAAAACTTGGACTATTTCAGCTCAGCTTGCTGGGTGTCGCTGCGGCCTGTGCCGCCGGACCCGGCCTGGCATCCAGCCACCGCGAGGCGCCCTTCATCACCACCAGCCCCAAGGTCGACGGCACCGACTTCTACATGTTCCGCAGCTACGAGGGCGTGGCGGCCAACGGCACCGGCGGGCGCAGCGACTTCGTGACGATGATCGCCAATTACCAGCCGCTGCAAGGCCCCTACGGCGGGCCCAACTACTTTTCGATGGACCCGAACGCGCTGTACGAGATCCACATCGACAACAACGGCGACGCCGTCGAAGACATCACCTTCCAGTTCCGCTTCAACAACAAGCTCAACAACGTGGCACTCCCGATCGGCAACAAGAGCGTTGCCATTCCGCTGATCCAGGCCGGCCCGGTCGCCAACGTCACCGACGCCAACCTCAACGTCAACGAAACCTACACGGTCAATGTCGTGCGCGGCGACCGGCGCAAGGGCGGTGCGCAGGCCGTGACCAAGGCGACCGGCGGATCGGCCACCTTCGAAAAACCGGTCGACTATATCGGGGTCAAGACGCTGGGCAACAGCGCCGCCTACGCCGCCTACGCGGCCAAACACATCCATGACATCAAGATCCCCGGCTGCCCCGCGGGCAAGGACACCGGCCGCGTTTTCGTCGGCCAGCGCCAGGAGGGCTTCGCCGTCAACCTCGGCCCGATCTTCGACCTGGTGAACGCGCCGCTGGCCGTGATCACCAACCCGGCCAACATCAACGTGGCGGCGGCCAATTCGATCCAGGACCTGAACATCACGTCGATCGCGCTGGAGGTGCACAAGGATTGCCTCACCGCCGGCAGCGAGACGGTGATCGGCGGTTGGACCACCGCGAGCCTGCGCCAGGCCCGGTTGCTGTCCGGCTCGCCTTCGTCCGGCCACCAGTCCAGCGAAAAGCCGGGCGGCGCCTGGACCCAGGTATCGCGCCTGGGCCAGCCCCTGGTCAACGAGGTGGTGATCGGCCTGAAGGACAAGGACAAGTTCAATGGTTCGAAGCCCAAGGACGACGGCCAGTTTCTCGACTACGTCACCAACCCGACGCTGCCGGCCTTGCTCGGCCTGGTGCTGACCGGCAACGCCGCCGGGCTGGCGCCCACCAACATTCCGCGCACCGACCTGGCGACGGTGTTCCTGACCGGCATCACCGGCGTGAACAAGCCCGCGACGGTGACGCCCTCGGAAATGCTGCGGCTGAACACGGCGATCGCACCGGTTCCGTTCGCCAGCCAGAACCGCCTGGCCATCGTCGGCAGCCTGAAGACCTCCCCGGCCGGCACCGACTTCGCCGGATTCCCCAATGGCCGGCGTCCCAAGGACGATGTCGTGGACATCGCGCTGGTGGCGATGCTGGGCGGCTTGTGCGTGGCCAACGGCGACGGCGATACGCTCAAGCTCAATAGCATTCCGGGCGTGGCCGGAGTGACCTCGGCCTGCAAGCCTTCCAGTGTTCCGGCTGGCGCCGCCTCGCTGGACGTGCACGATGGCGTCGACCAGGCGGTGGTGCCGTTCCTGCCCGGCTTCCCGTACCTGAACACGCCGCTTCCGGGTTCGCAATGAGCACGAGCGCGAAAGGAGCAACCATCATGATGCCCATCAAGTTGACGCGCACGGCCACCAGCCTGGCGGCAAGTGCCTTGTTGCTGGCCGCCTGCGGCGGCGGCGGTGGCGGCGGTGAAACGGCCGTCGTCACCGACCCGCTGATCGCAGGCACCGACGTGCCGCAGTCGGCCACCACCAGTTCGGCCGGCGCCGTGGCCTTCGTCAAGAGCGTTGCGGCCTCGAGCGACAACAGCGCATCGCCGATCGCAGTCGGCGACGTGACGCTCGCGACCAGCGACGGCGACGAGCCCGATGCGGGAGTCTGAAGTGCAGCGCGGGGTCTGGCGCGCCGCGCTGTTCGCGGCGCTTTGCCTGGCAGCTTCGCAGGGGCACAGCCACGACAGCTGGCTCAGCCCCGCGCGGGGCGCTTCGCCGCCAGGGCAGGTGGTGCTGGAGCTGGCGACCGGCAACCGCTACCCGCTGCAGGAATTCAGCCAGTCGGCGGCCAGCGTGGCGCAAGCGCGCTGCACCGATGGCGCTGTCACGACGCCGCTGCGTCCCTTGGCCGAGCAACCGAAATGGCTGGACCTGGCAGCCAATCTGCCCAAGGCAGGCGCTCAGGCGCTGTCATGCTGGGCGGAGCTGGGCGCTGCCGAAATCGAAATCCAGCCGCGCCTGGTCCAGGTCTATTTCGCCGACATCCACACCCCGGCCGCCAATCGGCAAGCCTGGGCGGCGCTGCAGGAGCGCGGCCTGCCGTGGCGCGAGACCTATCGCAAGTTCGCACGCATCGAGCTGGCCCAGGATGCGGATGTGCCCGCCGCCCGCCTTGCGGCGGCGCGGCGCCCCGCCGGACTGGACCTGGAGATCGTGGTGCTCGGCGACAACCCTATTGCC
>DATNBX010000273.1:0-6102 GCA_035571795.1 Ramlibacter sp.
TCGATTAATTGGAGTCTGACCCCAATTATTCATGGACCCCAATTTTCTGGTCACTTCTTCGGCTCGCGCGGCTCGCTATCGTTGTCGCGCGGCAGCTTCGCGCGCGGCTCGTTCGCCGCGACGGCGCGCTCGCGCTCGGTGCGCTCGATGACGCGGACCTCGCCCTCGCTGCCGGCGGGCCGATTCATCATCGCGGCGCGCTCGCCGGGCGGAGGCTGGTCCTGGCGGGCCACCAGGTCGCGCAGCGGCTTCCCGGAGCGCTCGACCACCCGCACGCCTTCGCGGTACATCGGCTCCGGGCCGATGCTTTGGCTCGTGCCCCACATGATCACGCCCGCGTTCGCACTGGCGCCCGCGCTCGCGGTCCCGCTCTGCCATTTCGCGGCGCGCTCGTCGATGTCGATGGCGCCGAGTTCATGCAGCAGTGTGTAGGCGCGGTCCGCCTCCTCCTCGTCGCGCACGTCGACCACCACCACGGAATGGCCGCGCCGCACCGCTTGCGAGTACCGGTCGGGATTGTCCGAGGCCGGGTGCTGCTCGAACAGGCTGGCAAAGAAGCAGCCGATCGACGACAACACGCCGCGTTCCGGCCCGGCGTCGTGGCTCGCCGTCACGTCGGCGGCTCCGGACGCGGTCGCGCTGTTCGCCGCGGCCGCACCTTCCTGCAGGTGCACGTCCTCGGGCTCGAAGCCTTTTTCGAGCAGTTTGTCCACGGCGCGTTGCGCGGCACGCCGGTTCTCGAAAACGCTGAGCAGGGTCTGCATGAGTTCACTCCAGTCGAGTCGGTTGGCCCAGCAACCATTCTTGACTGAACCGTGCCGCAGCGGTGTCGGCGGCATCGGAGAGGCCCGGTAGGCGCCGGACTACGACGGCTGAGCCCGCGCGAGCGTCCTTGCGTTGACGCGAGCAAATTCCATGAAGGCGCGGGCGGCTGCCGAAGGGTGCTTGCCAAGCGGATACGCCAGATGCCATTGGCTTGCGATCGGGAAGCCTTCGACCGGCAGGCACGCCAGCCCGGCGGGTTCCGGCTCGATCCCCAGCGTGTAGCGCGACAGGATCGATACGCCCAGCCCGCCCAGGATCGCCTCACGGATGGCTTCGTTGCTGCTCAGCTCCATGCGGGTGTTGGGCGCCAAAGCATGCCGGGCAAACACCTTGAGCACCGCGCTGCGGGTGCCCGATCCGGCCTCGCGCATCAGGAACGGCTCGCGCGCGAAGCGCTCGAACGCGATTGCACCCGCGCCCGCGAGCGGATGGTCGGCACGCGCAACGACGACCAGCGGGTTCGGCACCAGGGCCTGAACGACCAGGTTCGCGGCCGGCGGATCGGCGAGCAGGTAGACATCGTCTTCGTTGCGGCGAAGTCGCTTCATCACCGCCTCGCAGTTGTCGACGTGCAGCGATGTCCGGACGCCCGGATGAAGCTGCGCGAACGCGCCGAGCAGCCGCGGCGCGAAATACCTCGCCGCCGAGGCTGCCGCGATGCGCAGCCCGCCCACTTGCAGGCCCCGCAGGTCGTCGAGCGCCTCTTCCAGCGAGCCGAGCGCGCGGAACACGTCGTTGCAGCCGTCATAGACGCAGCGCCCCACATCGGTCGGGTACATGCGCTTGCCCACCTGCTCCAGCAGCGGCAGTCCGACGGTTTCGGTGAGTTTCCTGATCTGCGCCGTGGCGGTGGGCGGCGCCATGTGCAGTTCCTCGGCGGCGCGCGCCAGGCTTCCGAGCCGCACGCTCGCCTCGAACAGGCGCAACTGCGGGAGCGTGCCGTGCCTGAGGTAGCGTCCTATGTTCACTTGTGTCATGGCGGCTCCAATGCTTACCATGACCGCCCCGCCCAATGCGAAGCGGCCTTCACCTCGGGATGAAGGCCGCCGGAATTGGTACCTTCACCCGTTCAGGCAAAGGTCTTGCTCGCAGGTGCTCGGTTGCACTGCCGTGGCGACCGGGGCTCGTGCCCGTGTTGACGATCGCCGCGTAGCAGCCCGAAGGCTGCCGGAGCTACTCCCCTTTGGAGGGATGTCCGGTTACAGCCGGACAGCTGCGTTGTAGCACGGGCGCCGTGGCGGCGTCAACGCGCCGGCGCCGCGGCATGGTTCACGAATCGTGAAGGTTCGATTCACGTTTTCGATTGGAGCATTCCGCTTTCGTGAACCTTCGCATCACAAGGTTCGAATTTTCAAGTCCATGGCAGCACACCACACTCGGTCCACCGGGCAATTTCCCTGGGGGACAAAAAGATGCACGACAAGAACTCGCACGGCAAACACGTCGAACAACTCGTGGCCGACTTCCGCACGCATCTGGAGGACGGCCTGACGCAGCGGGAGGCCGAGGCGCGCCTGCTCCAGCATGGCGCCAACGAACTGCACGAGCGGCCGCGCCCCGGGTTCCTGGCGCTGCTCTGGGACCAGTTCAACAACTACCTGGTCATCATCCTGGTGATCGCGGCGCTGGTCTCGCTGGCCCTGGGCGAGTACGTCGATTCCATCGCCATCATGTTCATCGTCGCGCTCAATGCCGTGGTCGGCGTGATCCAGGAATCGAAGGCCGAGCAGGCGTTGGCCGCGCTGAAAAAAATGGCGGCGCCCAACGCGGCGGTGATCCGCGACGGACATCAGACCATCGTGGCGGGCCGCGACCTGGTCGCCGGCGACATCGTGCTGCTGGAAGCCGGCAATTTCGTGCCCGCGGACCTGCGCCTGGTGCAAAGCGTCAACCTCAAGATCGAGGAGGCCTCGCTGACGGGCGAATCGGTTCCGGTCGAAAAGAACGCCCGCGTCGTGCTGGACCAGGAGATCCCGCTGGGCGACCGCGCCAACACGGCGTTCATGGGAACCCTGGTCACTTACGGGCGCGGCCGCGGGCTGGTCACCGCCACCGGCATGAACACCCAGATCGGCCTGATCGCCGAGATGCTGCAGTCGTTCGAGGAGGAGGAAACGCCGCTGCAGAAAAAGCTCGCGGACCTGGGCAAGGTGCTCGGCACGGCCTGCCTGGCCATCTGCGCGGTGGTGTTCGTGTATGGCCTGTTTCGCGACACCAGCCTGGCGGGCGCGTTCCAGAACGGCTTCATTGCCTACCTGCAAGCCGAGAGGAAGGACATCGTCAACCTCTTCATGACGGCGGTGAGCCTGGCGATCGCGGCGGTTCCGGAAGGATTGCCGGCGATCGTCACCATCTGCCTGGCGCTGGGAATGCAGCGGATGATCAAGCACCACGCGTTGATCCGCAAACTTCCCGCAGTTGAAACGCTGGGCTGCGCCACCGTCGTCTGCTCCGACAAGACCGGCACGCTGACGCAGAACGAGATGACCGTGGTGCAGGCCTGGACCGGCGGCAACCGGCTGCGCATCACGGGCGAAGGCTACGCTCCGGCCGGCCAGTTCTTCGCCGGCACGCATCCCTTCGACGCGCGCGCCAACCCGGATGCGGCGCGGCTGCTGCAAGGCGCGCTGCTGTGCAACGACGCGCGTCTGGAGGAAAGTTGCGACGCGAAGGGCAAAGTTGCGTGGCGCATCATCGGCGACCCCACGGAAGCCGCCATGGCGGTGGCCGCGGTGAAGGCGGGCTACCAGCGCGAGGACCTGGAGGCCACGTGGCCGCGGGTGCAGGAAATCCCGTTCGATTCCGATCGCAAGCGCATGAGCACGATCCATCGCGGCGCCGGCGGCGAGCTGATCGCCTTCGTGAAGGGCGCACCCGACGTGGTGCTGGACCTGTGTGTCCACAACCTCGAGGGCGGCAACGCGGTGGCGCTGACGCCGTCGATGCGCGAGGCCATTCTCGAGCAGAACCGCGACATGGCAAGCAACGCGTTGCGGGTGCTCGCGGTCGCCTGGCGACCGATGGACGCGGTGCCCGACAAGGTCGAGCCGGCCACGGTCGAACGCGATCTCGTCTTCGTCGGCCTGCTGGGCATGATCGATCCGCCGCGCCCCGAGGTAGTGGCGGCATTGAAGGTCTCGCGCGGTGCCGGGCTGAAGAGCATCATGGTCACCGGCGATTACAAGGACACGGCCCAGGCGATCGCACGCGACATCGGGCTGCTCACGCCGGGCGGGCTGGTGCTGACCGGCGCCGAGATCGACCGTCTGAGCGACCAGGAACTGCCGGCGCAGGCGGAGCGGCTCGACGTGTGCTGCCGCGTCTCGCCGCAGCACAAGACGCGGATTGTCGAGGCGCTCAAACAGCGCGGCCACGTGGTGGCGATGACGGGCGATGGCGTCAACGACGCGCCGGCCCTCAAGCGCGCCAACATCGGCATCGCGATGGGGATCACCGGGACCGACGTCGCCAAGCAGACAGCCGACATGGTGCTCACCGACGACAACTTCGCCAGCATCGTGGCGGCCGTCGAGCAGGGCCGCATCATCTACTCGAACATCCGCAAGTTCGTCTACTTCCTGCTCGCCTGCAACGTCGGCGAGATCCTGATCGTCTTCGGCGCGATGCTGTTCGGAATGCCCATTCCCCTGCGCCCGGTGCAATTGCTGTGGCTGAACCTGGTAAGCGATGGCGCTCCGGCGCTCGCGCTCGGCCTGGAAAAAGGCGATCCCGACATCATGAAGCAGCCGCCGCGCGCGCCGAAGGAGCACGTGATCAATCGCGAGATGGCCATTGGCATCGGCGTCATCGCCGTGGTCGACGCACTCGCGATCCTGACGGTGTTCTTCCTCGCGCTACAGCGCTATCCGGGCCACGTGGAGGCGGCGCAGACCATCGCCTTCGTGACGTTGTGCTGTTCGGAACTGCTGCGCGCTTTCACCGCCCGCTCCGAGCACCACAGCATCGTGTCGATCGGGTTCATGAGCAACCGATGGATGGTCTGGGCCGTGGCTGTCTCGTTCGCGCTGGTGCTGCTGGTGGTGTATGTGCCGTTCTTCCGGCCATTCTTCGACACCGTGCCGCTCGGGCTGGACGACTGGATGCTGATGCTGCCGTTCTTCCTCGCCTCGCCGCTCGCCATGGAGCTGCTCAAGGCCTATTTCCGCCGAGCCAAAGAGCCGGCCAGCGGCTCGGCCGCGGCCGCGCGCCCCGCCAGTAGTCCGCAAACAGGAGGCCAAGCCATGAAAGTCCTCGTTCCTGTCGACAGTTCGCACAATTCGGAAGGCGCCGTGAGGCACGTCGTGCGCCGCTTCATGAACGACAGCGGGATGGAGATCCACCTGCTGAACGTGCAACCTCAGCTCACGCGCTACGTCGCGCACAAGGCCGGCAGCGCAACCGTGCACGAGTACCACCAAGCGGAGTCGGAGAAGGCATTGCAGCCGAGCCGGCGCATCCTCGACGGCTTTGGCATTCCCTACGCCGTGCACATGAAGGTCGGCGACAAGGCGGAGCAGATCACCGAAGTCGCCAAGCGCCTGCACTGCGACGAAATCGTGATGGGCACGGCGCGCAAGAACTCGCTGACCCGGCTGGTCGAGAGTTCAATCACCAACCGGGTGCTTCAGCTCACGTCCGTTCCGGTGGAGGTGATCGCGGGCGATGCGGTGTCACCGTGGGAACGTTACGGGATTCCAGCGGCGATCGCAGCCCTGTTGGCGCTGCTGTTCGTGGCGGTGGATTGAAGGCGGTCACGGAGCGGCCTCAGCCAACACGAGCATCCGTTTGCGCAGGCGTGGCGCCGCGAAGTCGAGGAACGCACGAAGCTTCAACGGGATGCGCTGCTGCTCGTTGAATACAAGGCTGACAGGAATCGGGGGCGGCTCGAAGGCCTCGAGCACCACGGTCAAGTCCCCCGCACGGCGAGCGGTGTCGATCTGATAGGAGAGCAAGCGCGCCAGGCCGAGGCCTGCCTTGGCTGCATCGACCGCTGCCTCGGCCGTATTGACCACGAGCCGTGAATGGACAGACACCGCCGATTCGCCCTTTTCAAGCCGGAAAACCCATTGATCGGACGATGCAACCGCGTCGAAGGTGATGCAGTCATGCATACACGCATCGACTGGCGTCCGGGGGACGCCACGTGACGCAAGATAGGCCGGGCTGCCACATACCACGCGCCGCAACCACCCCACGCGAGTGGCCTTGAAGCTGCTGTCCGGCAGAGTCCCGATGCGCACCGCCAAATCCAGGTGCTCATCCAACAAGTGCGTGATC
>DATNBX010000274.1:0-5488 GCA_035571795.1 Ramlibacter sp.
GAACAAGGCCGAAGTCGTGAAGGCCAACGCACGCAGTGCGAACGACACGGGCAGCCCGGAAGTGCAGGTCGCACTGCTCACGGCTCGCATCAACGAACTCACCCCGCACTTCAAGACGCACGCCAAGGACCACCACGGCCGTCGCGGCCTGCTGCGCATGGTGAACCGCCGCAAGAGCCTGCTGGCTTACCTCAAGGACAAAGACGCCGATCGCTACACCGCGCTGATCGGCAAACTGGGCCTGCGCAAGTAAGGCAGGATCGAACACCAAGGCGCCTGGGTTTGTGCTGGAAGTTCCAAGCTTCCTTGTCACAGCTCAGGCGCCTTGTTACTTCGGAGACGGCAAGACGAATACGCGCTGTGTCATTCCAAAAGCCCAGGGGCCCCGAAGGGAAAAGCCCCCTGGATTTCTGGAATGGCATCGTGTTCGACACCGCCTCTCCGGCCACAAGGCGCAGCCGATGCGCTAATCGGGCGAAGACAGCAGATGGCTCCTCATTCTGGCCTGTCCCACCCACCAAGACGAAGAGAGATGAACATGAGTATTTTCAACAAGGTCAGCAAGAGCTTCCAGTGGGGCTCGCACACCGTCACGCTCGAAACCGGTGAGATTGCCCGCCAGTCCGGCGGCGCCGTCCTGGTCAACATCGACGACACCGTGGTGCTGGCGACCGTGGTCGCCTCCAAGAATGCCAAGCCCGGCCAGGACTTTTTCCCGCTGACCGTCGACTACATCGAGAAGACCTATGCCGCCGGCAAGATTCCCGGCAGCTTCTTCAAGCGCGAAGCCAAGCCCAGCGAGCACGAAACCCTCACCAGCCGCCTGATCGATCGGCCGATCCGCCCGCTGTTTCCCGACGGCTTCTTCAATGAAGTGCACGTGGTGATCCACACGCTGTCGCTGAACCCCGAAGTCGATGCCGACATCGCCGCGATGATCGGCACCAGCGCGGCCCTGGCGATCTCCGGCATCCCCTTCGCCGGTCCGATCGGCGCCGCGCGCGTGGGCTATGTCAACGGTGAGTACGTGCTCAATCCGGGCCAGACCGCCCGCAAGATGTCCGACCTGGACCTGATCGTCGCCGGCACCGAAGCGGCCGTGCTGATGGTGGAGTCCGAGGCGCAGCAGCTGTCCGAGGAAGTGATGCTCGGCGCGGTGGTGTTCGGCCACGACCAGGGCAAGATCGCGATCAACGCCATCCACGAACTGGTGCGCGACGCCGGCAAGCCGGTGTGGGACTGGCAGGCGCCGCCCAAGGACGAGGCCTTCATCGGCAAGGTCAACGCCCTGGCCGAGGAAAAGATCCGGGCCGCCTACCAGATCCGCAGCAAGCAGGGCCGCACCCAGGCCCTGCGTGAAGCCGCCGGCGCCGTGCAGGCGGACCTGCTGGCCGAAGGCCGCGAGTTCGACCCGGCCAAGCTCGATGCGCTGCTGTTCGACATCGAGGCCAAGATCGTGCGCGGCCAGATCCTGGCGGGCGAACCGCGCATCGATGGACGCGACACGCGCACCGTGCGTCCGATCGAGATCCGCACCGGCGCCCTGCCGCGCACCCATGGCTCGGCCCTGTTCACGCGGGGCGAAACCCAGGCGCTGGTGGTGACCACGCTGGGCACCGAGCGCGACGCCCAGCGCATCGACGCGCTGATGGGCGAATATGAAGACCGCTTCATGTTCCACTACAACATGCCTCCGTTCGCCACCGGCGAAGTCGGCCGCATGGGTTCGACCAAGCGCCGCGAAATCGGCCACGGCCGGCTGGCCAAGCGGGCGCTCATCGCCTGCCTGCCGACCAAGGAAGAATTTCCCTACACCATGCGCGTGGTTTCCGAAATCACCGAGTCCAACGGCTCGTCGTCGATGGCGTCGGTATGCGGCGGCTGCCTATCCCTGATGGATGCCGGCGTGCCGATGAAGGCCCATGTGGCCGGCATCGCGATGGGTTTGATCAAGGAAGGCAACCGCTTCGCGGTGCTGACCGACATCCTGGGCGATGAAGACCACCTCGGGGACATGGACTTCAAGGTGGCAGGCACCACCAACGGCGTCACGGCGCTGCAGATGGACATCAAGATCCAGGGCATCACCCGCGAAATCATGCAGGTCGCGCTGGCGCAAGCCAAGGAAGCGCGCATGCACATCCTGGGCAAGATGCAGGAAGTGATGGCGGAGGCCAAGACCGAAGTCAGCAACTTCGCGCCGCGCCTGTTCACAATGAAGATCAACCCCGAGAAGATCCGCGACGTGATCGGCAAGGGCGGCTCGGTGATCCGCGCGCTGACCGAAGAGACCGGCACCCAGATCGACATCGCGGAAGACGGCACCATCACCATCGCCTCCACCGATCCGGCCAAGGCCGAGGACGCCAAGAAGCGCATCGAGCAGATCACTGCCGAAGTGGAAATCGGCAAGGTCTACGAAGGCCCGATCACCAAGATCCTGGACTTCGGCGCGCTGGTCAACCTGCTGCCCGGCAAGGACGGCCTGCTGCATATCAGCCAGATCGCCCACGAGCGCGTCGAGCGGGTGCAAGACTACCTGAGCGAAGGTCAGATCGTGCGCGTGAAGGTGCTGGAAACCGACGAGAAGGGCCGCGTCAAGCTGTCGATGAAGGCATTGCTGGAGCGCCCGCCGATGCAGCAGCGCGACGAGCAGCCGCGCGGCGACCGGCCCCCGCGCGAGCCACGTGAACAGCGTGAGCCACGCGAGCCGCGTGAATCCCGCGAAGCACGTGAGCAGCGTGAACCGCGCGAGCAGCGCGAGCAGCGCGAACCACGCGAGCAGCGCGACCAGCGCGACCAGCGCGACCAGCGCGAGTTCCAGCCCCCGCAGCAGCCCCCGCGCGAGCAGCGCGAGGCTCCGCAGCAGGCGCCGGTCGACGACGAGGCCTGAGCGTCATCTTGTGATCGCGATCCGAAGGGCAGGGGCCACGGAACAATGCCAAACCGGGAAGACCATGAAAGCCGTTGAAATCAGCGCCTTTGGCAAGCCCGACGTGCTGCGTCTGGCTGAGCGGCCCGCGCCCGTACCCGGCGCGGGCGAGTTGTTGATCCGCGTCGCGGCCAGCGGCGTCAACCGCCCGGACGTGCTGCAGCGCACCGGCAACTATCCCGTGCCCCCCGGCGCCTCCGACATTCCGGGGCTGGAGGTCGCCGGCGAGATCGTCTCGGGCGACAGCGCGGCCTTGGGGCAGGCGGGCCTGAAGGTCGGCGACCGCGTCTGCGCGCTGGTGGCGGGCGGCGGCTACGCGCAGCTGTGCGTGGCCCCGGTCGGCCAATGCCTGCCGGTGCCCAAAGGCCTCACCGACATCGAGGCGGCTTCGCTGCCTGAGACTTTTTTCACGGTGTGGAGCAACGTTTTCGACCGCGCGAAGCTGCAGGCCGGCGAAACGCTATTGATCCAGGGCGGCACCAGCGGAATCGGCGTCACGGCGATCCAGATGGCCAAGGCACTGGGCGCGACGGTCATCGCGACCGCCGGCAGCGACGAGAAGTGCCGGGCCTGCCTCGAACTGGGCGCCGATCACGCGATCAACTACAAGACCCAGGACTTTGCCGCGGAAGCGAAAAAGCTGACCGGCGGCAGCGGCGTCAATGTCGTCCTGGACATGGTGGCCGGCGGCTACGTCGCGCGCGAAGTCGAGTGCCTGGCCGAAGACGGCCGGCTCGCGATCATCGCGGTGCAGGGCGGGGTGAAAAGCGAATTCAATGCCGGCCTGGTGCTGCGCAAGCGGCTGGCCGTCACAGGCTCGACCCTGCGGCCGCGGCCGGTGGAATTCAAGGCGGCAATCGCCCGCTCGCTCAAGGCCAAGGTCTGGCCGCTGCTGGAAAGCGGCGCCATCAAGCCCGTCATCCACAGCGTCTTTCCGGCTGGCGAGGCGGCCAAGGCGCATGAACTCATGGAATCGAACCAGCACATCGGCAAGATCGTGCTGACCTGGTCGGAGCAAGCATGAAACGAAAGCTGATCGCAGGCAACTGGAAGATGAACGGCAATGCCGCGGCCAACGAGGCCCTGGTCCGCGCTTTGATCGAGGGCATGGGGGACGCCGCCTGCACTGCGGCGGTCTGCGTGCCCACGCCGTACCTGGCGCAGGTGAATGCGCTGCGCGCGGGCTCGGCGCTGGAACTCGGCGCGCAGGACGTGTCGGAGCATGTGCAGGGCGCCTACACGGGCGAAGTCTCGGCCGCCATGCTCAAGGAATTCGGCGTGCGCTATGCGATCGTCGGCCACTCGGAGCGCCGCCAGTACCACGGCGAAACCGATGCCGTCGTGGCCGACAAGACCAAGACCGCGCTGGCGGCCGGCATCACGCCGATCGTGTGCGTCGGCGAGACGCTGGCCCAGCGCGAAGCCGGCCGGACGGTGGACATCGTCAAGCGGCAGATGGCCGCGGTGATCCATACCAACGGCCACTGCATCAGCGAAATCGTCGTGGCCTATGAGCCGGTCTGGGCCATCGGGACCGGCAGGACCGCAACGCCTGAACAAGCTCAGCAGGTCCACGCGGTGCTGCGCGCGCAGCTCAAGGCCGCGACCGAGCACGCGGACCGCGTGAAGATCCTCTACGGCGGCAGCATGACCGCAGCCAACGCCGCGGCGCTGCTGGCGCAACCGGATATCGACGGCGGGCTGGTCGGGGGCGCGTCGCTCAAGGCGCCCGATTTCCTGCAGATCATCGCCGCCGCGCGCTAGCCGTGGCCGCCACAAGAAAATAGGAGTCAACGGAATGAATGTATTGCTTACCGCGGTCCTGGCCGTGCAGATGCTCACGGCCCTGGGCATGATCGGGCTCATCCTCGTCCAGCACGGCAAAGGCGCCGACATGGGCGCGGCGTTCGGCAGCGGCAGTTCGGGCAGCCTGTTCGGCGCCAGCGGCAGCGCCAACTTCCTGTCCCGGACGACGGCGGTGCTGGCAGCTGTGTTTTTTGCCTGTACCCTGATGCTGGCTTATTTCGGCAACCTGCGGCCGGTGGAATCGGGCAGTGTGCTGGATCGCGCCGCCACGACGACCCCGGCAGCGGCGCCGGCCCCCGCGCCGGCCGCCTCGGGGGCGGCCGCCCAGATTCCTGGCACCGCCGCCCCGGCGCCTGCCTCTACCACAACAGCGCCCGCCGCGCCAGCAGCTTCTGGAGCGGGGCAGATTCCTGTCAAGTGACCCCAAGATCAGCCTTTTCTTACTGGAGAGCGGGTTTTATTTACGGGTAAACTCCAAGGCTGCCCGGAAAGCAAATGTCACCGGTTCCTCATGCATGTCCGGGCGAGAAATCCCGCCGTCGTGGTGAAATTGGTAGACACGCTATCTTGAGGGGGTAGTGGCGAAAGCTGTGCGAGTTCGAGTCTCGCCGACGGCACCAAACAATGAAGTCCGCCGGGAAGGCATCGGCGGGCCAAAGCACGGACTCAGGCCAAGATGAATCTCGACCAGTATCTCCCTGTCCTTTTGTTTTTGCTCGTGGGCGCGGGGGTGGGCATCGCTCCCATGGC
>DATNBX010000275.1:0-20837 GCA_035571795.1 Ramlibacter sp.
CAGGACGCGGCGGCGCATAACGTGCTGCACGCCGAGTTCTTCTGGAATCCCACCGGGACGGTGCGCGAATCGGGCATTCCCTATCCGCTGGCGCAAGCAGCCATCACCCGCGCTATTGCCGATGCCCGACAGGATTTCGGAATCCAGGCCAAGCTGGTGCCGGCCATCGATCGCGAGGCGTCGCAGGCCGAGGCCCTGGAGATGGTGCAGTGGGTGATCGCCCGCCGGGACCCCGACGTGCCGGGCATTGGAATCGACTACCGCGAGGTCGGCCGGCCGCCCGAACTGTTCGTGCATGCCTATGCCAAGGCCCGGATGGCGGGCCTGAAGACCACGGCGCACGCCGGTGAATTCGGCATGCCCTGGACCAACGTGCAGGCTGCGGTGGACCTGCTCGGCGTCGACCGCGTCGACCATGGCTACACCACTGTCGACGATGCGGCGTTCGCGGCGCGCTGCGCGCAGCGCGGCATCGTGTTCACGGTGGTGCCGACCAATTCGTACTACCTGCGCACCCTGGCGCGCGAGCGCTGGGCCCTGGACCACCCGATCCGCCGCATGGCGGCGCTGGGCCTGCGCATCCATCCCAACACCGACGATCCTGCGCTGCACCACGTCACGCCTACGGGCGCCTGGCAGATGATGATGCGCGACTTCGGCTTCGGGCTGGACGACCTGCGAGGCTTTATGCTCAACGGCATCGATGCCGCCTGGATCGACGAAGACCAGCGCCGTGGCTGGCGCACCGAATGGGCGGCGCGGTTCGACCGCCTGCGCGCCCGGCTGGAAACCCAGGAAGGAAACTGAGCATGTTCAAACGCGTTGCATTCTTCCTCGCGGCGGCGGCCTTCGGCGCGGCCGCACAGGCGCAACCGGCCTGGCCCGCGGCGAGGCCCATCACCATCATCGTGCCCTTCAGCGCCGGCGGCAGCGTCGATGTCACGGCACGCCTGGTGGGGCAGAAGCTGGCGGAGCGGCTCAAGCAATCGGTGGTGGTCGAGAACGTCGCCGGCGCCGGTGGAACGATCGGCGTGGCCAAGGCGGCGCACGCGACACCCGACGGCTACACGCTGCTGCTGGGAGCCGACAGTCCGATTGCGATTGCGCGCCTGGTCAACCCGGCCGCTGTGAAGTACGACCCGCTCAAGGACCTCGCCCCGGTGGGCCTGGTCACCACCGCGCCGATGGTGCTGGTGGCGCGGCCGGGACTGCCTGCGAACACGCTGGCCGAGGTGCTGAAGCTGGCCCGGCAGAATCCGGGCCAGCTCAGCTACGCCACGTCCGGCATCGGGACCGTGCTGCACCTGGCCATGGAACTGATCAAGGACCAGGGCAAGGTCTTCATCACCCACGTGCCCTATCGCGGCGGCGCGCAGATCGTGAGCGACGTCGTCGGCAACCAGGTGGACCTGGCGATCCTCGTCAGCGTTACCGCCACGCCCAACATTCTGGCCAGGAAGATGAAGGGCATCGCCATCACCGACGACAAGCGCCTGGCCACGCTGCCCGACGTGCCGGCAGTGGCCGAGACGCCCGGCTTCAAGGGATTCGATGTGGTGGCCTGGACCGGCCTGTTCGCCCCGGCCCAGACGCCGGCTGCCGTGATCGAGCGGCTCAACCGCGAATTGAACGAGGTGCTGAGGTCGGAGGAGATCCGCGGCAAGATGCAGGAGCAAGGCGCCATCGGCGGCAGCGGCAGCGCCGCCCAGTTCGCCGTCTTCGTGCAGCGCGAGGAGGAGCGCTACGTGCGTATCGTCAAGGCCGCCAACATCAAGGAATAGGAGCCTGCGCTCCTGGCTTGCGGCCTCAACCCTTCTCGACCGGCCGCTTCGGGTCGGCGCACCATTCGCTCCAACTGCCGGCGTAAAGGGCCGTGGGGGCGAACCCGGCGAGTTCCATCGCAATCACATTGGGCACGGAACTGACGCCGCTGCCGCAGTGATGCACCACGGTGCCGGGGTCGCGTCCGGCCATCAGCTGGTCGAACTCGGACTTGAGCTGGGCCGGCGGTTTGAATTTGCCGTCGGGACCGAGGTTCTGGGCGAACGGCCGGTTGAGCGCGCCGGGGATGTGCCCTGCGACCGGATCCAGCGGTTCGACCTCGCCTTTGAAGCGCGGGGTGGCCCGGGCATCGACCAGGGTCTGCGTCGGCTTGCCGAGGTGTCTCTGGACATCGCGTGTCGTCACGAGCCTTTGGAGTTCGTGGCCGAGTTTGAAGTTCGACTGGAAGTGCGAGGGCTCTTCGCGATCGGTCAGTTCGCCGCCGGCCGCCTGCCAGGCCTGCAGCCCGCCATCGAGCACCGCGACCGCTTCATGACCGGCCCACTTGAGCATCCACCACAGCCGCCCGCAGTAGTTGTTGCCATTGCGGTCGTACACCACCGCCTGCATGTCGTTGGCGAAGCCGACGGCCGACAGCCACATCGCGAACTTCTCGCGGCTGGGCAAGGGATGGCGGCCGGCTGAGGCCGCGTCGGGATGAGGGTGATGGGTGCCGTCGGGGTCCACGACGCCCTGGTCGCTCAGGTCGGTGTCCAGATTGGCGTACAGCGCGCCGGGAATGTGCGCCTTACGGTACTGCTCTTCGCCCGCGGCGGTATTCATCAGGTCGAAGCTGCAATCGAACACCATCAGCGGCGCGCCGCCGGCCAGCAAGGCCTGGAGTTGTTCGGCGGAGATGATGGTGGTGTACATAAGGAAATTATGGGCCTGTTGGTGTTTCGTTTCAGTGCTCTTCAGCCGGTGCGTCCGGCGCCGCGTACGAGCGCAATACGGTTGCCGCCACACCGCTGGCGACGATCAGCGCCATGCCGGCCCAGCCGGACAGTGAAATCCTGTCGCCGAACAGCGTCACACTGTAGATCGCGCCGAACACGATGCCGAAATACTGCAGGCTCGCCACGACCAGGGTGGCACCACGGCTGTAGGCACGCGTCATGCAGAGTTGCCCCAGCGATGCCAGCAGCCCGACCGGCAGCAGCCACGCCGCGTGTTGCCAGTCCCACGGCGAGAACCCGCCGGCCAGCACCACAGCGGCACCTCCGGCAACGGTCGAGCCCACCGCGAAGTAGAAGACCGTGCGCGTTTCGGGCTCGCCCATCTTGGCCAGCGCCATGACCTGCATGTAGGCAAAGGCCGCCGTCAGGCCCGACATCAAGCCCACCAGTCCCGCGAACAGCTGATCCTGGTCGATGGTGGGGCGCAGCATGATGATCACGCCGGCGAAGCCGACCAGCACCGTGAGCACGAGCGCCCCTTGCCGCAGCGGCGCACTGCCGCCGGCGCGGGGATTCCAGGCGAGCAGGGCGCCGCCGATCAGGAACGCCGCAATCCAGACGCTGCTCATGTAGTTCAGCGTCATGGCCGTGGCCAGGGGCAGCTTGCCGATCGCATAGAACCAGGCGCCCAGCGAGAGCACGCCCACGAGGCTGCGCCAGGCGTGCATGCCGGGAAAACGGGTGCCCAGCGGAACACCTTGCCCGCGCGCCAGCAGCCACATGAAAAGCATGCCCAGGACGCCGCGGTAGAAAACCTGCTCGGCACTGTTGAACCAGGCCGATGCGATCTTGACGCACACCGCCATCGACGCGAAAAACAGGGAAGCCAGCAGCATCCAGAGCGCCTGCATCAGGCATCCCCCGATCCGGGCTGCTTGCGCGCGAACAAGGGCATTTACACCCGCTGGATACGCTGGCGATACCACTCGTGGAAGTGCTGCATGCCGTCTTCCATCGGGCTCTGGTACGGGCCGATCTCGTTGTCGCCGCGGTTCATCAGGGCTTTGCGGCCGGCGTCCATGCGCTCGGCGATCTCGTCGTCTTCCACGCAGGTTTCCATGTAGGCGGCCTGCTGGGCCTCGACGAATTCACGCTCGAACGCCCAGATTTCCTCCGGGTAGTAGAACTCCACCATGTTCAAGGTCTGCTGCGGGCCCGTCGGGTGCAGCGTGGACACGGTGAGCACGTGCGGGTACCACTCGACCATGATGTGCGGGTAGTAGGTCAGCCAGATCGCGCCGTACTTGGGCTGCTTGCCCTCACGGTATTGCAGCAGTGCGTTCTGCCAGCGCTGGTACGCCGGGCTGCCGGCCTTGCCCAAGCGGTTGGCTACGCCCACGGTCTGCACCGAGTAGTTTTCCTTGAACTCCCAGCGCAGGTCGTCGCAAGTGACCATGTTGCCCAGGCCGGGGTGGAAGGGACCGACGTGGTAGTCCTCCAGGTAGACCTCGATGAAGGTCTTCCAGTTGTAGTTGCACTGGTGCAGCTCCACGCGGTCGAGCACCATCCCGGTGAAGTCGAGGTCCGCGCGCGGACCCATGCCGGCGAGATCGGCTTCGATGTCGGGGCAGCCGGGCTGCGCGTCGAACAACATGCCGTTCCATTCCTGCAGCCGGTAGTTGCCGAGATCGAGGCAAGGGTCCTGCGGGAAATGAGGCGCGCCCAGCAGCACCCCGGCCGGGCTGGCATTGCCGCCGCTGTAAGTCCAGCGGTGCAGGGGACACACGATGTTGCCGCTCGAAGAGGCGTTCGGCCGGATCGAGCCGCGACCCTTCAGGATGACGGCCTGGCGATGCCGGCAGACATTGGAGATCAGTTCCACCCTCTGCGCCGTGCGCAGCAGCGCGCGGCCTGAGCCTTCCTGCGGCAGGGCGTAGTAGTCGCCCTCGTTCGGCACGGCCAGCTGGTGCCCGACATAGCGGGGTCCGCGTCTAAACAATAGTTCGATTTCGCGCGTGAAGAGCGTCTCGTCGAAGTAACTGGAAACTGGTAGTTGGCTTGCGGCCTGCTGCAGTTGAAGACTTAAATCAGACATGGTGTCCTGACCTAGAGACTCCCCCTATGAAGGGGCAGGGTAAGCGCGTTTTCCGTGGATTGGCGCGGGAAAAATCCGGGAACGGAGAGAAAACAGGCGTGGCGCCGGTGAAGGGAGGGGCATTGTACCCCCCGGCCCCTATTTACCGGCCGGCGCCAGGGTATGGGCGGGCGCCGCCAACGCGAGTGGGGAGGCCTCCCCTGAACAGCCCGGCTGCACCGCCTAGAATTGACAGTTTTCGCCAACCGCCGCCCGAACATGTCCGAGGTCCCCTTCAAAACCCCAGCCAGCTATGAAGCCGCGCTGGAAGAGCTGGACCAGCTCGTCGGCCAGATCGAGTCCGGGCAGCTGCCCCTGGAACAGCTGCTCGCCGGCTACCAGCGCGGCGCGCAGCTGCTGCAGTTTTGCCGCGACAAATTGGAGGCGGTGGAAAACCAGATCAAGGTGCTCGACGAGGGCACGCTCAAGCCGTGGACGCAAGAGTGAACTTCGATTTGCAGGCCTGGTGCGGCGAGCGGCTGGATCGCGTGGAGCGGGCGCTGTCCGAGTGGGTGGTGGCCGATGCGCCGGCCGGCCTGGGCGCGGCGATGCGCTATGCCGTACTCGACGGCGGCAAGCGGTTGCGGCCCTTGCTGGTGCTGGCGGCCAGCGAAGCGGTCGACGGCAACCGGGAGGCAGCGCTGCGCGCGGCCTGCGCGGTCGAACTGGTCCATGCCTATTCGCTGGTCCACGATGACATGCCCTGCATGGACAACGATGTCCTGCGGCGCGGCAAACCGACGGTGCACGTCAAGTACGGCGAGGCCCAGGCCCTGCTGGCGGGCGACGCCCTGCAGGCGCTGGCGTTCGAACTGCTCGCGCCCGACGGCGCGGCCGTGCCGGCAGCCATGCAGGCGGCCCTGTGCCGGCTGCTGGCGCGCTCGGCTGGCCACGCCGGGATGGCGGGCGGCCAGGCCATCGACCTCGCGAATGTCGGCCGCGCGCTGACCGAAGTGCAGCTGCGCGAGATGCACGTGCGCAAGACCGGCGCCCTGCTGCAAGCCAGCGTGTTGATGGGCGCGGCCTGCGGCGTCGCGAATGCGACCGCCGAGCCGGCGCTGGCCGCCTATGGCGAGGCTGTGGGCCTGGCGTTCCAGGTGGTCGATGACATCCTGGACGTGACCGCCGACTCAGCCACGCTGGGCAAGACCGCGGGCAAGGATGCGGCGCAGGACAAGCCGACTTACGTCGCGCTGCTGGGCCTGGAGCGTTCGGCCGTCTTCGCGCAGGAGCTGCTGGCCCAGGCGCTGGCGGCGCTGCAGCGCACCGGATTGCGCGACACACGCGCTTTACACGCACTGGCCATCATGGTGGTCAACAGAGAAAACTGAAAAATTGCATCCGATGGTCTCCCTGCTAGAAACGATCAACGACCCGGCGGACCTGCGCAAGCTGCCGCGTGCCCAGCTCCAGACGCTGGCCGACGAGCTGCGCGCGTTCCTGCTCGATAGCGTGTCGCGCACCGGCGGCCATCTCAGCTCCAACCTGGGCACCGTGGAACTGGCCATCGCGCTGCACTACGTCTTCAACACGCCATACGACCGGCTGGTGTGGGACGTGGGCCACCAGACCTATCCGCACAAGATACTCACCGGCCGGCGCGGCCGCATGGGCACCTTGCGCCAGCTTGGCGGCTTGTCGGGCTTTCCGCAGCGCAGCGAGAGCGAATACGACGCCTTCGGCACCGCGCATTCGTCCACCAGCATTTCCGCCGCCCTGGGCATGGCCCTGGCATCGCGGCAGAAGGGCGAGAACCGCAAGGCCGTGGCGATCATCGGCGATGGCGCCATGAGCGCGGGCCAGGCCTTCGAGGCGCTGAACAACGCGGGCGTTGCCGAATGCGACCTGCTGGTCATCCTCAACGACAACGACATGTCGATCAGCCCGCCGGTAGGCGCGCTGAACCGGTATCTGGCGCAGCTGATGAGCGGCCAGTTCTACGCCGCGGCGAAGGACATCGGCAAGAAGGTCCTGCACGTGGCGCCGCCGCTGTTCGAGCTGGCCAAGCGCTTCGAGCAGCAGGCCAAAGGCATGATCGTGCCGGCGACGCTGTTCGAGAAGTTCGGTTTCAACTACATCGGCCCGATCGACGGCCATGACCTGGAGTCCCTGGTGCCCACGCTGGAGAACATCAAGCACCTGGGCGGGCCGCAGTTCCTGCACGTGGTCACCAAGAAGGGGCAGGGCTACAAGCTGGCCGAAGCCGATCCCGTGGCCTATCACGGCCCGGGCAAGTTCGATCCGGCGGTCGGCCTCACCACGCCCGCGACACCACCCAAGCAGACCTTCACGCAGGTGTTCGGCCAATGGCTGTGCGACATGGCGCAGAAGGACTCGCGCCTGATCGGGATCACACCCGCGATGCGCGAGGGCTCGGGGCTGGTGGAGTTCGAAAAGCGGTTCCCCGAACGCTATTACGACGTCGGCATCGCCGAGCAGCATGCGGTCACCTTCGCGGCGGGCCTGGCTTGCGAGGGGCTGAAGCCGGTCGTGGCGATCTACTCCACCTTCCTGCAACGCGGGTATGACCAGCTGGTCCACGACGTCGCGATCCAGAACCTGCCCGTCGTGTTCGCACTCGATCGCGCCGGTGTGGTGGGCGCCGACGGCGCCACGCATGCCGGTGCGTACGACATCGCTTACCTGCGCTGCGTCCCCAACATGAGCATCGCCTGCCCTGCCGACGAAAACGAGTGCCGCGCGCTGTTGACGACGGCCTTCGAGCAGGACCATCCGGTTGCAGTGCGCTATCCGCGCGGCGCCGGAGTGGGCGCGGACGTCGAGCCGGGCTTGCGGCCCCTGCCGTTCGCCAAGGGCGTGGTGCTGCGCGCGCGCGGGCCGGCCGCCGACGGCGCGGCGCGCGGCGTCGCGATCCTGGCGTTCGGCACGCTGCTTTACCCGGCGCTGGCCGCGGCCGAGCGGCTCAATGCGACAGTGGTGAACATGCGCTGGGTCAAGCCGCTGGACCTGGATCTGCTGCTGCAGGTGGCGGCGCAGCACGAGGCGCTCGTGACGGTCGAGGAGGGCGCCGTGATGGGCGGCGCCGGCAGTGCGGTGGGCGAGGCCCTGCAGGCTGCCGGCGTGCTCAGGCCGCTGCTGCAACTGGGACTGCGCGACGAATTCATCGAGCACGGGGATCCCGCCAGGCTGCTGGCAATGCAGGGTCTGGACGCAGGCGGCATCGAGGCATCCGTGCGCCGGCGCTTCGCCGATCTCGTCGAACGCACGCCGCCCGCCTTGAAAGTGGTGGGTTGAACCTCCGCGCTCATTCCTGTGGTTTTGCTGACAGTGCGCCGGGTACCCAAGCATCCGGGTAATTTCTCAAGGGAAAACCCCTGAGTACAAAAGTCGGTGTGTCCTAGAATTGCGGGCAGATTTGACAGCTGAGGCTGTCCCAAATCTCTGGACCGGTTTTCTATAACTCACAGGAGCGCCTCCATGGATCGTCGATCACTCATAAAAAATGCCGGCATCGCCGGAGTGCTGGCCGCGGGCATCGCGCCTGCGGTGCATGCGCAGGCGGCTATCCGCTGGCGTGTCGCGTCGAGCTTCCCGAAGTCGCTGGATACCATCTTCGGCGCTTCTGAAGTATTCGCCAACAGCATCAAGGCGATGTCGGGCGGCAAGTTCGAGATTTCGGTGCATGGCGCCGGCGAGCTGATGCCCGCTTTCGGTGTGGTCGACGGCGTGCAACAAGGCACGGTGGAATGCTGCCACACGGCACCTTACTATTTCTTCGGCAAGAACGAGTGCTTTGCGCTGGGCTGCGCGATTCCCTTTGGCCTGAACAGCCGCCAGATGACCGCCTGGATGTACGAAGGCAACGGCATCAAGCTGATGCGCGAGTTCTACGCCAAGTACAACATCTATAACCTCCCCGGCGGCAATACCGGCGCACAGATGGGCGGTTGGTTCCGCAAGGAAATCAAGACGGTCGCGGACATGAAGGGCTTGAAGTTCCGCATCGGCGGCTTTGCCGGCAGGGTGATCGAGCGCATGGGCGGCGTGCCCCAGAACATCCCCGGCGGCGAGATCTACCAGGCGCTGGAAAAGGGCACCATCGACGCGGCGGAGTGGATCGGGCCGTATGACGACCAGAAGCTGGGCTTCAACAAAGTCGCCCCCTTCTACTACTACCCCGGCTGGTGGGAAGGCGGCCCGCAGCTGGACTTCTTCATCAACCAGAAAGCCTGGGATGCGCTGTCGGCCGAGTACAAGGCCATGGTGACCACTGCAGCTGCGCAGGCGCACACCGACATGCAGGCCAAGTACGACGCGAAAAACCCCGGCGCCCTCAAGCAGCTGGTCGGCGCCGGTACCAAACTGCGTCCCTTCTCCAAGGACGTGATGGCTTCGGCATTCAAGGAATCCATGGCCGTATACGAAGAGCTGAACGGAAAGAATCCGGACTGGAAGAAGATCTACGCCGACTACGCCAAGTTCCGCGCCGACCAGAACCTGTGGTTCCGCTTCACCGAAGCGACGTTCGACCGCTTCATGCAGGAGCAGAAGCTGTAATTGGAAGATAACAAGGCGCACGCGTGCGCCTTGTCCTTGTCCTTGTCCGTGTGCAAAGGCCCCTTTGACGGGGCCTTTGTTTTTGACCTGGGCGCTTCGCGCCGCTACTTCTTGAACAGGTCGTCGATCTTCTTCTGCTCGTCATCGGCCGACTTGGCGTCCTCGGCGGGGTTGGGCATCGCCTCGGGCAAGCTGCCACTGGCCGCGCCGGCAGGCGGTTTCGCAGCGTCCTCCATGTCCTTGTTCATCTGGATCTGCACCTTGTCGAGGTCGATCTTTTCACTCACGTCCAGCCCGCTGGAGACGATGCCGGGGGCGAAGATGATCAGGCCGACCATGAACACCTGGATCAGCACGAAAGGCACGGCACCCCAATAAATCTGCATGGTGGTCACCGGCGCGATCAGTTTCTTGGTGAGGCGGTCGGTGTATTCCTTGGCCGGGGCCACGCTGCGCAGGTAGAAGAGCGCAAAGCCGAACGGCGGATGCATGAACGAGGTCTGCATGTTCACGCCTAGCAGCACGCCGAACCAGATCAGGTCGATCCCCAGCTTGTCGGCGACCGGCGCCAGCAACGGCACCACGATGAAGGACAGCTCGAAGAAGTCCAGGAAGAAAGCCAGTAAGAAGATCAGCACGTTGACCACGATCAGGAAGCCCACCTGTCCTCCCGGCAGGCCCGTGAGCAGGTGCTCGACCCAGCGCTGCCCATCCACGCCCTGGAACACCAGGCTGAACATGGTCGAGCCGACCAGGATGAACACCACGAAGGAAGCCAGCTTGGTTGTGCTGTTGAGGGCCTGTTTGAGCAGCGAGAAGCTCAGGCGACCGCGCGCCGACGCCATGATGATGGCGCCCATCGCGCCCATTGCGCCGCCTTCCGTTGGGGTGGCGATCCCCAGAAAGATCGTGCCCAGCACCAGGAAGATCAGCAGCAGGGGCGGAATCAGCACGAAGGTCACCCGTTCGGCCATTCGCGACAGCAGGCCCAGGTGCGTGATCTTGTTGATGACTGCAATCAGGAAGGCCAGCAGCACGCCGGCGCACATCGACACCACGATGGTTTCGTCGAGCGGCATGCTGTCGATTTGGGTCTTCGTCCACCAGCTTGCCACGGCCGGGTAGTTCTTGGCGAAGGTGACGGCAAGGCCCGCGGAGATGGCGGTCACTGCGAGCAGCGAAGGCAGGCCACTCCTGCCGCTTGCCTCGCGAATCGTGCGGGCCTCGATCGGCAACGCCGGCACCCACATGGGCCTGATGAAAGCCAGCAGAATGACATAACCGGCATAAATCCCCGTGAGCATGAAGCCGGGAATGAAGGCGCCTTTGTACATGTCTCCGACGCTGCGTCCCAGCTGGTCGGCCAGGACGATCAGCACCAGGGACGGCGGGATGATCTGCGCCAGGGTGCCCGAGGCGGCAATCACGCCCGAGGCGAGCCGGCGGTCATAGCCGTAGCGCAGCATGATGGGCAGCGAGATCAGGCCCATCGAGATGACGGAAGCGGCAACAACGCCCGTGGTGGCGGCCAGCAGCGCGCCGACGAAGATTACCGCCAGCGCCAAGCCGCCGCGCACGGGGCCGAACAGCTGGCCGATGGTTTCCAGCAGGTCTTCGGCCATCCCGCTGCGCTCGAGAATCAGTCCCATCAGGGTGAAGAACGGAATCGCCAGCAGCGTGTCGTTCTGCATGATGCCGAAGATGCGCAACGGCAGCGCTTGCAGCAGCGCTTCGGGCAAGGCACCCAAACTGACGCCCAGGAAACCGAAGAACAGGCCGCAGGCTCCGAGGCTGAACGCGACGGGAAATCCCAGCAGCAGGAAGACGATCAGCCCCATGAACATGATCGGGGCTAGGTTGTGGGTGATGAGTTCCATCTTCTGGTGCTCCGCGTTCTAGTTATTTGCTTGCTTGGCCTTCGCTTCGGCCTGCCGGAGAATCTCTTCCGCCAGTTCCTCCTCGGCGGTCTTTGCAACCTTCTTGTGCGTCGGGTCCTCGATCAGGCCTTTGAGAAAGGCGATGCGCTTGATCAGCTCGGACCAGCACTGCAACAGCAGCAGCGAAAAGCCCAACGGCATCATGAGGTACACCGGCCAGCGGATCAGGCCGCCGGCATTGGAAGACATTTCGCCCGAACGGAACCCGTTAAGAAAGAACGGAGTGCCGAACCAGAGAACCGCGAAGCACACCGGCGTGAGAAAGACGACGAAACCGAACACGTCGATCCACATCTGGGCGCGCTTGCTGAGCCGGTGGTAGATCACATCGATCTTGACGTGCTCGCCATTGAGCAGGGTGTAGGCAGCGGCGATCAGGAACGATGCCGCGAACAGGTACCACTGCACTTCCAGGTAGGCGTTCGAGCTGGCGTTGAAGATCTTTCGCACGACCGCGTTGATCGCGCTGATCACCGTCGAAGCCAGGATCAGCCAGATCACGTACTTGCCGATGAAGGCGTTCAGCCAATCAACTGCCTTGGAAAATTTCAGTAATGCCTGCATGTCGTCTCCGGAAAAAGGTGTTCGCTGGCCTCGCGACACCGGCACGTACTGCGGTGGGCAGCGGGGCGCCCGGTCGGCTTTGTAATGAAGAAATTCTATGAGTAACTATAAAAGGCAGGCTGACAGCTTTTTGACGATGTTATCGCGGTTACCCCAAAGTGATAATGACCCATGCCCGCTGTCTCGCCAGATACCTTCCCCGCCTCGATCGATTCGCCCTCCATGCGCCGCGCCGGGCGCGAGCTGCTTTCGCTCGCGCTGATGGATGCGCGCAACCACAGCCTGCACTTGCTGGCTCATTTCGAACAGGCTCTCACCCGCAATGCGCTGGACATTCCGCCCCGGCCCGAGCTGGAGCTGCCCGCGTGGCTGGCCGGCCATATCGCCTGGATGGCCGAATACTGGATCGGGCGCAATCCGCAGCGCTCGCTGGGTCCCGCCTGTCCGGCGGACACCGTCCGGCTGGCTTCGCTCGAGCCGCTGGCCGATCGATGGTATGACCCTGCGGTGGTGCCGCATGACGCGCGCTGGCAACTGGCGCTGCCTGGCGCGCAGGCGAACCGCACCTACCTGCTCGAAACCCTGGAAAGCACGCTGGAGCTGCTGGAAAAGACCGCGGATGACGACGCGTCCCTGTACTTTTATCGCGTGGCGTTGTTCCACGAGGACCTGCGCTGCGAGCAGCTGGTGACGCTGGCCCAGACGCTGGGACTGCCGCTGAAGCTGGCGCTGCCCGTCGGGATGCAGGGGCGCGACCCAGTGCTGGTTCCGGCGGGGCACTGGCAGCTTGGATCGCCGACGGGCGGCTTCGTGTTCGACGTGGAAAAGTGGGCGCACGACATCGCCGTGCCCGAATTCGAGATCGATGCGCAGCCGGTCAGCTGGGGGCAGTATGTGGAGTTCGTCGACGATGGTGGCTATGACCGTCCCGAGTTCTGGCTGCCGCCCGGATGGAACTGGCTGCAGCAGGAGGCGCGGCAGGAGGGGCGGCGGGGTCCGCGCTATGTGGAGCAGATCGGCTCGGCCAGCGGCGCGGTGATGCAGGCGCATTTCGGCAAGGCCGCGCGCATGTCGGCAAGCCAGAGCGTCATGCACGTGAGCTGGTGGGAGGCCGACGCCTGGGCGCGCTGGGCGGGCCGCCGCCTGCCGACCGAAGTGGAATGGGAAATGGCGGTGCACACGGCGGCGCGCCGCGGCTTCCGGTGGGGCGACGTGCGCGAGTGGACGGCCAGCACCCTGCGGCCCTGGCCCGGTTTCGCCCCGGACGGCTGGAGCCTGCACACCGATTTCGAAGCGCCGCCGTACTTCGGCCGGGCGCGGGTTCAGCGCGGCGCGTCGTTCGCGGCGCGCTCGCGCATGAAGCATCCAAAATTCCGCGGCTTCGCCCTGCCGGAGCGCGACGATGCTTTCGTGGGGTTCAGGACCTGCTCTTTGTAGCCGGCCGCAAGATGTTGTCATGCCGGACTTGAGGAGCCTGCCCCGGACCTGATCCGGGGGCATCCATGCTTCGGCGCTGCGCTACTTCCTGGTCTTCTTGCGCGGGAAGTCCCACCACGGCAGGCGTGCGCGCAGGCTCAGGATCTCGCCGCAGTGTTCCGGCTGGTAGCCTGGCAGCGCCGCCACCCGATCGCGCCAAACCCGGCTGCGCAGCACTTCCAGCAAGGCCTGCACCGGCTCCTGGTCCAGCGCGGCCTTCAGGCACACGAGGTAATAGTCCTCCTGCACGAGCGCGACGAAATCGAGTCCGCGCGAGCGCGCCGCCGCCTCGATGCCCAGGCCCGCGTCGGCCGCGCCCGACGCGACGGCTTGCGCTACGGCCGCGTGCGACGGTTCGGTGTCGCCGTAGCCTTTGAGATCCGCCGGGTTCAGCTTCAGTTGCGCCAGCAGCTGGTCCAGCAGCACCCGCGTGCCGGTGCCCAGCGCCCGGTTCACGAAGCGGGCGCCGCTGCGCGCGAGGTCGGCCAGCTCCGCCAGCTTCAGGGGATTGCCGGGGGCCACCATCAGCCCCTGGCTGCGCTGCGCGAAGCCAATGAGCTTGTGGCGCCCCGGCTGCAGCAGCGGCTGGTACGTGCGCTGGGCCAGGGTGCCCGGCCCCGCGAGTCGCGGCGTATGAAAGCCGGCCATCACGCAGCGCCCTTCGTTGAGCGCGCTGATCGCATCGACGCTGCCGCAAAAGCGGATGTCCAGGTGCAGCCGTGCGGACGATGCCGCGTGCTCACGCAATGCAGGCAGCGCGTCGTCGTGGCTGGCGAACAGCGTGAGAACATGCGCCGCATCGTCGAACGCCACCGCGAACGCGCGTTCCAAGTCGGCGTGCAATGCCTCGATCTGCGGTGCCAGGCGCGCCTGCGCCTGGCGCTCGGCCCACAGCAGCTTGTCGCCGAACTCCGACAGGCGCGCCGGCTGCCCCTTGTCCCAGACGATGAGTGTGTGGCCGAGTTCGATTTCCCAGCGCTTGAGCTCGCCCCAGACATGGCGGTAAGACAGGTCCAGTGCCTTGGCGGCGGCTGAGATCGAGCCTTGCTCTCGCACGGCATGCAGCAGGTCCATCAGCGCATTGCGCAAGGCGCCCGCGCCATCGCGGGGCGTCAATGAGTAGGAGAGTTCGACCTTGCGCATTGCGGCCGAGTATGTCGCATTTGCTCAGTGTCGCGCAGACTGTCCGCGCCTATGCATCCGGCTTCATAGCTCGCTAGTCCCCATCCCTTGGGCTCGCCGCAGGGCCTAGCATCGGACCCGAATGAACACGTTCACCGACAGTGCGGCGACAGCGCTCGCCCTCGTTGCCGGGCTGGACCCTGCCCTGCTTGCCATCGTCGCGCGGTCGCTGACCGTCAGCGCCGTAGCCTGCGCGATCGCCTGCTTCATCGGCCTGCCCCTGGGCGCCTGGCTGGGGGTGGCGCGCTTTGCCGGGCGCGGCGCACTGCTGACGCTGCTCAATACCTTGCTGGCGCTGCCATCCGTGGTGGTGGGGCTGGTCGTGTACCTTTTGCTGTCACGCGCCGGCCCGTTGGGTTTCCTGGGCTGGCTCTTTTCTTTCAAGGCGATGGTACTGGCGCAGGCCGTCCTCGTGCTGCCGGTGGTGATGGCGTTGACGCGCCAGACGGTAGAGGACGTGGATGCAATTGCAGGCGAACAACTGCGCTCGATGGGTGCCGGACCGGTCCTTCGCAGCCTGCTGCTGGCGTGGGACGAGCGGTACGCGCTTCTCACGGTGATCATCGCCGCGTTCGGGCGCGCCATTTCCGAGGTCGGCGCCGTGATGATCGTCGGCGGCAACATCGACGGGTTCACGCGCGTGATGACCACCGCGATCGCGCTGGAAACCAGCAAGGGCGACCTGCCGCTGGCACTGGCGCTGGGGATCGTGCTGCTGGGCACGGTGCTGGCGCTCAATGCGGTGATCGCGCTGGTGCGGCGCTGGCGTATCGGCACCGATGACCGGCTGCTGGCGCTGGAAGGCGCGCCGGTATGAGCAGTCTCATCCAGCTCAAGGCAGTGGATGTGGATTTCGGCGCCGTCCATGCCCTGGTGCATGTCGACCTTCGGGTGGGCGAGGGCGAACGGCTGGCGCTGATCGGCTCCAACGGCTGCGGCAAGAGCACCCTGCTGCGGGTGCTGCACGGCTTGTTGCGGCCCGTGCGCGGCTCGATCCTGCGCGACAGCGCCAAGCGCCAGGCAATGCTGTTCCAGCGGCCGTACATGCTCAGGACCTCGGTGCTGAACAACGTCGCACTCGGGTTGTGGATTCGCGGCGCCCGCTGGAGCCTCGCGCAGGAGCGGGCGCTGGCCGCGCTGAGCCGCGTGGATCTGGCCGAGGTGGCACTGCGCAGTGCGCGGGCCTTGTCCGCGGGCCAGCAACAGCGCCTGGCCCTGGCGCGGGCCTGGAGCCTGCAGCCCGACGTGCTGTTGCTGGACGAACCCACCTCCAGCCTGGACCCGCACGCCAAGCGCGAGGTCGAGGCGCTGATGGCGGAGTTCGCGCAAGCCGGCATGACGCTGGTATTCGCGAGCCACAACCTGGGCCAGGTCAAGCGCCTTGCCACCCGGGTCGTGTACCTGGAGCAGGGACGCGTGCTGGCCGACCTGCCCGTTCATGAGTTTTTCAGCGGACCGCGCCTGGGAGAAGCTTCCCGCGAGGCCGAGTTATTCGTCAAGGGAGAACTGGTTTGAATATCAAGTCAATGTCGAAATCAAGGTGGACGCTGTGTGCGGCTTGGCTGTGCGCCGCCGCAGTCCTCGCCGCTGGCGGCGCCGCGGCGCAATCGATCACCATGGCCTCGACCACGTCGACCGAACAGTCCGGCCTGTTCGGCTACCTGCTGCCGGAGTTCAAGAAGGCCACCGGCCTGGACGTGAAGGTGGTCGCCGTGGGCACGGGCCAGGCCATCGACATGGCGCGGCGCGGCGATGCCGATGTGCTGTTCGTGCACGACCAGGCCGCGGAGGAAAAGTTCGTGGCCGAAGGCGGCTCGGTCAGGCGCTATCCGGTGATGTACAACGACTTCGTGCTGGTCGGCTCCAAGGGCGATCCGGCCGGCACGCGCGGCAAGGACATTCTCGAGGCGCTGAGAAAGATTGCCGCCACGAACGCCATCTTCATTTCGCGCGGCGACAAGAGCGGCACCCACGCGGCCGAACTGCGCTACTGGAACCAGGCCGGCATGGCCGCCCACAAGGGGGCCGGCTACAAGGATTGTGGCTGCGGCATGGGACCGGCGTTGAACATTGCCAGCGCGAACAGCGCCTACGTACTGGCCGACCGCGGCACCTGGCTGAGCTTCAAGAACCGGGGTGACCTCGCGGTCCTGGTGGAAGGCGACAAGCGCCTGTTCAACCAGTACGGCGTGATGGTGGTGAACCCGGCGAAGTATCCGCATGTGAAAGCAGCCGATGCGCAGAAGTTCGTCGACTGGGTCACATCGCCCGCGGGCCAGTCGGTGATCGCCGGCTACAAGATCGGCGGCGAACAGCTGTTCTTCCCGAACGCCGCGAAGTGATGCGAGCGCGCGATCCGGCCCGGAACCATCGAGCCCGGTGCCTCAGCCTCAGAATTCGTAGCCGTAGCTGCGAATGATCGCGCGGGCCTTGTCGCTGCGCAGGTAAGCCGCCAATGCCGCTGCCGCGGCGGAGTCCTTGCCCGGCGCCAGCACGACGGCATCCTGCCGGATCGGCGCGTGCAGGCCGGCGGGCACCACCCAGGCCGAGCCTTTTTCGATGCGGCCGTTCACCATGACCTGCGACAACGCGACAAATCCCAACGGCGCATTGCCGGTCGCGACGAACTGGAAAGCCTGGCCGATGTTCTCACCCTGCACGAAACGCGGGCGAACCCGCTCCAGCAAATCGAGCCGAGTCAGGGTTTCGACGGCGGCGGCCCCGTAGGGGGCGAGTGCCGGGTTGGCCAGCGCGATGTGGTCGAAGCCGCCTTTGGCCAGTACCGCACCCTTGTCGTCGACCAGCCCCGGCTGCGCGCTCCACAGCACCAGCCGTCCGGTGGCGTAGGTGAAGCGCGCGCCGGCTACGGCGTAGCCTTCCTTTTCCAGCCGGGCCGGCGTTTGCTCGTCGGCAGCCAGCAGCAGCATGAACGGGGCGCCGTTGCGGATCTGCGCATAGAAGTTGCCGGTCGCGCCGAACGCCAGCATCGCCCTGTGACCCGTGTCCTTCTCGAATTCCCGTGCGATGCGCTGCATCGGCTCCGTGAAATTGGACGCCACGGCCACCGGCACGTCGGCTGCGGATGCCAGGGCGGCCACCCCGGCGAGGGCCGCGGCCAGAAAGTCGGCAAGCTTGGGCACCGGGTTTCTCGAGAAACTACTTGCGCGAGAGCTTGCGATAGATCGTCGCCCGGCTGATCCCCAGGGCCTGCGCGGCCTGCACCACGTTGCCGCGCGCTTCGGCCACCGCGTTGCGGATCAGCGCGATCTCGACCGCGCGCAGCGGCACCCGCGGCATTGCCTGCGCTGCGCCCTGGCCTGGCAGCTGGGGCAGCGCTTGCAGCCGCAGGCCCGACCACAAAGGCACCTCGACCGGTCCCTGCTGCACACCGTGGCGGGCCATATCGAACAGCTGCTCCCACGGCTGGGCGAGCAGTTCGCTGCAATGCACGCGTGCGCCGGCCAGGGCCAGTTGCGGCACCATCTGCCGCGCCGGATGATTGCTGCCGGCGACCCAGCCGTCGCCATCCAGGCAAACCAGGCCGTCGTCATCGCCGCCGAGTGAACGGCCGGGCCAGTTCAGCCTCAGCAGCAATTGGTGCGGCAGCGCCAGCACGAGCGCGTTCTCGATGCTGCGCGCCGACTGCGCCACCAAGTGCTTGAGCTCGGGCCGCTCGGCTGCGTCGATGCCCGTCAGGTCCAGCATGCCGACGCAATTTCCATGCGGGCCGAACAGCGGCGCGCCGGCGCAACTGTAGGCCGAGGTGTCGGCAAAGAAGTGCTCGCCGCGGTGCAGCCACACCGGCTGCAGCTCGGTGAGTGCCGCGCCGATGGCGGTGGTGCCGACGCTGCGCTCCGACAGGTCGACGCCGACGCGGGTGATCAGCTCGGCCCGTCGGTCGCCATGATCGATCGGCCCATATGCATCGATCACGACGCCATCGTGATCGGTCAGGATGGCGAAATAACGGGTGCTGGCGAGGGCCCGCGACAACCCGTCGAGCACGGGCCGGGCGGCCCGCACCAGCGGCTGGCTGGTTTCGATCACGCGCCGCCGGGCTTCAGTGGCGACCATTTCGAAGCCCAGCCGTTGTTCGGGCCGCTGGCCGCTGGCCAGGCAGCGCCGCCATGATCTTTCGATCCAGCCGCCTTCGAACCATGAACGGGCGAGGACGTCGGTGGCGCTGCGGCCTTCGAGCATGACGGCGCGGCGCGCCTGTTCGATCTGGCGCAAGCGTTGTTCGGCAATCATTTGCATAGGGACTGTCATGCTCGGCAATGTATCGATGGAAGCGCCGGCGCGGACGCCTTTGTTCCAATTTGAGATTTCCGCGTCACTGCCGCGCAGACGGCTAGGGTTTCGCCTAGGTTACCGCACTTGCGCGGGTCGAACAATGGATTCGCTCGCCGCGCCGCAAGCCGGCGACCTGTCCTTCAAGGAGACAAGCCCATGCAAGTTCAGCTCAAGGTCAACGGCAATCCCGCCAGCGCTGACGTCGCACCCAACACCCTGCTGGTGCACCTGCTGCGCGAACACCTCAAACTGACCGGCACCCACGTCGGCTGCGACACCGCGCAATGCGGCGCCTGCACCGTGATCGTGAACGGCCGGGCAATCAAGTCGTGCAACACGCTGGCCGCGCAGCATGCAGGTGCCGAGATCACGACCATCGAAGGCCTGGCCGCGGCCGACGGCACGATGCATCCGATGCAGGCGGCCTTCAAGGAATGTCACGGCCTGCAATGCGGCTTCTGCACCCCCGGCATGGTGTTGAGCGCGGTGGACCTGTGCCAGCACAGTCCCGGCGCCGGCGAGGCCGAAATCCGCGAACTGCTCGAAGGCAACCTGTGCCGCTGCACGGGCTACCAGAACATCGTCAAGGCGGTGCAAATGGGCCAGAAGGCGATGGCTTCGGCCTGAAGGAGATACCAACATGGGTGCATCAGATTTTTCCAAGCTGCCACACATCGGCGAAGCGCTCAAGCGCAAGGAAGACTACCGGTTCCTGACGGGCGCCGGCCAGTACACCGACGACGTGAACCTGGGCCACCAGAACTACGCGGTGTTCGTGCGATCGCCGCATGCGCATGCGCTGATCAAGGGCATCGACGTCGCCAAGGCGCAGGCCCTGCCCGGCGTGGTCAAGGTCTTCACCGGCAAGGACGTGGAAGGCAAGATGGGCGGCCTGCCTTGCGGCTGGCTGATCACCGGCACCGACCGCCAGCCGATGAAGGAGCCGCCGCACCCGATCCTGGCGCAGGGCAAGGTGCGCTATGTCGGCGACCACGTCGCCATGGTCGTGGCCGATACCGTCGAACACGCGAAGAACGCGGCCGAAGCGGTGGAAGTGGACTACGAGGAGCTGCCGGCCGTGGTGCGGTTGCAGGACGCGAAGAACGGTCCGGCCCTCCATGACGCCGCGCCCGGCAACCATTGCTACAAGTGGGCCATCGGCGACAAGGCCACGGTCGACGCGGTGTTCGCTTCGGCCGCGCACGTGACCAAGCTGGATCTGACCAACAACCGCCTGATTCCCAATGCCATGGAGCCGCGCGCGGCGATCGCTTCGTACAACCGCGCGTCCGACGAATACACGCTTTATGTCGCCAACCAGAACCCGCACGTCGAGCGGTTGCTGATGACAGCCTTCGTGCTGGGCCTGCCTGAGCACAAGGTGCGCGTGATCGCCCCCGACGTGGGCGGCGGGTTCGGCTCCAAGATCTACCTGTATGCCGAGGACGTGGCGCTGACCTGGGCCGCCCGGCAGCTCAATTGCGCGATCAAGTGGACGGCCGAGCGCAGCGAGAGCTTCCTGAGCGACGCGCATGGCCGCGACCACCTCACGCACGGCGAACTGGCGACGGACAAGGACGGCAAGTTCCTGGGGTTGCGGGTGCATACCGATGCCAACCTCGGCGCGTATCTGTCCACCTTCGCGACCGCCGTGCCTACGATCCTGTACGCAACCCTCTTGGCGGGCCAGTACACGACGCCGCTGATCTACGTGGAAGTCGATGCCTGGTTTACCAACACCGCGCCGGTCGACGCCTATCGCGGGGCCGGCCGGCCCGAGGCCACCTACCTGCTGGAGCGCCTGGTCAGCCGCTGTGCCTGGGAACTGGGCCTGGGCCAGGACGAAATCCGCAAGCGCAACTTCATCACCAGCTTCCCATACCAGACGCCGGTGGCGCTGCAGTACGACGTGGGCGACTACCACGCCTGCATGGACAAGTCGAAGGCGCTGGCCGAAGTGGCCGGGTTCGAGGCGCGCAAAGCGGCCAGCGCGGCCAAGGGATTGAAGCGCGGCAT
>DATNBX010000276.1:0-16665 GCA_035571795.1 Ramlibacter sp.
GGAGTGACGGTCAACGCCGTCTGTCCGGGCTTCACCAACACCGACATCGTGTCGCGATCCGTGGCCAACATCGTCCAGAAGACCTCCCGCACGCCCGAGGACGCGCTGGCCCAACTCGTGGTGCACAACCCGCAAGGCCGCTTGATCGAGCCCGACGAGGTGGCCGAATCCGTAGGCTGGCTGTGCCTGCCCGGGTCGCGCTCCGTCACCGGGCAAAGCATCCTGATCGCCGGCGGTGAATTGATGTGACCGCAACCCATTTTCTGGAGCTCGTGAAATGAAATTGTTCGAACCCCTGGACATCAACGGGATGGTGATTCCGAACCGCATCATGGTCCCTGCCATGGTGACGCACCTGTGCCGCGAAGATGGCGTGGTCAACCAGGACATCATCGACCGCTACGCGGCGTACGCCGAAGGCGGCACCGGTCTGATCGTGGTCGAGGCCATGGCCATCCACCAGAACAAGTCCGGCTCGCTGCTGCGCGTCAGCGACGACCGGTTCATTCCCGGCCTGAGCCAGCTGACCCGGCGGATCCACGACTGCTCGGATTCCAAGGTCGTGCCGCAGATCATCCACTTCATGAAGGTGGCGCGTACCGGGTGGCGCCAGACCATCGACACCATCACGGTCGAAGACATCGAAAAGATCATCGAGCAGTTCGGCGCCGCCGCAGCCCGCGTGCAGCAGGCCGGTTTCGACGGTGTCGAGCTTCATTCGGCGCATGCCTACACCTTGTCGTCGTTCCTGTCGCGAACCAATCCGCGCACCGACGACTTCGGCGGCGAGGCGCTCGAGAACCGGCTGCGGCTGATCGGCCGCGTGATGGAAAGCGTGCGTCGCGCCGTGGGCCCGCGCTTTCCGGTCTGCGTCCGCTTCAATGCCGAGGAGTTCATCAAGAACGGCTATACCGTCGACGAATCCAAGCTCATTGCCCAACGGCTGGCGGAACTCGGCTTCGACTACCTGTCCATGTCGGTCGGCGGCAAGTTCGAGGATGCCGTCCACACGCCGGGGCAGGTCCTGTTTCCCTATTCCGGCTACTCGGGTGACCGCTGCATGCCGGGCAGCTGGCTGCCGCGCGCACTGCATGCGAATCTCGCCGCCGAGATCAAGGCTCACCTGCTGTCGCAAGGGATCCGCACCCCCGTGGCGATCGCCGGCAAGCTGTCCGACCCGGATGACGCGGAACGGGTCCTTGCGAACGGCAGTGCCGACATGGTGGGGATCGCGCGCGGCCTGCTCGCAGACCCTGCCTGGGCCAACAAGGTCAAGCGCAATCAGCGGGGCAGCATCGTGCAGTGCGACTACTGCAATGTGTGCAAGCAGTTGGACGGAACCCACAAGCCAGTCATCTGCGCGCTGTGGCCGCAGGGATCGCTGCAGGCTGCCAAGAACGAGCCTTCCGTCAGCGCGCCACAATGGGATGCTGACAATCCGGTCTCCGTGAAGTGCACCGACTCCACGGTGACCTTGCGCTGGAAGAAGGTGGCCGGCGCGGCCCGCTACGACGTTTACCGCGCCCGCGGCGATGGCCTCACGCAACTGGTGGAAGCCACCAAATTGACGAACTGGACCGACACCACGGTGCTCGGCGGCGCGCGCTACACGTACCAGGTCCGCGCGTCCCTGGCCGATGGCCTCGCGGGCGGGGCCTCGTCCCCAGTGCATGTGGATCTGCCGCGCCCGGACTACATGGCGGCCCGGTGATGCTCGACGGGTGTGTCACCTGGCCGGCGGAGTTCGCGCTGCGTTATCGCGAGCAAGGCTACTGGGGCGATGCGACGCTGTTCGACGTGCTCGCGCGCGCTGCCAAAAAGCTGCCCGACAAGATTGCCGTCATCGACGGCAGCTGCCGCCGCAGCTATTCCGAGCTGTTGCGCAATGTCGAAGGACTAGCGGCCGGGCTGTACTCGATCGGCTTGCGTCCGCTCGACCGCGTCGTGTTCCAGCTTGCCAATGGCGCGCCGCTGGTCGAGGCGTTCTTCGCGCTCGCCCGCATCGGCGCCATTCCGGTGCTGGCGCTGCCTGCGCATCGCAAGTCGGAGATTGCCCATTTCGTCCGCGCCAGCGGCGCCGTCGCGCTGATGGTGCCTGACGTGGTGCGCGGCTTCGACTATCGCGAGATGGCGCGCGAAGTGGCGGCCGAGTGCCCGGACCTGCGGCATGTGCTGATCGACGGGGTCGCGGGAAGCGGACAGGTCGACCTGCGCTCGCTTTCCGCCGGGTCGGTGGGCGTTTCATGCCCGTGTTCGCAGCCCGCGGCCGAGGAGGTCGCGCTGATGCTGCTGTCGGGCGGTACCACCGGACTGCCCAAGCTGATCCCGCGCACCCACGCCGACTATCTGTGCGGCTCGCTGCAAAGCGCGCGGGTGGCCGGCTTCGGCACCGGCACGGTGTTCCTCGCGGTGCTGCCGATGGCCCACAACTACACGCTGGGCGCGCCGGGTGTCGTTGGCGCGTTGGCCTGCGGCGGCACCCTGGTCATCGCGCCGGCCACGGCCGCCGAGGTCGTGATCCCGCTGATCGCAAGCGAGCGGGTGACCATCGTCAGCGCCGCGGTGCCGCTGGCGGCCAAGTGGCTGGCTTCGGACCTGCTGGGCAAGGCCGACCTCAGCTCATTGAAGGTCTTCATGTGCGGCGGCGCTAAATTGGCGCCCGAGCTCAGGCGACGGGTCGAGCAGAAGTTCGGCTGTCTCTACCAGGAAAGCTATGGCACCGCCGAGGGCCTGCTCAACATGACCCGGCTGGACGATCCCGAAGCGGTGCGGATGCAAAGCTCGGGAAGACCGGTCTCGCCCGCCGACAAAATCAGGATCGTCGACCCCCAAGGCCGCGAAGTGCCGGATGGCCAGACCGGGGAACTGCAGGTTCGCGGCCCGTACACGATCCGTGGCTACTACCGCGCGCCTGAAATCAACGCCAGGGCTTTCACACCGGATGGCTTCTACCGCATGGGCGACGTGGCCAGGAAGAGAGGCGGCTACCTCTACCTGGAGGGGCGGATCAAGGAGCTGATCAACCGCGGCGGCGAGAAGATCAGCTGCGAGGAAATCGAGAACCACATCCTGGCCCACCCGGGCGTCGAATCGGCTTGCGTGGTCGCGATGCCCGACGAAGTGTTCGGCGAGAAGGCTTGCGCGGTCGTCATCCTGCACCCCGGCCGCCAGCTGGTCCTGAGCGAGCTGCTGGAGTTCCTGAAGGGCCAGGACATCGCGCGCTTCAAGATGCCCGAGCGGCTGGAAGTGGTTAACGAGTTTCCCATCAGCCCCGCCGGGAAAATCCTGCGGCGCGAAATCCAGGCCGCGCTGGCATCGAAATTCGGCGGCGCTTGAGCGGGATCGGACGTCCGGCTGGCGTACTCCTGGGTCAGCCTGGCACACAAAACAGCGACCGGTGCGGCCCTGTGAACAGGCCACGTGCCAGGCGCTGCGCCAACGCCGTGTCCTGCCGGCCTACCGCGACGGCATAGGCGCGCTTGGCAGGCGACAGCCGCGGGCAGAGTTGTTGCACTTCTTCCGAACGGCCTACGCTCGCGAGGCGCACTGCCTGCCCGCAGTCGAGCCGCAGTTCCCGCCATAGCGCATACGTCGTGTCCGCATCCGCGTTGGGCGGCAGGCGAAGCCCGTAGAACGCGAAGTACTTGGCGAGCACCTCCCAGTCCTGCGGCGACAAAGCCAGGCAGCCGTCTTCGTAGGCGCCGAAGTCCTGCGGAAACTCCGTCAGGGTGAGGCCCTGAATTTCCGCAAACGTGAGCGGTCTCTCGTCATTGACCACAACGGATGGCATTGATGGCCTGGCTGAGCCCGGCGGCCTCAGCATCGGTTTTCTGATTGGGACAGTGAATTTCGTTGATCGCGGCATGTTGTAACAAAATGTACATCAACCGATGAGCGATGCGCCAAGGCAATTGGCACATCCGTGAACGATTGGACAAACCGGCCTCCTGTGCGCTGTCGCTGCGGCGACTGGCCGTCGCGACCACGACAGGCGCGCGTCACAGGCAAGCCCATAAATGGTTTTTCGCTTCAGGAACGCACCATGCCCGACACGCCGGCCCCTTCCGACCCGATCACTCTCCTGCGAACCATCAACGCGAGCGCCGCGTTCAACCGCTGGTGCGGCATCGAGGTACTAAGCGCCGGCGAAGGCAAGGCGGAGATTGCCATGCCCTGGCGAGCGGAGGCCGGCCAGTACGCCGGGTTCCTGCACGCCGGCTTGATCGGAGCGCTCATCGATACCGCCTGCGGCTTTGCCGCCGTCAGCGTGGCCGGACGCGTGCTGGCCTCGCACTACGCCGTCAACTGCCTGCGACCCGCCATCGGCGAGCGCTTCACTGCCCGTGCCCGCGTCGTCAAGCCCGGCAAGACGCAGGTCTTCACTTATTGCGAACTGTTCGCGCTCGTCGACGGCGAGGAAAAGCTCGTCGCCACGGGCGAGACCCTGTTGACACCGGTCTCGAGCCGGGGCGCTTAACAAAAAAGCACCGCTTCTTTCCCCGGCCGGTCCCTTCTCTCCTATGCTGCTCCTGCATTCATGACCAGACACAAGGAGCAATCAATGGCAAGCTACCAAGTCGGATACCTGGTCGGAAGCCTGTCTTCCACGTCGATCAACCGGCTGCTGGCCAAGGCACTGGTGCGCCTGGCGCCCCCCGAGCTGCAGCTGGTCGAGGTCCCCATCCGCGACTTGCCGCTGTACAGCCAGGACTGCGACGCCGACTTCCCGCCGGTGGCGCGCGCCTTCAAGCAGGCCATCGCCGGCTGCGACGCGGTGCTGTTCGTCACCCCCGAATACAACCGCTCGATTCCGGGCTGCCTGAAGAACGCGATCGACTGGGCCAGCCGCCCCTGGGGCCAGAATTCGTTCGCACGCAAACCCTCGGCCGTGATCGGCACATCGCCCGGATCGATCGGTACCGCCGTGGCGCAAAGTCATCTGCGCGGCGTGCTGTGCTTCTGCAACTCGCCGCTGATGAACAACGTCGAGGCCTACATCCATTTCAAGCCGGGGCTGATCACGGCCGCGGGCGAGGTCAGCGACGAGAAGACGGCCGAGTTCCTGCGCAACTACATGATTGAACTGCACGGCTTCATCGTGCGTGTGCTCACGGTTCTGCCCCGGCCTGACGGCCAACGCGCGATTTGATTGTCGGCTACCTTGAAGAGTACGCGCCGCGCCGCTGACCCATGCTGTCCTCGCCCGGCTTGCCTTCGCGGTTGCGCAACCACTCATCCACACTCCATGGGCCAGCGCCTGCGGCCACGAAGAACAGGAAGACGAAGCAGTAAAGCACCGCGAGTTCGCCGCGGTTCAGCAGCGGCCAGAACCCCTGGGGCGCGTGGGCCATGAAATAGGCGACGGCCATTTCGCCCGACAGCAGAAATGCCACCGGCCGGGTGCAAAGGCCCAGCAACAGCAACACGCCGCCGCACAGTTCCATCAAGCCGCCCACGCCGGCCAGCGACATCAGCTGGATGGATTCGTGCGGCGGCGCCGGAAAGCCGAGCCACTTCTGCATGCCGTGCTCGACGAACAGGAATGCCGTGATGATGCGCAGAACGCTGAGCAGTCGCGGGGTCCAACTATCGATGAGTTCCGAAATCATGGTTGGGTCTCGATCATGAGTTGTCGATTCCTGTTCGAACCCGCGCCGGCTGCGCTGGTTCATCAGGCGTCGCGCTGCAAGGCTGTAGGACTGGTCTGCCAGTCTGGGGCAGCTAGCGCCTGACTGAGCCCTTCGGTTGTCAAGGGCTTCACCAGGTGGAGGTCGAAACCCGCCTCCGCAGTCCGCCGGCGGTCCGCGGGCTGGCCCCAGCCGGTCAACGCGACCAGCCGCATTTTCTTGCCGGCCACCTGCCCGCGGATTCGGCGCGCCGCCTCGAACCCGTCCATCACCGGCATGCCCAGGTCGATAAAGGCGACATCCGGGCGGAAATCCATCGCGATTTCCACCGCCTCCGCTCCGTTGGCAGCCGTGGCGACCTCGTGGCCGTCGGCGCGCAGCAGGCTGGCCAGGGTCTCCGCGGCGTCGGCGTTGTCGTCGGCAACCAGGATGCGGTGGGCCGATGCGGCAGGCGCAGTGGCAGCCGTTCTCGCGCTGGCCGACCCGTGCACCCGCGGCAGCCGCACTTCGAACGTGCTGCCGCGACCAATTCCCTCGCTGTGCACCGTGATGCTGCCGCCTTGCAGCTGGACCAGACTCCGCACGAGGGCCAGCCCGATGCCCAGCCCGCCTTCGGAGTGCTTCTGGTGATCCCGCACCTGTGAAAACAGCTCGAACACGTGAGCCTGCTGTTCCGGCGCGATGCCGATCCCGTTGTCGCGGACTTGCACCCGCACGGTTTCGTCGCCGGCGGCCGCCGCAACGCGGATCAGGCCTCCGGTGGGCGTGTACTTCGCGGCGTTCGACAGCAGATTAATGAACACCTGGATGAGGCGATCCACGTCGCCGGCGACGAGCACATCCTCCGCCGGCGCCTGCAGCTCCAGGCGGTGCTTCCTGGCATCGATCGCATCCTGCGTCGCTTCCAGGCTGCGGGCCAGCAGTTCCGAGACGGGCACGACCTGGCGATCGAGGCGCACCTTTCCCGCAGTGACCCGGGCGACGTCCAGCAGATCGTCGACCAGGTGCACCAGGTGCGCAAGCTGCCGGTCCATGATCTGCAGCGTGCGCCGTGCCGGCGCTTCGCCCGGCGTGGCAAGCCGCAGGATCTGCAGCCCGTTCCTGATCGGTGCGAGCGGGTTGCGCAGTTCATGTGCCAGGGTCGCAAGGAACTCGTCCTTGCGGCGATCCGCTTCCCGCAGTGCGCCCTCGGCGGCACGGCGCTCCGTCACGTCGAGTACGAATTCGATTGCCTCGTCGCCCATCTTGCGCGGCGCGAACAGGCCCCACCAGCGCGAGCCGTCCTTGCGGAGATACTCCTTCTCGAAGGGTACCGCTTCGCCCAGCGTGAGGACTTGCCGCACTGCATTCCACGAGACGGCATGGAACTCCGGCGGCGTGAGTTCCTGCCAGGTCTTGCCGAGGACCTCCTCCCGGGCGAAGCCGCTCATCTGCAGGAATCCGTCGTTGACGTCCGCCAGCTTGAAGGAGGCGTCCCAGACCATGACGCCGACGGTGCGGATGTGCCGGAGCGCTTGCAGCTGCTCTTCGCGCCGGCGCTGCTGCGTGATGTCGCGCATCCGCACGCCAACCAGCCGATCACCCGGCTTTGCAGCGGCAATCAGCTGGACCTCGAACCAGGAACCCGGCTGCGGCCCGGCCATGCAGACCTGGGCCGGTCGCCGGTCAAGAGCGGCGTCGGCCAGCAAATCCGGCCACTGCTCGGCCGCGAGCAGCGGGACATCCCCTGGGCCCTTGCCGAGGACCGGCATGCCCGCGTACTGTTCGAAGCGCCGGTTCGCCTCCAGCACCACGAAATCCCGCACGCCGCCCGCCTCGTCCAGCTCGACGCGCAGCACAGCGAGAGCGTCGTCGCTGGCCCGGAAGAGGCCTTCCAGAGCCCGGCGCAGTGGCTCCGCAGCCGCGGCGGCGGCCGGTGCGCTGCGCGCGGTTACCTTCACGGTCGCGTACTCTGCAGTGGATCCAATCCCTATCTTCGCCGCACCCGGCCGTTTGCGTTGTAGGAATGGCGGCCGATCCGCTCCGGATGTGCTGCATGATGGAGCAAATCAACCTTACCGCACCAGCAAGTGAGAAGCCAGGCAGAGCACCGGATACGCAGGGCCGCTTCCCTGGCGCGACCAGGGTGGATCTGGGCCGCAGCCGTCATCATGAACGCACCGTCCGTTGCCGGCGCCGCGGTCCTTGCCTGGTTCGCATTCACCGCCGATGGGCCGGGGCTGACTACCGTGGCGAGTGTGCTCTTCGTGCTGGCCCTGTACTGGGCCATCATCGTCACCGTCGATTCGTGGCAGGTCCTGCGCCGTTTCGCCCGGCGTTTCAGATAATCGCGCTCAACGGCCGGACCCGGCTCCCGGCGAGAGGTTGCGCTCGGCCTGCTCCGCACCAGCACGGCTGCCCCGTGGGTTCCCCCGCGCGGCGGGCTGGCAGCGCCAACCCGCTGAGCCGCTTGCACAGTCCAGTGGCGGTAAGCCCAAGCGCGGCCTGGGCTTTTCCCGCACTTCAGGTCGGATTCTCGGGAGCTTTCTCTTCGTCGGCGTCGGCCTGGGGTTCAGGCTGCACGGGAAGCTGTTCCTCGATCATCTTGGGCTTCTTGCCGGGCTGGAATTTTTGCGCGGCGTCAGGCTTAGCTTCCTTGTGGAGATGCTTCTTCTCTTGTTGCACGCGCTTGTCGTGCATCTTGTTTCGTGGGTCAGTCATTGCGGCCTCTCGGTCGAGTGGTTGATGTCACCACCTTGCCCTGCCCATCCATGACGCGTTGCCATCGAAGGCCGCAAAGGCGTGTGGTATCCAGTCCTACGCAGGTACGCTCTGCAGTGCTGCGCGGCCTCCTCGCGGCGTTGCCGGTTCGCGGCCGAGCCGGGTATCCGCTGCCGGCCTCAACTGCAGCGCGCGGTTTCGGCTCGGCCTACACTGCTCCCGTGGATAACCGCCCCAGGAAGCGCCCCGTTGCGTGGCCAGTCATCACCGCCAGCCGGTGCACCGGGTGCGGCTGGTGCGTCGCTGCCTGCCCGGACCACTTGCTGGTCCTGGAGGTGCAGGCGCTCAAGAAGTCAGCCGAACTGGCGCTTCCTGAACTTTGTACCGGATGCGCCAAGTGCATCCCGGTCTGCAACTTTGGGGCAATCGAGATGACCAGGCGAGTTCGTTGCTCCCCGCCGAATGTCGATGAGGCCGGGCCCGCGGCCACCTTCCTGATCAGATCGCTGCGGTAGCGCCTGCATTGGGAACGAGGCACACTTTCACGCAGGAGACCTCTGCATGCGCCATCCCCCGGTTGTCGACGTCGGTGCGTTGGTGGACCCATCCGCTCCCGCGGCCCTGCGCCTGCAAGCGGCGCGTGCGATCGATGCCGCCGCGCGCAGCTGGGGCTTCTTTTATGCCGCCCGTCACGGCGTGGACCGCCGCCTGCTGGACCGCACCGTTGCACTGGCCCGGGCCTTCTTCGCCCAGGACGAGGCCGAGAAGATGCGCATCCCGATGGCGGCCGGCGGACTGGCCTGGCGCGGTTACTTCCCGGCCGGCGACGAACTGACCTCGGGCCGCCCCGACTGGAAAGAAGGCCTTTATTTCGGTTCCGAACTGCCGCGCGACCATCCCCGCGTGCGCTCCGGCGTGATCCTGCACGGGCCCAACCTCTGGCCGGCCATTCCCGAATTCCGCGAGACGGTACTTGCGTACATCGCGGCGCTTGCCGGGCTGGGGCAGGCGCTCATGCGTGGCTGCGCGCTCGGCCTGGCACTGCCCGAGCGCTACTTCATCGAGCATGGAACTGCCGACCCGTTGCTGCTGCTGCGTTTCTTCAACTATCCGGCCCGCTCCGCGCCGGCGGAGCTGCCAGTGCAGTGGGGTGTGGGTGAGCACACCGACTACGGCCTGCTCACCATGCTGTGGCAGGACGACGTGGGCGGCCTGCAAGTGCGCACCGACGATGGCTGGCTCGACGCCCCGCCGCTGCCGGATACCTTCATCTGCAATGTCGGGGACATGCTGGACCGCATGACCGGTGGCCGCTATCGCTCCGTGCCACACCGTGTCGCCGTCAACCGCAGCGGCCGCGACCGGCTGTCCATCCCGCTGTTCTTCGACCCTGACTTCGACACGATGATCCAGCCGGTGCCAGGCGCCGTTGCCGGCAGCGACGATAGCGGCAGGCGCTGGGACGGCGCCAACCTCCAGGCATTCCACGGTACCTACGGCGAGTACGTCACGGCCAAGGTCGGCAAGGTATTTCCGCACTTGAAGCAGGCGCTGGCGCAGGACGCGGCCGGAGCGTAGGAACGCAATGCCCGCCCAACCGGATTCATCGATGACGAGCACGCCGCAGACCCGCGGCGAAATTGCCGACTACGTGCACGACGCGCAGGCGCGAGGGGTCCTTCCTGCCGGGTTTCGGGTCCTCGGCCTCGAACCCTTGACCGGCGGGCGCACCGGCGCGCGGGTCATCGCCATCCAGCCAGGCTATGTACTGAAAGTGCTGCCGCGCAACACCTGGCGGGTCGCGGCCATGGAAGCTCCGGGCGCTGGCGAAGGGCCTTTGTGGCTGAGCGGCGCCACGCGCCAACTGCCCACGCCGCTCGCGTGTCCGACGATCGACGTCGCGGTCCACGTGGACAACGACGAGTGGTGGATGCTGATGCGCGACGTGTCGCACGACATCCGGCCGCGGGGGGCCTTCACGGAGCGCGACGAGCAGGTGTTTCTGGCGGCGATCGCGCGCTTGCACGCGCATTACTGGGATGGGCGCAATGGCCTCGACCGGTTGCCGCTGCCCGCGGTCCGCGGCACCACGGCGGCTTTGGCGGAGCCTGTCGCCTTCGCTCTCGGGCGCGTGGAGCGACCGGCTGACTGGGTGCCCCGGTGCGTCGAGGACTTCACGCCGCTGCGGATGCTGCTGCCCACGTTCCTGGAGATGCTAGCCCCCGCCGACGCCGACTTCTTCGCGCAGTTCGCGTCCGACCGCTCATGGCACCTGGGACTCGACCAAGCCACCCAGACACTCAATCACGGTGACACCCGGCGCGCCAATATCGCGATCGCCGGCGAGACGGTCACGCTGATCGACTGGGAGTTCGCGGCGCGCGCGCCGGCCGCCTGCGATCTGCAAGCGCATTGGTTTCTGCACTTCTGGGCCTACCCGCCTGACGGCCGCCCACCCGAAGCCCGTGCGCCGCTGCGCGATTTCTACCTGGCCGAGCTCGAAGCGGCGCTGGGGCGACCGATGGACCGCGAGGAATTCAAGCGGACCTGGAACCTCGCGTGGCTGCGCGCCATGTCGATGGTCGGGTTTTGCCTGGCGGACACGCCAAATCCAGCCGCGCCGCAAGCGCGTCAGCGCGCCAAGGCGGCCATTGCGCTGGCCCGCGCGGTGCTGGACGCGTGACGCGCGCTCGAGCCCGTTCTCAAAGGAGTCCACGCATGAACTTCAAAAACCAGACCGTGATGATTACCGGCGCCAGTGGCAACCTGGGCAAAGCGGTGGCCGCGGCGTTTGCCGAACGCGGCGCACGCCTGGTCCTCCTCAACCGGCAAATCGAAGCGATGAAGGCAGCGTTCGGCGCGTTCAAGGACGCTGCGCTGGTGCCGGCCGACCTGCTCGATCCGCAGCAGACTCAAGCCGCCCTGGCGACGGCGGTGCAGCGCTTCGGCCGCGTGGACGTTCTTTGCCACCTCGCCGGCGGCTTCCGCATGGGCGAAACCGTCCACGAAACTTCGGACCGCACCTGGGAGTTCCTGTTCGATATCAATGCCCGCACCCTTCTGAACATTGCGCATGCGGTCGTGCCCCACATGATCGAGCGGGGCGGCGGAAAGATCGTGAACGTCGGTGCCTATGCGGCGCAGAAAGGCGTGGCGCAGATGGGCCCCTATTGCGCGGCCAAGAGCAGCGTGATCCGGCTGACCGAGGCGATGTCCGCGGAGCTGAAGGAAAAGAACATCAACGTCAATTGCGTGCTTCCCACGGTGCTGGATACGCCGGAGAACCGCGCTGCGATGCCCGATGCCGACCCGGCTCGCTGGGTCGCGCCGCAGGCGTTAGCCGAGGTCATTGCCTTCCTGGCCTCGGACGCGGCGCGCGCTATCCATGGCGCTGCGGTTCCCGTGACAGGATTGAGTTGATGTGCCTGGTAGGCGCCGGCCTACTCCTGGAAGCTCGATTTCGGTAAAACTTTGGCGCGAGCGTGGCCGTCGAAATCTAATGCAGCCTGGTTCGGGCTGCGTCAGCATGAGCGAGGTAGCCATGGCAACAAGCGACAACGCTGAGGTCTATACGCTGTCGGCCGACGAGCGGCAACGCCAGTTGAGGCGCGCAGTCATTGCGAGCACCGTCGGCACGACGATCGAGTGGTACGACTTCTTCCTCTACAGCATCGTCACCGGACTGGTGTTCGCGAAACTGTTCTTTCCCAAGTCCGATCCCCTGGTCGGCACGCTGGAGGCATTCGCCGTCTATGCGGTCGGCTTCGTAGCTCGGCCGATCGGCGCAGCCATATTCGGTCACTACGGGGACCGCATCGGCCGCAAGTCGACATTGATCGCGACTCTGCTGCTGATGGGTCTGGCGACCTTTGCGGTCGCGTTCGTCCCCACCTACGAATACATTGGAATCTGGGGTGCCGTGCTGCTGACCGCGCTGCGCTTCATCCAGGGCCTGGGAGTCGGCGGTGAATGGGGCGGCTCAGTGTTGATGTCGATGGAATGGACCAACACGAACGCCCACCGCGGCTATGTCGCGTCATGGCCGCAGTTCGGTGTGCCTGCCGGGCTGTTCCTTGCCAACCTGGCGGTACTGGGGTTCAGTGCACTCTCGGCCGATCAGTTCCTCACCTGGGGCTGGCGCGTGCCTTTCGCGCTGAGCATCGTGCTCGTTGCGATCGGCCTCTACATCCGGCTGCGCATCCTGGAGACCCCGACATTCGCGCGGCTGGTGGCCGAAAAGAGGATCGAGCGCACGCCCGCGCTCGAGGTCATCAAGCGGCAACCGGTACAGATCATCCTGTCGGCGCTGGCGCGGGTGGCTGAACAGGCGCCTTTCTATATCTTCACCGCGTTCGTCTTTACCTACGGCACGACGGTGCTCCATACGTCGCGCAATTTCCTGCTGGTTTCGGTAATGGCGGCTTCGCTGCTTTCGTTCTTCACGATCCCGTTCGCCGGGCACCTGTCGGACCGCATCGGCCGCCGGCGGATGTACCTGATCGGCGTTTTGGTAATGGGCCTGTTCGGCTTCATCTATTACGCCATGCTCGACCAGGCCACCCCGGCCTGGATCTTCGCGGCCATCGTGCTGTCGCTGGTGCCGCACGACTTGATGTACGGTCCGCAGGCAGCGCTGATCGCGGAATCGTTCACCGGGCGGCTTCGCTATAGCGGAGCGTCGATCGGTTATCAGCTGGCTTCGGTCATCGCCGGTGGTCCGGCGCCTCTGATCGCCACGGCCTTGTTCGCCCGTTACCACTCCGGGTACGCGATCGCCGGCTACATCCTGGCGTGCTCGATCGTCAGCAGCTTTGCCGCGGCAATGCTGCACGACTACACGAACAAGGACATTTCCGCCGAATACGACCAGGGGCTCGCGCAGGCGTAGCGTTCGAGGCGCGGGCGCCGGCCACCAAACGCGCCCTTCGTCCAACGGCAGGCCCGATAGGGCAAACTGCGGGGAATGCGCGACGACAAACTGCCGCCCGCGGCCCAGGCCGGGCACATCACCGAGGCACTGCGCCGAGCCGAAGTGCTTGGAGATGCCGGCAGCGTCGCCGGTGTTTCCGTCGAAACTTCGTTCGCGACCGTTCTCTCGCACATCTTCCGCTTGCGCCTCGCTTATGACAGCGCGGGCGCCAGCGCGCCTGGCTCGCTCATCCTGAAGGCGGGCCTGCTCGATCGTCCCGGCGGTCCGTGGACGGGCGGCCGGCAGGAAGTCGCGTTCTACAACGACGTGGCCAGCGTGATGCGGCCCGGTCTGGTGCCCAGGTGTTTCGACGCCCAATGGAACTCCGAGACCGGCGAGTGGCACCTGCTGCTCGAAGACCTTGGCCAGTCGCATGGCGTTGCGACGCAGTGGCCCTTGCCGCCAAACGCGCAGCAATGCGAACGCATCATCCGCGCGCGCGCGCGTTTTCACGCCGCTTGGTGGGACGATGCCCGCCTTGGCCTGACGATCGGGGCCTGGCAGGACGCGGAAGCCTTTGCGCAATCGATCGCGAGCCTGGCTGCCAACGTCGAACGCTTCGCGGCTGAACTGGGTGACCGGCTTTCGGTGCAGCGGCGCAACCTGTATGAGCGCCTGCTCGAGGCCGCGCCGCGCCTGGGCGCCCGCTATCACACCCACAAGCACATGACCGTCGTGCAGGGCGATGCGCACGTGTGGAACTGTTTCCTGCCGCTGGCCGGCGGCCAGGACAATGCAAGGCTGTTCGACTGGGATGCCTGGCGGGTGGATGCTGGATCGGACGACCTGGCCTATATGATGGCGCTGCACTGGTACCCCGAGCTGCGCGCCAGGATGGAACGGCGGCTGCTCGATTGCTACCACGAAGAGCTGATCACTCATGGAGTGGCTGGCTACGATCGCCAGGCGCTGCAGGAGGACTATCGCCTGTCGGTGTTATGGCAGATCGCCACCCCGGTCTGGCAGCACGCCGCCGGCATTCCGCCGCTGATCTGGTGGAACAATTTCGAGCGCATTCACCTTGCCGCCCGGGACCTGGGCTGCCTCGATCTGCTGGACTGACGGGCGGTATGAGAATTCTGAAATGACGGAATTCGATGCAGCCATCGTCGGCGCGGGCATTGCCGGCGCATCGTTGGGCTGGCGCCTGGCGGACCATCGGAAGGTGGTCGTGCTCGAGCGCGAGGACCAGCCCGGCTATCACTCCACGGGCCGCTCGGCGGCCATGTTCATGGAAAGCTACGGCCCTGCGGCGGTGCGTGCGTTGACGCGCGCCAGCCGGGCGTTTTACGAGCAGCCGCCGGCCGGATTCGCCGCTACTGCATTGCTCCAGCCGCGCGGCGTGCTCTACCTGGCCGGGCCGGGGCAGCAGGCACAGCTGGAGCGGCTGCACGGGGAGCTGGCGCTGACTTGCGCCCGGGTCGAGGTGCTCGACGCCGCGGCAGTCCTGCAAATCGTGCCGTGCCTGCGCGCCGAGCAGGTGTGCGGTGCGCTGTACGACCCGGATGCGCAAGACATCGACGTGCATGCGCTGCACCAGGGCTTCCTGCGCGGCCTGCGCCAGCGCGGTGGCGAGCTCAGGACCAATGCGGCGCTGCTGCGCGCGCGCCACGATGGCCAGACGTGGACACTCGAACTGGCCAATGGCGAGGCAATCCGGACCGCTGCCGTGGTCAACGCCGCGGGCGCCTGGGCCGACGAACTCGCCGCGCTGTGCGGCGCCGCCCCGATCGGCCTGGTGCCCTGCCGGCGCAGCGCCTTCACGTTCCGCGCCCCCGAGGGGCTCGACTTCACCCGCTGGCCGGCCGTGGTCGGCGTGGATGAGAGCTACTATTTCAAACCCGACGCGGGCCAGTTGCTGGGCTCGCCGGCCAACGCCGATCCCACCGTGCCGCATGACGTGCAGCCCGAGGAACTGGACATCGCGACCGGCATTCACCGGATCGAATCGGTCTGCCAGCTGTCCATTCGCCGGCCCGGCCGGACCTGGGCCGGCCTGCGATCGTTCGCCCGGGATGGGGAGATGGTGATCGGCTGGGACGACCAGGCCGCCGGCTTCTTCTGGCTGGCGGCGCAAGGCGGCTATGGCATCCAGAGCGCCGCCGGGGCCAGCGCGCTGGCCGACGCCCTGCTGCGCGGCGTGAGCTTGCCCGAAGAGCTGGTTCGGCATGGCATCGATCCGGCCGCCCTGTCCCCGCTGCGACTGCGATGATGTCCAGGAATTGAACCTGGTCGCTCAGCAACTCCAAAAAGAAACGCCCACTGCGTAGTGGGCGTTAGGGGCGCAGCGTTCAGCCGTCAGTGCACGGCATCCGCCTGCCGTGCAGCCGCCACGTTGGCCGCCACGTCGGCATTCCCACCATTGAAAAAAGCATTCAGCAGCACGGCACTCATCGATGCCAGCAGGATCCCCGAGTCGATCAGCGGGTGAATACCCAGTGGCATCCACTGCTTGAAGTTGGGCGCAATCAGGGGAATCATGCCGATGCCGACGGAAACGGCGACGACGAACAGGTTGTTGCGATTGTTCTGGAAATCCACCGAGCTCAGGATGCGGATGCCCGTCGCAGCGACCATGCCGAACATCACCAGGCCGGCGCCGCCGAGCACGACGGTAGGCAAGGCCTCGACCAGGGCCGCCATCTTGGGGAACAGGCCCAGTGCCACCAGGATCAGGCCGCCGGCCACGCAGACGAAGCGGCTGCGCACGCCGGTGACTCCGACCAGCCCGACGTTCTGCGAGAAGCTGGTGTAGGGGAAGGTATTGAAGATACCGCCGATCAGGGTACCCAGGCCGTCGGTGCGCAGGCCGCGCGCCAGGTCCGGCTGGTTTACCGGCTTGCCGGTCATCTCTCCCAGGGCCAGGAACATCCCGGTGGACTCGATCATCACCACGATCATCACCAACGTCATGGTCAGGATCAGGACCGGATCGAAGACCGGCAGCCCGAACTGGAACGGCAGCACCACATCGAACCAGCCGGCCTTGCCGACCTTGTCGAAATTCATCATGCCCATGGCACTGGCCACGATCGCACCAATGATGATGCCCAGCAGGACGGAGATATTGGCGATGAAGCCCTTCGCGAATTTGGCGATGAGCATGATGGAAACCAGCACCAGGGCGGCAATGCCAACGCCGGCCAGCGGCGCGTATTTCGGGTTGGGCACGCTGGCAGCCAGCGACAGGCCCTTGGGTGCGGCCGGCACCGCGGCGCCCAGGGCGCCCACGTCGGCCAGCCACTTGGCGTGGTCGGGGTTGACGATGCTCGGTGCCGTGGGGCCGAACGGGTTGCCGAAGACCCAGTTGATGCCGATGCGCATCAGGCTGATGCCGATGACGAGAATGATGGTGCCGGTGACCACCGG
>DATNBX010000277.1:0-2507 GCA_035571795.1 Ramlibacter sp.
GAAGATCGTGCAGGACGCCGGGGGCATGTACCGCGCCGTGGAAAGCGGCCTGGTGCAGCGGATGATCGGCGAGTCGGCCCGCAACTTCCAGCAGCAGATCGACTCCGGCGCGCAGACTGTGGTCGGCGTCAACGCCTACCAGGTGGAAGAGGACAGCAGTGCGCGCCCCATCAACCCGCGGCCGGACCGGGCGGCCATGCAGGCGCACGTGGATGCGTTCAAGGTCTTCAAGGCGCAGCGTTCGCAATCTGCCGTGCAAGGCGCGCTCGATGCGCTGGCGCGCGCGGCCGGTGATCGCCGGGATAACGTGTTCGCCCGCGTGGTCGAGGCCGCGGAAGCCGGCTGCACCCATGGCGAAATCTGCGGCACGCTGCGGCGCGAAATGGGCTTCGGCCACGTGCAGGCCATCGTGTGAAGCGCGAACCTGTGTCGCAGGCGGAAGGCTGGGTCGAGCCCTTATTGGCGGGCGAACGTGGCGCCATCGCGCGCGCCATCAGCCAGGTCGAGCGCGGTGTGCGCAACGCCGCCACCGTGTCCCAGGCGCTCGCCGGTCATCTGGGCCGCGCTCATGTGCTCGGCATCACCGGTGCCCCGGGCGCAGGCAAGTCGACGCTGGTCCATGCACTCCTGGGTGAATTGTTGGCGCGCGGCCATCGCATCGCCGTGGTGGCGGTCGATCCGTCCAGCCCCATCACTGGCGGCGCTGTGCTCGGCGACCGCGTGCGCATGGGCGAGCACGGTGCCCACCCGAACGTGTTCATCCGGTCGGTCGCATCACGCGGCCATCTGGGCGGCCTGTCGAGCACCACCGAAGCCATGATCGACGTGCTGGATGCGGCGGGTTTCGACACCGTCATCGTCGAGACCGTGGGAGCCGGCCAGTCCGAAGTGGAGATCATGCGGGTCGCGGATACGCGGTTGGTTGCCTGTCCGCCGGGCCTCGGCGATAACGTGCAGGCGCTCAAGGCCGGCATTCTCGAAATTGCCGACGTCCTGGTCGTGACCAAGTCCGACCTGCCCGGCGGCGACAGCACGGCCCGTGATCTGAAGGACATGTTGCACCTGCGCCCGGCGGCGCCACCGGGAAGCTGGGTGGTGCCCGTGATCAATGTGTCCGCCACCCAGGGCTTGCGCGTGGCTCAGGTGGTGGATGCGATCGTGGCACATGGCGCGGCGGCTGGACGGGGCCGGCGTCTGCAGGGGCGAGCGAAACCGCTGGCAAGCGATGGCGAGACGGTGTCCGCGCGTGTCAAGGCATTAGCCGCGGCCGACCCCTTCGTTCGCCTCCTCGGCATTTCGTGCACCGACGCGGGCGCAGGGCATGCGACGGTGGCGATGACCCTCGCGCCGCAGCACCTGAATTTCAACGGCAGTTGCCACGGTGGCGCGGTGTTCGCGTTGGCCGACACCGCCTTCGGGCTGGCGTCGAACTCGCATGGCGTGATCGCCGCCGGCATCGACGCGCACATCACCTACCAGCAGGCCGCGTTCGAGGGCGATACGCTGGTGGCGCGCGCGGTGGAAGTTTCCCGATCCCGCAAGCTCGCGGTCTACCGGGTCGACGTAACGCTGGGCAACGGCGCGCTGGTATCGAGCTTCACCGGAACGGTGTACGTCACGGCCGAACGGCACGGCGCCGGCAACCCAAAGGCGCGCGCCAAGCGAGCGTGACGTTCAACCCTGTTTCACGAGACGATGTAGGCGGCCGCGGCAGTCGCCAGCATTTCCCCGGTGGGGCCGTGAAATTCCATCCGCGTCGACGCGACGCGCGAGCCAAGTCGCATGACGGTGGCGCTCAGCTCGAAATGATCGCCGATGCCGGGACGCAGGTAATCCACGCGCAAGTCGATCGTGCCCAGCCGGCCGAACCGGTGCAGCCTTTGCTCGGGCGACTCGTCCATATGGCGCGCGCCGATGGCGGCCATCACGGCCAGCCCGCCCATCGCGTCCAGCCCGGCGCTGATCACGCCGCCATGCAGCCGCTGATAAAGGAAGTGACCGACCAGGTCCTTCTTCATATCGATCCGGCCGATCACGCGCTCAGGTTTCAGACTAATGATCTTCAGGCCCAGCACCCGGTTGAAGAGAACCCTCTCCTCGAATATCTCTTTCAGGCCGGCGACGAAATCGGGCTCGAACTCGGTCGCGGCGGGCGTTGGATTTTTTGTCATAGGCCTAATTGTCGTGCAGCGAGGTCCTTCATGATTTCCTCGGCGCCGCCGCCGATCATCATGACCTTGACTTCGCGATAGATGCGTTCGCTGCGGGTGCCGCGCATGAAGCCCATTCCGCCCAGGATCTGCACCGCCTGGTCGGCGCAGAACTGCATCGTTTGCGTCGCGTGGTTCTTCAGCATGCAGATCTGCGCAACACAATTGGGGTCAGATTCCAATTTCCCGTCGGCTGCCGCCGTCACGGCATCGAGCCAGGCGCTGGTGGAATCTATGCGCATGCGCATGTCGACCAGCTTGTGGCGGATCACCTGCTTTTCCACCAGCGCGCTGCCG
>DATNBX010000278.1:0-18962 GCA_035571795.1 Ramlibacter sp.
GCGCCCGCCAGCGTGTCTTTCGGGTCCAGGTCGATCAGCATCAGGCCGCGGCCGCCGTTGGTCATCGGCTTGAGCTCGCCGATCTCGAACGTGAGGATGCGCCCGCCAGTGGACGCACACGCCACATGCGTCGCCGTTGGCTGAGGCGGCACGTCGGCTGCTGACGGCCTGCACACCGCCTCGCCTTCGCCGCAGCTGATGAAGGCCTTGCCACCCCGCACGCGCGACATCATGTTCTCTACCGTCGCGAGAAAGCCGTAGCCGCCCGAGCTGCTCAGCAACAGCCATGCGGCGGGCGCGCCGGCAAAGTAGTGCAGCAGATGCGTGCCCGGCTCCAGATCGATCAGCGTGGTCACCGGCTGGCCGTCGCCCCGCGCTCCAGGCAGCACCGACACCGGCACCGTGTACACGCGGCCATTGCTGCCGAAAGCCAGCAGCGTGTCGATAGTGCGGCACTCGAAGGCCGTGTACAGGCCATCGCCGGCCTTGAAGGCGAAGCTGGCAGCTTCGTGGCCATGGCCCTGGCGCGCGCGAACCCAGCCCTTTTGCGATACCACCACGGTGACGGGTTCGTCGACAACGCGGATCTCCGCCACCGCTTTGCGCTCGGCCTGGATCAGTGTGCGGCGCGGGTCGGCGAACTGTTTCGCATCCTGTTCGATTTCCTTGATCATCAGCCGGCGCAGCGCAGCCGGACTGCCCAGGATTTCGTCGAGCTTCTGCTTGTCACCGCGCAGCTCCTTCAGTTCCTGCTCGATCCTGATCGCCTCCAGCCGCGCCAATTGGCGCAGCCGGATTTCCAGAATGTCTTCGGCCTGCCGGTCGCTCAACTTGAAGCGCGCGATCAATGCGGCCTTGGGCTCGTCGCTGCGACGGATGATCGCGATCACCTCGTCGATATTGAGCAGCACCAGCTGCCGCCCTTCGAGGATGTGGATGCGATCCATTACCTTGCCGAGGCGATGGCGCGAGCGCCGTTCGATCGTGGCCTGGCGGAATTCGATCCACTCCGAAAGCATCAGCCGCAGCGACTTTTGCACCGGCTTGCCGTTCAGGCCGACCATCGTGAGGTTGACCGGCGACGACGTCTCCAGGCTGGTATGGGCCAGCAGCGTGGTAATCAGCTCGCTCTGTTCGATCCGGCTGGTCTTGGGCTCGAACACCAGCCGCACCGCCGAGTCCTTGCTCGATTCGTCGCGCACCGTGTCCAGCACCGACAGCACGGTCTGCTTCAGCTGCACCTGCTCCTGGCTCACGGCCTTCTTGCCGGCCTTGACCTTGGGATTGGTGAGTTCCTCGATTTCCTCCAGGACTCGCTGGGTGCTCACGCCCGGGGGCAGCTCGGTGACGACCAGCTGCCACTGGCCGCGCGCCAGCTCCTCGATCTTCCAGCGCGAGCGCACCTTGAGCGAACCGCGGCCGGTGCGGTAGGCCTCCGCGATGTCCGCCGCCGGGCTGATGATCTGGCCGCCGCCCGGATAGTCCGGCCCCGGCACCAGTGCCAACAGCTCCTCGTCGGCGAGCTCGGGCGTCTTGATCAGCGCGACGCAGGCATCGGCGATCTCGCGCAGGTTATGGCTCGGGATCTCGGTGGCCAGGCCGACGGCGATACCGCTCGCGCCATTGAGCAAGGTGAACGGCAGGCGCGCGGGCAACTGTTGCGGCTCCTGCGTGCTGCCGTCGTAGTTGGGAATGAAAGCGACCGTGCCTTCGTCGATCTCGTCGAGCAGCAGGTTGGTGATACGCGCGAGGCGCGCTTCGGTGTAGCGCATCGCCGCGGCGCCGTCACCGTCACGGCTGCCGAAGTTGCCATGGCCGTCGATCAGCGGATAGCGCTGCGAGAAATCCTGGGCCATGCGCACGAGCGCGTCATAGGCGGCCTGGTCGCCGTGCGGATGGAAGCGGCCGAGCACGTCGCCCACCACGCGCGCGCTCTTGACAGGGCGCGCGCCGGCCGCGCCCGTGAAGCCCAGCCCCATGCGCGCCATCGAATAGAGGATGCGGCGCTGCACCGGCTTTTGCCCGTCGCAGACATCGGGCAAGGCGCGGCCCTTTACCACGCTGAGTGCGTATTCCAGGTAAGCGCGCTGCGCGTAGGACCCCAGGCCCAGTTCGGCGTCGTCGGCGTTGGCGAGGGAAATCAGGTCTTGCTCCATGGGATCCGCAAAAAAAAAGAACAATGAATATTCAGGCCAGCAACTCGTCGGCCGGAATCGCGAGGATGCGGCGCTCGGTGGGCGCCAGCAGCTGCTCGTCCATCCGGCCGGCCATGCGTTGTAACAGGACTTTGGGTGGCACGTCGCTCACGGGCACCAGCGCCAGCACGATCCGGAAGTGCAGGAACTCGCTGGGCGCCGCAGGCAAGGGCTCTTTCAAGCCGGCCACCAGGATGCGGCTGGCAATCTCCGCCGAGCCTTCGGCCAGCGACATTCCTTCGGCCAGAACGGCGATGCGAGAGTGCGACACCCGGGCGGCAACGTCGCCGTCGCGCAGCGCCTGCCGGATGCGGTTGGCCGCCACCAGCAGGGCGGACTCCGCCACCTCGGGCCCGAATTCGTCCGCGAGCCGCGGCAGGTCCTCGATGTGCACCAGCAGCAGGACACTGGGGTGGCCATAACGCGCCATCAGGCTGCGCCCGGCACGCATGCGTTCGTAGAAGATCAGCGACGTGGACAAGCCGGTCAGCGGATCGACTGTGTTGCGCGCATCGATGCGCAATCGTGTCTCGCTGAAGATGCGGCTGCGCCAGGCGGTGGCCAGGAAGACAGTGGCCGCCCATAGGCTCAGCAGCGCGGACAGGGGCAATGCCGGGTCGGGCTCGGCGTCCAGTGAGCGCCACCCGAGCCAACCGGCCCCGGCGGCCAGCGCCAACTGGCCCGGCACCAGCCAGCGAGCCCAGGGCTGGCTTTGCGGCCAGGCGCGAATCATGATCACCACCACGGCGGAAATCCATGCCGCGAGCGCAGGCAGCAGCAGGTGCCAGCGCCCCAGATAACCCGCCAGCGCGAGCGCCGGCAGCAGCCCGGCGCTGACGCCGACGAGCCAGCGGCGCGGCTGGCGCAAGGCGCCGGCGTGGCTGACCAGATCGCGCAATTGCATGCCGTCCACCGCCAGCACCAGCAGCACGGCCGCTTCGGCCAGGAAAGGATGCCCGCCCACCAGCGTCTGCACTGCCAGCACGCCCACCATCGTGGCCGCGCCATGCAGCAGCAACGCCCGTTCACGGTAGGTGTTGGCGACGATGACGCTATAGCAAACCACCAGCACCTGCACGCCGGCACATACGCCCAGCGCCACCAGCTCTTCGGGTTCGGTGGGAAACGTCGTCATCGGACGGGCTCCGCAGTCCAGCGGATCATGCTCCCAGCCCTCGGTGAAGGCGGCGGGGTACTGCGCGGTGCGGACCGGCAGCTCTAGTCACGCTGTGTTGGGTAATCGACTTGGGTGTCCGCCGCCATTGACGACAGCATCGACGGCTGGGACGGCCGCGAAGGTTCCGACGGCCGGGACGGAAGATTGCCGCGGTTCGCGGCGCCGCCCATCGTCATGGCCGGCGTATAGACCCGATCGGACGGCGTGCCCGGCAGCACCACACGCACCCGCCCAGGCGAAAGCCCGTTGGGGGCCGGCGCCGTCATGGCCGGCGGCTTGAGCATCGCGTACAACTGCATCACCGTCTTCACGTAGTTCTGCGTCTCGCGGAAATTCGGCACCCTGTTGCCGGCCCGCTGGACGGCGCCCTCGCCGGCGTTGTAGGCGGCCAGCGCGAGCTCCAGCTGGCCGGGGAACAGGTCGATCAGGTAGCGCAGGTAGCGCGTGCCGGTCTTGATGTTGGTCCTGGGATCGGCAAGCTTTTTTGCCAGCGCCATCTTCTTGTCGCCGGTCACGCCATAACGCTCGGCCGTTGCCGGCATGACCTGCATCAGGCCGACCGCCCCCTTGGGCGATACGGCCCTGGGATCGAAGCCGGACTCGGTGGCGATGAGCGCCTTGAGCAGTTCGTAGTCGATTCCGTGGGTCTTCGAAGCTTCACGCAGATGGTGCTTCACCAGTTTGTAGCTGGGCGAAATCTCGAAGAAGGCAATCAGTTTGGGGGCGACCGTCGGCACGGCCACCGCACGCGGCGTGGGAATGCCGCCGGACGTGTCGAAGCTTTCGCCGCCGCGGAAGAACAGCTCGTAGCGCTCGTCCATCTTTTCCGGTGCGAAGTGGGCCACCCCCTTGTCGTCGATGAAGCCCCAGACCTCGGCCCGGGCCGCGGGCAGCAGCGCCGCCAGCAGCAAAGCCGCCAGCGCGGCCCTCCAGCGAGATCCGAAAGCGCGCCGGATCACGCGCGCAACTCCAGCCCGAGGCCGCGCCGGCCGGTGAATTCCGGCCGCAGCATGGACAGCACGATCAGCGAGTCGAAGCCGCCCGCCACCTTCACCGCGTCGCGCAATTCGCCTTCGACAACGAAGCCCTCGCTGTCGTAGAGGGCCTTGGCGCGGGTGTTGCGCGACTTCATGTCCAGCCAGAAGCGGTGCGCGCCCAGATCGTCGAACGCCACCTTCTTGGCCACCCGCAGCGCCGCGCGGCCAAAGCCCGAGCCCTTGGTCTGGATGACCATGCGCTTGAGCTCGATCGACTGGTTCTGGCTGCGGCAGCCGATCAGGATCAGGAAACCCACCGCATTCAGCCCCTCGCCGCCTTCGACGATGAAGTGTCGGAAATCGGGAAAGCGGATCGCCGCTTCGTGCTGCGTGCGTTCCCAGGGCGCGATGAAAGGCAGGTTCTCGGGATCCTGTTCCAGCGACAGCACGTACTCCAGATCGCTCGTCATGGTCGGGCGCAAGCGCACGCGCGAGGTCGTGCGGTCGGGCTTGCTGGCAGCGAAGTTGACGGCGATCATGCGAAGAGCTGGATTTGGGTTTATACGTCGATTTCCACGGCATCGCCGTGCAGTTCCATCAGCTCGCGACGGGCGGCCGCTTCTCCCTTGCCCATCAATTTGGTGATCAGGCTTTCGGTCTGGAGAAAGTCCATCGTGCCCAGCTGGACCGGCAGCAGGCGGCGGGTGTCGGGATTGAGTGTCGTTTCCCACAATTGTTCCGCGCTCATCTCGCCCAAGCCCTTGAAGCGGCTGATGTTCCACGCGCCTTCGCGCACGCCTTCCTTGCGCAGTTTATCCAAGATAGCCGTCAATTCGCCCGCGTCAAGAGCGTAGGTCTTGGAAGCCGGTTTTTTGCCGCGGGCCGGCGCGTCCACCCGGAAGAGCGGCGGCCGCGCGACGAACACATGGCCGGCTTCGATCAATTTCGGGAAGTGCCGGAAGAACAAGGTCAGCAGCAGCACCTGGATGTGCGAGCCATCGACGTCGGCGTCGGACAGGATGCAAATCTTGCCGTAGCGCAGGCCCGAAATATCGGCGTTGTCGCCCGGCCCGTGCGGATCGACCCCGATGGCGACCGCGATGTCGTGGATTTCGGTGTTGGCGAACAGGCGGTCACGCTCGACCTCCCAGGTGTTGAGCACCTTGCCGCGCAGCGGCAGTATCGCCTGCGATTCCTTGTCGCGGCCCATCTTGGCGCTGCCGCCGGCCGAGTCGCCCTCGACCAGGAACACCTCGTTGTGACTCAGGTCCCGGCTTTCGCAGTCGGTCAGCTTGCCCGGCAGCACGGCCACGCCGGAGCCCTTGCGCTTCTCGACTTTCTGCCCGGCTTTCTGGCGGCTTTGCGCGGCCCTGATCGCGAGTTCGGCCAGCTTGCGGCCGTACTCGACATGATGATTGAGCCAAAGTTCGAGCGCAGGCCGCACGAAGCTGGACACCAGCCGCACCGCGTCGCGCGAATTCAGCCGCTCCTTGATCTGGCCCTGGAACTGCGGGTCCAGCACCCGGGCCGCGAGCACATAGGACGCGCGGGCAAACACGTCTTCGGGCAGCAGCTTGACGCCCTTGGGTAACAGCGAATGCAGGTCGACAAAGCTCTTCACGGCGGTGAACAGCCCGTCGCGCAGGCCCGCTTCGTGGGTGCCGCCGGCGCTGGTGGGAATCAGGTTCACATAGCTTTCGCGCACCGGCTGGCCCTCGTCGGTGAAGGCCACGCACCACTGGGCGCCCTCGCCTTCGGCGAAGTTGTCGTTGTTCTGCGCGAAGCCCTCGCCCTCGAACAGTGGGATCACCGGCTCGCCGGCGAGCGCCTGCATGAGGTAATCGCGCAAGCCGCCCTTGAACTGCCAGCTCTGCGTTTCGCGCGTCTTCTCGTTGACCAGCGACACCGTCACGCCCGGCATCAGCACCGCCTTGCTGCGCAGCAGATGCGTCAGCTCCGCCATGGGCACCTGGGCGGACTCGAAGTACTTGGGATCGGGCCAGACGCGCACGGTCGTACCCTGGCGGCGGTCGCCCTCCTGGGCCTTGCGCACCTGCAGTTTCTCGGCGACGTCGCCACCCGCGAACGCCATCCGCGCGACCTGCCCTTCCCGGTGCGTGACGACCTCGAGCCGCTTGGCCAGCGCGTTGGTCACCGACACGCCGACACCGTGCAGGCCGCCCGAAAAGCTGTAGGCCCCGCCCCGGCCCTTGTCGAACTTGCCACCGGCGTGCAGGCGCGTGAACACCAGCTCGATCACCGGTGCTTTTTCTTCCGGATGCAGGCCGAACGGGATGCCGCGGCCGTCGTCTTCCACGCTCACCGAACCGTCGCTGTGCAGGGTGGCCTTGATGCGTTTGCCGTAGCCTGCCAGCGCTTCGTCGGCGGCGTTGTCCAGCACCTCCTGGATCGCGTGCAGCGTGTTGTCGGTGCGCGTGTACATGCCCGGCCGCTGCTTGACCGGCTCCAGGCCCTTGAGCACGCGGATCGAAAGCTCGGAATATTCGGCGGGGAGTTTGCTGGCCATGGAAGGAGGATTGTAGTCGGAAAGCGTGCAACTACTGTATGGGCATACAGATAGGCGCCATTCATGTTCCAACCGCATCAATGCCTGCCGAAAGAATCAACAAGCTTTTGTTCCCCCGGTAAGCGGCACCGGGCGTCTTTCGCTAAAGTCGGCTGATGCAAAAACCAGCTTCCCGAAATCTCTCCATGGTCCAGGTCCTGGCGTGCGGGGCCGCCATCGTGACGCTGTCGATGGGCATCCGCCATGGCTTCGGCCTGTGGCTGCAGCCCATCACGCAGGCCCAGGGCTGGAACCGCGAGACTTTCGCCTTTGCGATGGCGATCCAGAACCTCGCCTGGGGCTGCTTCGGGATTTTTGCCGGCATGGTGGCGGACCGTTTCGGCGCCTTTCGCGTCCTGATCGCGGGCGCCCTGCTGTACGGCGCGGGCCTGGCTGGCATGGCTTTCGCGACCAGTCCCCTCGTCTTCACCCTGACCGCCGGCATCCTGATCGGCGCAGCGCAGGCCGGCACCACGTACGCGGTGATCTACGGCGTCATCGGCCGCCAGATCGACCCCGCCAAGCGCTCGTGGGCGATGGGCATCGCCGCCGCGGCCGGATCATTTGGCCAGTTTCTCATGGTGCCCGTGGAAGGCTTCCTCATCGCCGGGTTCGGCTGGCAAGAAGCCTTGGTGACGCTGAGCATTTTCGTCCTGCTGGTGGCACCGATGGCGCTGGGGTTGCGGGAACCCGGCTTTGCGGGCGGGACCGCACCCAAGCGCGACCAGACCATCGTTCAAGCGCTCAAGGAAGCCCTCAAGTACCCGAGCTTTCAGCTGCTGATGGCCGGCTACTTCGTGTGCGGCTTCCAGGTCGTGTTCATCGGTGTGCACATGCCGAGCTACTTGAAAGACAAGGGGCTGTCGCCGCAGGTGGCCAGCTACGCGCTGGCGCTGATCGGTTTCTTCAACGTGTTCGGCACGTACATCGCCGGCACCCTGGGACAGAAGCTCGCCCGGCGCAAGATCCTCGCGTTCATCTACCTGAGCCGTTCGACGGCGATCGCGCTGTTCCTGTGGGCGCCACTGTCGCCGCTGTCGGTCTATCTCTTCTCGAGTGTGATGGGGCTGCTCTGGCTGTCGACCGTGCCACCGACCAATTCGATCATCGCGGAGATCTTTGGTGTAGCGCATCTGTCGATGCTGGGCGGCTTCGCGTTTTTCAGCCACCAGATCGGCTCGTTCCTGGGCGTGTGGATGGGCGGCCTCCTCTATGACCGAACCGGCAGCTACGACATCGTCTGGTACATCGCGATCGCGCTCGGTGTCTTCTCGGCCCTGGTGAACCTGCCGGTGCGGGAAGAGCCGATTTCGCGCCGGATGCCACAGGCCGCATGACATGAGCGTCCGCGCGCGCAAGCTTCTGGCCTATGCCGCTGCGACGGCGGTGCTGCTGGCCGTGTTTGCCCTGTACACGCGGCCCACGATCCTGGTCACACTGGCTGATCAGATCTGGGCCTGCTTCGGGGTCCGCTAGGACAAATGAAGATATTCGTGATCACCGGCGCCTCCGATGGGATCGGCGCCGAAATGGCACGCCAGCTCGCGGCGGCGCACGGCGCGCAGGCGGGGCTGGTGCTGGCGGCGCGCAACCGCGACAAGCTGGAAGCGGTGGCGGCGCAATGCCGCGCACTGGGCGCGCAATGCCAGGTCGCGCCGGTCAACGTCGCCGAAGAGGCGCAATGCCGGTCCTTGATCGAAGTTGCGGTCCAGGCGTTCGGGCGCATCGACGCCTTGATCAACAACGCGGGTGTGTCGGCCCACGCCTTGTTCGCCGACGTCAAGCCGCAGGACCTGCACTGGTACGAGAACCTCATGAAGATCAATCTCTGGGGCAGCGTCTGGTGCACGCATGCGGCGCTGCCGCACCTGAAAGCCAGCCGCGGCCACATCGTGGCGGTGTCCTCGCTGGCCGGCCTGGTCGGCGTGCCCGGCCGGACCGCATACAGCGCCAGCAAGTTCGCGATGACGGGCTTTTTCGAAGCATTGCGCGCCGAGCTCAAAAGCAGCAGCGTGAGCGTGACCATCGCCTATCCCGGTGTGGTGGCGACGGCGATCCGCTACCGCGGCTACAACGCCAAAGGCGAGGCCGCCGGCGTCAGCGGCCTGAAAGAAGAAAAGGCCATGAGCGTGCAGGAATGTGCCCGGCTCATCATCGACGGCATGAACCGGCGCCAGCGCGAGGTCGTGATGACGGCCCGCGGAAAGCTGGGCCGATTCGCCAAGTTGATCGTGCCCGGCATGGTCGAAAGGGTGGCCCTGGCGGCGCTGAAGGATGATGTCAGGCCCCATTGACGCGGCTGCGCCCCCACCCCGGAGGGGTGAGGGTGAAAATATGGAGCCATGCACGGAACCGAAGCTCCCTCCGATTGGGTCCAGCGCTGGACTCACCTGATCCCGGCCGGCGGGACCGTGCTCGACGTTGCGTGCGGGTTCGGGCGCCACATGCGCTGGCTTGCGCAGCAGGGGCATCCCGTCACCGGCATCGATCGGGCCCAGGATGCCGTCGATGCCGCGGCGAGCCACGGCGAGGCCGTGCTGGCGGATCTCGAAAACGGTCCCTGGCCTTTGCCGGGCCGCACGTTTGCCGGCATCGTCGTCACCAACTACCTGTGGCGTCAGCTGCTGCCCTCGATCGTGGGCAGCGTCGCGCCGGGCGGCGTGCTGATCTATGAAACCTTTGCCGCCGGCAATGAGACCGTGGGCAAGCCATCGCGGCCCGATTTCCTGCTGCAACCGGGTGAGCTGCTGCGCGCCTGCCGGGAGCTGCGCGTGGTCGCCTATGAAGACGGGTACCTGGACGAGCCGGCGCGCTTCGTGCAGCGGATCGCCGCCGTCAGGCCCACGGCGGGCCCGCCATGGCCGCGCTACCCATTGCAAAGCTAGAATCGGCCTTTCGAAGAGAACCTCGCATATGACACCGATTACAGGCAGTATCGTCGCGCTGGCGACGCCGATGCACGACGACGGCAGCGTGGACTATCCGGCGCTGCGCAAGCTGGTCGACTGGCATATCGCCGAAGGTACCGACTGCATCGGAGTGGTCGGCACGACCGGCGAGTCGCCAACCGTCAACGTTCAGGAGCACCAGGAAATCATCCGGGTCGCGGTCGAGCAGGCCGGCAAGCGCGTGCCCATCATGGCCGGCTGCGGCGCCAACTCGACGGCCGAGGCGATCGAGTTGGCCAAGTACGCGAGGAAGGTCGGCGCCGACTGCCAGCTGCAGGTCGCGCCCTACTACAACAAGCCCGGCCAGGAAGGCATGTTCCAGCATTTCAAGGCGATCGCCGAGGCTGTCGGCGAGCTGCCGATGATCCTTTACAACGTGCCCGGCCGCACCGTGGCCGATCTGCTGCATGACACCGTGATGCGCCTGGCGCAGGTGCCGGGCATCGTCGGCATCAAGGAGGCGACGGGCAACGTCGAGCGGGCCCAATGGCTGATCCGCGAGGCGCCCAAGGGCTTTTCCGTCTACTCGGGTGACGACGGTTCGGCTGTGGCGCTGATGCTCTGCGGCGGACAGGGCAACGTGAGCGTGACAGCCAACATCGCGCCGCGCCTGATGCACGAGCTGTGCGTCGCGGCAGTTGCGGGCGATGCGAAACGCGCCATGGAAATCCAGCGCAAGCTGATGCCGGTGCACAAGCACCTGTTCGTCGAGGCCAACCCGATTCCGGTGAAGTGGGCGATGGCCCGCATGGGCCTGTGCGGCGGCGCGTTGCGCCTGCCGATGACACGGCTGGCGAAGGCGAATGAGCCCGTGGTGGAAGCCGCGCTGCGCGCCAGCGGCCTGTTGGCCTAGAGCCTGTCCGGAACAGGCACTTAACTCCCGAAACTCCATCCTGAAGGCAACGAAGTGAAGTTCTCTGAAAAACTAGGCGTGGTTGCAGTGTGCGCCGCACTTTCGGCCTGTTCCGTGCTCGAAGGCGAAAAGGTCGACTACAAGAGCGCCGGCAAGGGCCCGTCGCTGGAAGTGCCGCCCGACCTGACGCAGCTTTCGCGCGATTCGCGCTACACGGTGCCGGGTAGCGGCCCCGTCACCGCCAGCAGCTTCCAGATCGGTCTGGCCGCTCCAGACGTGCCGACGGCCGCCTCAACGCTGGGCGACGTGCGCATCGAGCGTGCCGGCATGCAGCGCTGGCTGGTGGTGAACCGGTCGGCCGACGTGTTGTGGAATCCGGTGCGCGAGTTCTGGCAGGAGAATGGCTTCCTGCTGGCGATGGACCAGTCCAATCTGGGCATCATGGAAACGGATTGGGCCGAAAACCGCGCCAAGATCCCGCAGGACTTCATCCGCAGCACGATTGGCAAGGCGCTGGACTCGCTCTATTCGACATCGGAGCGCGACCGCTTCCGCACCCGGCTGGAGCGCAGTCCGAGCGGCGGCACCGAAATCTACATCAGCCATCGGGGCATGAAGGAGGTCTACATCAACGAGGGGAAAGAGCAGACGATGTGGCAGCCGCGTCCGCCCGATCCCGAGCTCGAAGCCGAATTCCTGCGCCGCCTGATGGTCAAGCTGGGCGTTTCCCAGGAGCAGTCGAAGGCCCTGGTTGCCGCCGGCGTGCCCAAGACCACCTCGCGTGTGGCCACTGTCGGCAATACGCCGGTCGTGCAGATCGACGAAGGGTTCGATCGGGCCTGGCGCCGCGTGGGCCTGACGCTTGACCGCACCGGGTTCACGGTCGAGGATCGCGATCGCGCACAAGGCACTTACTTCGTGCGCTACGTCGAGCCCAACGCCGACCGGAAGGAAAAAGGATTTTTCGGCAAGCTGTTCAGCCGGGCCGAACCGGTCGTGCCGCCGCTGAAATACCGCATCACCGTGAAGAGTCAAGGGGACTCGACCACCGTGTCGGTGCTCAACGACAGCGGCGCGCCGGAAAACTCGGCCAATGCGCAGCGGATCGTGCAGGTCATCGCAGATGACCTTCGGTAAGGAATAATCAAGGAGTAAACAAGGGCCTGCCAAGAGCAGGCCCTTGAACTTGAGGCTGCTGCGCAGTGTTACGTTTCAAGAGTCTGGGCAGCGGCAGTTCCGGCAACGCCACCATCATCCAGGCGCGCAGCGAAAGTTCGCTCACGCACCTGCTCGTCGACTGCGGTCTCGGCGTTCGCCAGCTCGATGCGCGCCTGCGCCAGGCCGGGATGCTGGCCGAGCAGATCGACGCGATCTTCATCACCCATGAACACAAGGATCACATCGGCTGTGCGCGCCGGCTGGCCCTGCGCGAACGCATTCCGGTCTGGATGAGCCACGGAACCTATGCGGCGCTCGGTGAACCCGATTTCGACGGGCTGCTGCGCATCGCGTGCGATGCCGTGGCGATCGAAGTGGGCGAGTTGCAGATCCGGCCGTTCACCGTGCCGCACGATGCACGCGAGCCATTGCAGCTGACCTGCACCGACGGAGCGACACGCCTGGGCGTCCTCACCGACCTGGGACATGCAACCGGCCACGTGCTGGAACAGGTGGCCGGCTGCGGCACGCTGCTGCTCGAATGCAACCACGATGCCCAGATGCTGGCGGCATCCGCGTATCCCGCGTTCCTGAAGCGGCGCGTCGGCGGCGCGTACGGCCACCTGGCCAACCTCGCTGCGGCGGAAATTGCGCGGGCGATCCAGCCGCGCGGCCTGAAGCAGGTGATTGCTGCGCATTTGAGTGAAAACAACAACCGGCCGGAGCTGGCGCGGCAAGCGCTGGCGGCCGCCCTCGGCTGCGCCGAGGCGGACATCCAGGTGGCCGACGCGGCGAGCGGCAGCGGCTGGCTGTCCTGCTGACGCGGGTGATACGCCCGCAAAGACAAAAGCCGCCCGAGGGCGGCTTTCAAGCGTTTCGCTGACCCGATTACTTCGAGGCGGCGGAAGCAGGAGCAGTCGCAGCAGCGGCGGCGCCCGAAGCGGCAGCGGCAGCACCCGAAGCAGCAGCGGCGGCACCAGAGGCGGCGTCGGCTGCGGGAGCGGCGGGGGCCGGAGCAGGTGCGGGAGCAGCGGCGGGCGCCGGAGCGGGAGCAGGAGCCGGCTCTTCCTTCTTGCCACAGGCGGCGAGCGCAGCGGCTGCAATCAGCGTCGCCAATAGGAGCGATTTCTTCATTTCAGATTTCCTTGTATGGGAGAAAAACAATTTCCGGAAATTGTCAGTGCCGCCGGGATGGCCGCGATGACTGAGCATCAGGGACTCGAGCTCCGCTGCTCAGCCACCAATTATATGCGGAAAAATCAAGCTCAAAAACCCTTACGGAGTATTGCCGACGCCTTTAGTTCGCCCGAAGTGCGACGCTTATCAGAGACCCAGCGTGCTGGAGGGAAAGGACGGCGTACTCTTCTTCACCCACTCCTGCAGGTTGTCGCGCAGCAGCAGGCGCCGTTCGGGCTCGCTGCCGGCAACGCCGCTGCAGTTATCGATATCGAGCCTTCGCAGCACCCAACCCGGACTCCAGATCGCGCTCGGCAGCTCCAGCGGATCGGCGGATGCACAGGCCCTCGCTTCGATGATGTGCGACCAGGTCCTGCGCCAGGTGACGAAGCGGGCGTGCCGCCGCACCACTTCGTCATAACGCCGCGCCAGCAGCGTGCACTGGCGCCCCGTCGCCGACCAGGCCTCCAGCGACTGCGCCACTGCACGCTCGCCCAGGGGCCAGTCCTCGAAGTTCGGATCGCTCAGAATGATTTCGCGCCAGCCTTCGCGCGCCGCGCAGGCCAGTGCGTCGCGCACGAGTTGCTGGAAGGCCGTGCGACCCGCGAATCGCCCGGTTGGAAGCGCGCTTGCCGCAGCACCGTCGGAAGGAATTGAAGTCATCGCTTTGCCTCCATTGCATGAATCCAGCCCGCTTCGCACCAGGATGCCAGGAGCGACTTCGCCGCCTTGCTCGAGCCCGCCAGCTCGAGCCGTCCGAGACTGCGCTGGTCCGCAAGTCTTCGCAGCAGCGCCGCGTCGCCGCCGCTGGCGCTGTGACTCTCGCCGTTGATGTAGATGTGATGCCGGTCGTACATCATGCGCGTGCGCCGGTCGAGCACGGCGCCGCGCAGCGCTGCAGCGCTGCCACCCGCCTCGAACCAGACGCTGGCTTTGGGCTCGGTCAGGTACTCGCCCAGCGCGCGATGCAGCGCCAGCGGATCCTTCAGCGCGGCGTGCAATGCGGCGCGCGCGAAGTGCTGCAGTGGCGGCGGCACCGCCCCGGGTGCGCTGGTGGCCGGCTGAGCCGGGTCGCGATAGACCGCATCGCCGGTGCGCTCGGCGGCATGGTCCGAAAGACGCTGCAGCAACTCGCGCGCAAGTTCGCCCCGGCCCGGCGAGCGAAACCCGATCGAGTAGGTCTGGCACTCGCCTTGGGCCGCACCGTCGTGGGCGTAACGCGGCGGCAGGTACAGCAGGTCGCCCGGCTCGAGCACATAGTGCGCCTCGGGCTCGAAATGGGCCAGGATTTTCAGGGGCACGCCGGTGCGTAGCGTGAGATCCTTCTGGCGCCCGATGCGCCAGTGCCGGCGCCCCTGAGCCTGCAGCAGGAACACGTCGTAGCTGTCGTAATGCGGCCCGACGCCGCCGCCATCGGACGCGTAGCTGATCATCAGGTCATCCAGCCGCGCCTGCGGCACGAACCGGAATTGCCCGAGCAGTTCATGCGCGGCCGGATGGTGCAAGTCGGCGCCCTGCACCAGCAGGGTCCAGCCTCGCTGCGCGAGCGGCGGCAAGCCCCGCCGGGAAATCGGGCCGCGGCGCAAGGTCCAGTCGCCGCCGCTGCGGACGACCAGGCGCGACTCCACCTCATCGCGGGCGGCCAGCGCGAACAGTTCGGCGCGAGACAGCAAGGGCGCGAAACCCGGTATGGCACCGCGCACCAGCAGCGGTTTCTTTTGCCAGTAGCGGCTCATGAATTGCCGCGGCGACAAGCCGCCCAGCAGTGGCGAGGGTTCTGCGGCGTTCATTAAGAGAGCTGCGACAATTCTGCTATGGAAATCACACCGCAATGCGTGGTCGCGCTGACCTGGACGCTCAAGGATACGCTGGGCGAGGTGCTGGACGAATTGAAGGAGCCGGTGGAGTTCCTGGTCGGCGGCAGCGATCTGCTGCCCCGCATCGAGCAGGCCCTGCAAGGCCATGAGGCCGGCGCTGCGCTGGACCTGCACCTGGAACCCGAGGAGGCATTTGGCGACTACCACGAGAAGCTGCTGTTCCTGGAGCCGCGCCATCTCTTCCCCGTCGAGCTCGAGGAAGGCATGAGGTTCGAAGGCTTGCCGCCCGGCACCAGCGACGACGCGCCGCGCGACGTGATCTACACGGTGACCGAAATCTATCCCGAACACGTGGTGGTCGACGGCAACCATCCGCTGGCCGGCATCGCGATCCGCCTGCACCTGAAAGTGGAGAAGGTTCGCGAGGCCACCGAAGAAGAAATCGGCAGCGGTACCGCCGGCGCAGCCTTCTTTCGAGCCAGCTAGCCCAAACCTTAAAGTTCACGCCGTGCGCACAGCGCACGGCGTGTTTACTCCTTGTTGACCCCCGGCGTGTTTACGCCAGATAGATAACACCGTTCTCGATGCGCACGCGATCGCCGATGCGCAAGTCGCCCGTAGCGTTCACGTCGTAAGTGCGCAGGAAGCCCTGGTCGGTTTGCACCGTCACGCGGTACACCGGGTAAGACACGTTCTGCTCCCGGCTGGCTCCGATGTTGGAGCCGACGACAGCGCCACCGGCAGCGCCGAGCACGGTGGCCGCGCCGCGGCCGCCGCCGTGGCCGATCTGGTTGCCCAGCAGCCCGCCGACGATCGCTCCGAGGACGCCGCCGGCCACATTGCGGTTCGGCGCGGGCGCGTTGCCGGCGCTGACCATGGACACATTGGTGATACGGCCGTACTCAACCGCCGCTACGGGCTGGGCGGGAGCAGCGGGGTAGGAAGAATAAGGCGGCGGCGACTGCTGGAAGTTGTTGGCGTACGGAGCCGGCGCACCGCACGCGGCCAGCAGGGCCGACACGGTGACGGCCGAGGCCGCGCTCAAGAGACGGACAGAGGAACGCATGATGACTTTTCTCCACAGGTTCAGGAACGATAAATCACGCCGCTGTCGACACGCACCCGGTCGCCCACGCGCAGGTCGCCGGTGGCCGGCACGTCATAGATACGCACTGCGCCCGCATCGGTCTGGATCGTGACGCGGTAGGCTGGATCGATGACGGTCGTAGTCGTGCCGGTACGGCTGCCGACAGCCGCGCCGGCCGCGCCGCCCAGGACCGTAGCCGCATCCCGGCCGCCCACGGCGCGTCCGACCTGGTTGCCGATCACGGCACCGGCGACGCCACCTACGATCGCGCCCGGAACGTTGATCCGGGTCGAAGTCGTGCCGCCGGGGAAGTACTCGATGGAGCTGACCCGGCCGAATTCCACCGTTGAAGGCGCGACCACAACCGGTGCAGCCGGCACGGTGACGACAGTCGGCGGGGCCGGCACTGCAACCGCCGCGGTGGGCGGAGCGTCGAGCGAAACCGTACGGGTGTAGCTGCAGCCCGCCAGTGCGGCGGCAACCGCGGCGCAGGATACGACCGGAATGAAACGCGAAGAACTACGCATGGCAATCTCCTTGCTCTTTCTAAAACACCGGCACGGCCCATCGGCGGCGCCACCTGGAACCATTAGGTCGCGTTACCCTGCGGCCGAGCCGCAGGGTATGCCGCGCGTGACTGTAGGAGCCTGCTCGTCAGCCTGTAGGAGGCTGCCGATGCGGCAGCCCCCAAGGCTCAGCCCTTGCCCGCCCGGCTACTTGGCGGGCGTCACGATCACCGACCCCGGCGTCGTTACGACCGCCGGCGCGGGGGTGATGACGCTAGGTGCCGGTGTTACGACGGCGGGCACTGTCGCGACGGTTGCGGCCGGTTCGACCGATACCGTCCGGTTGTAGGAGCAGCCCGCCAATGCGGCAGCCACAGCGACGAGTGACGCGAGCGGAATGAAAGAAGTACGCATGGAAAACTCCCTGTATTGAAAACCCATGGCGCAACCCAGCGGGCGCACCTCGAGCTTCCATTAGGTCCCCATCGCCCGCGGCCGGGCAGCAGGCTATGCCGCGCGTGGCTGTAGGCTCCTGTGCTCGTCAGGCTGTAGGAAGCTGCCGATGGGGCTGTGGGCGCAAGACCGGTGTCCCGGTGGCCTACCCGGTCGAGCCGTAACCGCCCTCACCTCGTTCAGTAGCGGGAAACTCTTCGACCACGTTGAACTGGGCCTGAACCACCGGGACGATCACCAGCTGTGCCAGCCGCTCCATGGGCTGCAAGGTGAACGGCACGTCGCTGCGGTTCCAGGCACTGACCATCAGCTGGCCCTGGTAGTCGCTGTCGATCAGTCCCACCAGGTTGCCCAGCACGATGCCGTGCTTGTGGCCCAGCCCCGAGCGCGGCAGGATCAGCGCCGCATAGCCGGGGTCCTTCAGCCAGATCGCGATGCCGGTGGGCACCAGGCGCCAGGCGTTTGGCGCCAGCGTCAGCGCCTCGTCGAGGCAGGCGCGCAAGTCCAGTCCGGCGCTGCCGGCCGTCGCATAGCTCGGGAGTTGATCCGCCATGCGCGGATCGAGGATCTTCACGTCGATTTTCATCGGTTTGCGTGCGGCAATCAGCGGCGCCAGGAAAGGCGCAGCGCAATCTGCGCGACCAGTGCCCGGGCCAGTTCGAGTTTGGGTGCGCGCGGCATTTGCTCGGTGCCGCGCTCGTCCACCAGCAGCAGAGCGTTGTCGTCGGCGCCGAAGGTGGCCGGCCCGATATTGCCCACCAGCAGCGGCACCCCTTTGCGCACCCGCTTGGCCTGGGCATTGGCCACCAGGTCGTGGCTTTCGGCGGCGAAGCCGACACAGAACAAGGCGCCCGCTTTCGCGCGCGGCGATTGCGCGAGGGTGGCGAGAATGTCCGGGTTTTCGGTGAAGGCGAGTTCGGGCGGCTTGCCCGAGCCGTCCTTCTTGATCTTCTGCGCCGATGCGCTGGCGACGCGCCAGTCGGCCACTGCCGCCGTCGCGATGAACACGTCGGCCGACTGCGCCTGCGGCTCGGTCGCCTGCAGCATCTCGAGTGCCGACCTGACATCGATGCGCTTGACTCCGCGCGGCGTGGCCAGACTAACGGGCCCGGCGACCAGCGTGACGTCGGCACCGGCTTCGCGAGCGGCCCGTGCGATTGCGAAGCCCATCTTGCCGCTCGAACGATTGGTGATCCCGCGCACCGGATCGATCGCTTCGTAGGTGGGGCCCGCCGTCACCAGCACCTTCCTGCGGGCCAGCAGCTTGGGCTGGAAAAACGCAATGATGTCTTCCAGCAGCTCGGGCGGCTCCAGCATGCGGCCGTCGCCGGTTTCGCCGCAGGCCTGGAACCCGCTGCCCACGCCCAGGATGTGCGCGCCGTCGGCGGCCAGTTGCGCCATGTTGCGCTGGGTGGCCGGGTGCGCCCACATCTCCCGGTTCATCGCCGGGGCCAGCAGCAACGGCACCTTGTCGATGGGACGGGCCAGGCACATCAGGCTCAGAAGTTCATCGGCGCCGCCGTGCAACAGCTTGGCCATGAAGTCGGCGCTGCACGGCGCGACGAGAATGGCGTCGGCTTCACGCGACAGGTTGATATGCGGCATGTTATTCGGCTCGCGCCGGTCCCATTGCGAGCTGTAGACCGGCCGGTTGGACAGCGCCTGCATCGTCACCGGCGTGATGAACTGCGCCGCCGCCTCGGTCATTACCACCTGCACCGTCGCACCCTCCTTGATCAGGGCCCGGCACAATTCGGCCGCCTTGTAGCAGGCGATGCCGCCGGAAAGTCCCAGGACAAAGTGCCTGCCCGCAAGGTCGTTCATGGGCGGGAATGTAGCATCCCTGCGCGCACAAAGAACAACACCAACCGGCGCACGCACAGGACGCAAAGAGCTGAGAGTCCGGTGCCGACCCGTATAATTCTGCTTTCCCACCACCCGGAGGCTCAGCTTCCGACCTGACATGACCAAATTCGTCTTCGTCACCGGCGGTGTGGTGTCTTCCCTGGGCAAGGGAATCGCCTCAGCCTCCCTCGCTGCGATTCTGGA
>DATNBX010000279.1:0-3879 GCA_035571795.1 Ramlibacter sp.
GCGCGCCAGCTCTTCGGCGCCCAGCAGCCGCAGGATGTCCTGCGGGTCGGCCGGGCCGTCGACCACGGATTCGCCCTTGTTGACCACCTGGCCTTCGTGCACCAGGATGTTCTTCTCCTTGGGCACCAGCTCTTCCCAGACTTTGCCGTCCGGGTCGGTGATCTGCATGCGGATCTTGCCCTTGGTCTCCTTGCCGAACGACACGGTGCCGGTGATCTCGGCCAGCACGCCCTTGTCCTTGGGCGAACGCGCCTCGAACAGCTCGGCCACGCGCGGCAAGCCACCGGTGATGTCGCGGGTCTTCTGGCCCTCGATCGGGATGCGCGCCAGCACTTCGCCGCCAGCCACGTCCTGGCCGTCGCGAACCTGGATCAGCGAGCCGACCGGGAAGCCGATCGTCACCGAGTGATCGGTGCCGGGGATCTTCACTTCGTTGCCGGCGACGTCAATCAGCTTGACCTGCGGCCGGATCACCTTGGCCGAGCGCTTGGGGTCGAACTTGATAACCACCAGCGTCGACAGTCCGGTGACCTCGTCGACCTGCTTGGCGACGGTGAGGCCCTCCTCGACGTTCTCGAACTTCACCTTGCCGGCGAATTCAGTGATGATCGGCCGGGTCAGCGGGTCCCAGGTGGCCAGCACCCCGCCGGCCTTGATCTGCTGGTCGGCTTTCACCGCCAGGATCGCGCCGTACGGAACCTTGTGCCGCTCCCGTTCTCTTCCGTGTTCGTCGTGGATGACGATTTCGCCGGAACGGGCGATCACCACCAGCTCGCCCTTGCTGTTGGTCACGTAGCGCATCGTGCTGTTGAAGCCGATCACGCCGGTGGACTTGGCTTCGACATGCGACGCGATCGCCGCGCGTGACGCGGCACCGCCGATGTGGAACGTGCGCATGGTCAGCTGCGTGCCGGGCTCGCCGATCGACTGCGCCGCGATCACGCCGACCGCTTCGCCGACGTTGACCAGGCCGCCGCGGCCGAGGTCGCGGCCGTAGCACTTGGCACAGATGCCGAACCGGGTGGCGCAGGTCAACGCCGTGCGCACCTTCACCTCGTCGACGCCTGCGTACTCGAGCGCTTCGATCAGGTCCTCGTCCAGCATCGTGCCGGCGGTGGCAATTGGCGCGCGCGTCTCGGGGTGCACCACGTCCTCGGCCGCGACGCGCCCCAGGATCCGGTCACGCAGCGATTCGATCACTTCGCCGCCCTCGACGATGGCGCGCATCAGCGAGCCGTCGTGGGTGTCGCAGTCCACTTCGGTGACCACCAGGTCCTGGGTCACGTCGACCAGGCGGCGCGTCAGGTAGCCGGAGTTCGCCGTCTTCAGCGCCGTATCCGCCAGGCCCTTGCGGGCGCCGTGGGTGGAAATGAAGTACTGCAGCACGTTCAGGCCTTCGCGGAAGTTGGCCGTGATCGGCGTCTCGATGATCGAGCCGTCCGGCTTGGCCATCAGCCCCCGCATCCCGGCCAGCTGGCGGATCTGCGCAGCCGAGCCGCGGGCGCCGGAGTCGGCCATCATGTAAATCGAGTTGAACGACTCCTGATCGACTTCCTTGCCGTTGCGGTCCAGGATCCGCTCCTTGGCCAGCTGGGCCATCATGACCTTGGAGACTTCGTCGCCGGCCTTGCCCCAGATGTCCACCACCTTGTTGTAGCGCTCGCCGGCCGTGACCAGGCCCGAGACGTATTGCTGCTCGATCTCTTTGACTTCCTTCTCGGCGCGATTGATGATCTCGGGCTTTTGCGGCGGCACCAGCATGTCGTCCACGGCGATCGAGATACCGGCCTTGGTGGCCAGCCGGAAGCCGTTTTGCAGCAGCTTGTCGGCGAACACGACGGTTTCCTTCAGGCCGCACTTGCGGAACGAAGCGTTGATGAGCTTGGAAATTTCCTTCTTCTTCAGCGCCTTGTTCAGGTTGGCAAACGGCAGTCCCTTGGGCAGGATCTCGGACAGCAGCGCACGGCCGACGGTCGTGTCGACCAGCGAAGTGGAAGGCACGAATTCGCCCTCTTCGTTCTTGTTCCACTCGGTCAGGCGGACCGTGACTCGGGCGGTGAGCTCGGCTTCGCCCGCGTCCAGCGCCCGCTGCACCTCGCCGGTGTCGGCGAAGACCAGGCCCTCGCCCTTGGCGTTGATGCGCTCACGGGTGGTGTAGTACAGGCCCAGCACCACGTCCTGCGACGGCACGATGGACGGCTCGCCGTTGGCGGGAAACAGCACGTTGTTGGAAGCCAGCATCAGCGTGCGGCACTCCATCTGCGCTTCCACCGACAGCGGTACGTGGACGGCCATCTGGTCGCCGTCGAAGTCGGCGTTGAAGGCGGCGCACACCAGCGGGTGCAGCTGGATCGCCTTGCCTTCGATCAGGATCGGCTCGAACGCCTGGATGCCCAGGCGGTGCAGCGTCGGCGCGCGGTTGAGCATCACCGGGTGCTCCTTGATTACCTCTTCCAGGATGTCCCACACCACCGGAGTGCCCGATTCGACTTCCTTCTTCGCCGCCTTGATCGTGGTGGCGATGCCCATGGCTTCCAGGCGCGAGAAGATGAAGGGCTTGAACAGCTCGAGCGCCATCAGCTTGGGCAGGCCGCACTGATGGAGCTTCAGCGTCGGGCCGACCACGATGACCGAGCGGCCCGAGTAGTCGACGCGCTTGCCCAGCAGGTTCTGGCGGAAGCGGCCGCTCTTGCCCTTGATCATGTCGGCCAGCGATTTCAGCGCGCGCTTGTTGGCGCCGGTCATCGCCTTGCCGCGGCGGCCGTTGTCCAGCAAGCTGTCCACGGCTTCCTGCAGCATCCGCTTTTCGTTGCGGGCGATGATCTCCGGCGCCTTCAATTCCAGCAGCCGGCGCAGCCGGCTGTTGCGGTTGATCACGCGGCGATACAGGTCGTTCAGGTCGGAGGTTGCGAAGCGGCCGCCGTCCAGCGGAACCAGCGGACGCAGGTCCGGCGGCAGCACGGGCAGCACGTCCATCACCATCCACTCAGGCTTGATGCCGGACTTCTTGAACGCTTCCAGCACCTTCAGGCGCTTGGCGTTTTTCTTGACCTTGACCTCGGAGCCGGTCAGGTCGCCGCGCAATTTTTCGATCTCGGTGTCGAGATCGATCCCCATCAGCAGGTCCTTGATGCCTTCGGCGCCCATCTTGGCGACGTATTCGTCGCCGTATTCCTTGCGCTTGGCCTCGTAGTCGTCCTCCGACATGATGCTGAACTTCTTCAGCGGCGTCATGCCGGGGTCGGTCACCACATAGGCTTCGAAGTACAGCACGCGCTCGATGTCGCGCAGCGTCATGTCCAGCACCAGCCCCAGTCGCGACGGTAGCGACTTGAGGAACCAGATGTGGGCGCAGGGCGCGGCCAGGTCGATGTGGCCCATGCGCTCGCGGCGCACCTTGGTCTGCGTGACTTCAACGCCGCACTTCTCGCAGATCACGCCGCGGTGCTTCAGGCGCTTGTATTTGCCGCAGAGGCACTCGTAGTCCTTGATCGGGCCGAAGATCTTGGCGCAGAACAGGCCGTCGCGCTCGGGCTTGAAGGTGCGGTAGTTGATGGTTTCCGGTTTCTTGACCTCGCCGAAGGACCAGGAACGGATCTTTTCGGGCGACGCCATGCCGATGCGGATCGCATCGAAATGCTCGTCCGGCGTGAACTGCTTGAACAGGTCGAGTAGTGATTTCATTGAATGTGACCTTCCTGCGATTTAGCTGCGTTCCAATTCCATGTCGATGCCCAGGGAACGGATTTCCTTGACCAGGACATTGAACGATTCCGGCATGCCGGCTTCGATGGCGTGCTCGCCCTTGACGATGCTTTCGTAGACCTTGGTGCGGCCCTGCACGTCGTCGGACTTGACGGTCAGCATTTCCTGCAGCGT
>DATNBX010000280.1:0-7703 GCA_035571795.1 Ramlibacter sp.
TTTCGTGTTGGACCTGATCAGGGTCGGTGTATCGAGGCGACCCACTCTATCGATCAGCCGCGCGCGGCTCCATAGCGCGTTCGGACTATGCCGTCAAGGAATTCCGGTGCGCGCGTGTAACAGCCCATCGGTGGCAGAGCGGCATTTGTCGCATTCCGCCACAGGTGTAATCAGCGCAATTTGCTGTTGAGCGCGGCTAGCCGGGCCGCCCGAGCCTGGCTACGCGATCTGCAATGCCTTCAGGATGGGCAACTGCTTGGTTGCGAAAGCAGTTGCCTGGGTCGTGAGTTCGGCAAGGTTTTCTTCGGTGCTTTCCAGCGTCCTGCCTTCGTGCACCAGCTTTTGTCCCTGGGCGGCAAGAACTTGCCAGGCAAATTGCACCCAATCCGCCGGCTGCTTCTTGCCCTGTGCCAAGGCGAGAAGAAACATCTGCGGGAAACGCCCCACCACGACCCCGCCGCCAACAACGGGGCTAGCCAGATAGCTGATGTCATTGGTGCCGCGCGATTTGTCCATCAGATAGGCATTGAGCTTGTCCGTGTGCTTTCTCGACCGGGCGATTGCCGCGTCATCCTGCACCGCTGCCAGCTGGCCGGTGCCGCAGAGGAGCATGGCGGCCTGCCTGATTTGCGCGAAGTTGACGCCGTGCGCCAGGGCGGCCTGCTCGATCTGCCCCAAGGTCCTGGTCTTGTGGTCGGCCAGGAAATCGAGGATGGGCTTGTAGATCGCCTCGGTCATCGTCGCCTCTCCCAACGACCCACCGACCTTCAGCGAGATATCCGGGCGGTGCGTGGTCAAGACGAATCTTTGTGCCCGCAGCGCCTCGGCCTGTTCAAGAGCCGACAGCTTGCGCGGCCCTTTCACCCAATAGTCCCGGCGGAATTGCTGGTTGACCATGAAGTCTCTCGTGCTCTCGCGAAACATCGTGTCCGGTATCTGCTTCAGGAACTCCTGCTGTTCGGCGGTCAAGTTGATGGCGTCGATATGGTCCAGGTAATGGGCGGAACAGGCGAAAGCGACCTTGGCCGGCTCCAGCCAGTCGGCCATCGTGGCGAAGTGCATCGGGAGCCAATCGCGATTGAAATATTCGTGCGCCAGGTAGTGGCGGTTCTGCTCCTTGATCATCTTGATCCGCTCGGCGATCTGCGGATTCGCCCGTGCATAAGCGGGATTCGTCGCCAGCAGCTTTTCCGTGAAATCCAGCGCCCCGTTGATGCGGCTGACGATGCCATGGCCCTCCGCGCCAATGACGTCCGCATGTTCGGTCATCAGATGGCGCATGGGCGAAAAGGCGGCCCAGCCCGGCATGGTGTTGTAGCTGATATAGAGAACGCCACCCACCTTGAGTTTGCGCCGCAGGAAGTCGGCGATAACTGCGCGGTTCTCGTCCGAAATCCAGCTCCAGATGCCATGCAGGCCGATGAAATCGAATTCCGGCAAATCGGCGCGGTTTGCGAAATCCGCAAAGGCTTCGTCGTACAGTCGCGCGCCCGACCCGGATGCCGCTGCCAGTTCCTGGGCGAAGCCGGCTTGGGCCGGATTGAAATCCGTGCCGTGCCACCTTGTTGCTGCACCAGCGGCGTGAATGTTGGCACTCAATCCCTGGCCAAATCCAAGTTCACAGGCAGTGCCGAACTCGGGCCACGCAAGGCCTGCGTTGAGGAAAGCCTGCTTGACCCGCAACGGGTTAAGTTCAGTGTAGTAGCCGAATGTATAGCCGATGTCGGCCACATAGCCGGCGGTCCAGTCGGTCATGGGCGGATCCCCCAGATGAAAAAAACCCCGGCGCGCGAGCGCCGGGGTCCTTGATGCCTCTCGTCCGAGAAATTACACGATCAGCAGCGTGTGGGCGCTGGAGCTGAACGACGCAGTGCTCAGATCGACCACGCCCGCAAGCTGGACAATGATGTCATTGCCGTTCGTGAACGCCGTGGGGTCGCCGCCAACAACTTCTTCGACGATGTAGGTGTTTCCGCCGAACTGGAACCACGAAACTCCGCCATCTGCCGACGTGGCGATCGCCGCATTCGCAAAGTCCTGGAACACCGCAGTCGGGGCCAACACGATGCCGGCATTCTGGAACGTCGCCGACGCGCCGCTGAACAGAATCTTGTCGCCCGCAGTCGCGTCCGTGATCGTGGCATAGCTATTGACGTTGGTGACTGCGAAAGCTACGTCGAATATGTCGGCACCCGCACCGCCCGTGAGCGTATTCAGGCTTCCGGCAACATGCAGCGTATCCGCGCCGGCGCCACCAATGAGGGTGTTGCCATTGCCTACAGCCGTCAGATTGTCAGCCCCTGAACCGCCGGTGATCGTTTCCGTCACCACGCCGTTGGTTGACGCCTGCAACGCACCCGTCATCGCCGAGGCATTCAACGAAGACAGCACGTTCGAATTGGTCGTCAGCACCAAATTGGAGTTACCGGTCACCGTGATCGCTTTGACCGCCGTATCCAGCAGCGACAGCGTGGCCGTGTTGATGGCTGCAGTCGTTGACGTGTCGGTTGCGGTCAGGTTGACGGTTTCCACACCTGCTGCGGAGACAGTGCCGAAGCCAAGGTCAACCGTGCTCACCTTGGTGACCACGTTGAACACGTCGGCGGTGCCGGTTGCGTCCGTCAGAGTGACTACGGTCGCAACAGCCGCACCGGTCAACTCCAGCGTCCCGCCGGCACCCATGTTATTCAACGTGAGCGACGAAAGAGCACCACCACCAGCGCTGATGACGTAGCTGATGTCATCCATGTTATGCAGATCGACCACCGGCGTGGCACCACCTGCGACAGCACCGAGGCTCAGCTTCTCGAAGCCATCGAACTTGGTTTCGAACACCGCCGCTGCGGATACCGTCGCGGCATCTGCAGCCGCCATCACCAGCGTATCGGTGCCGGCGCCACCGCTGACGTTGGCCCCCAAAGTGACCGTACCCGTCGCCAGCGTCACGCTGTCGTCGCCAGCACCCAGGTCGACAGCCTTGGACACTGTTGCCGAGGTCAGCGTCAGGGTATCCGCACCGGAGCCACCCGTATAGGTTGCCTTGGACGCGTCGATCGTGATCGTGTTGGCGCCCGAAGTACCCGACGCGTTGACCGAAGTCACCGTCGCGCCAGAGGCATCGAACTTCACGCCTGCGGCACCCGTGATCGTCAGCGTCTTGAGTGCAACCAGGGCCGAACCCGACAGATCCAGCGCTTGGTCCCCGGACACGTTCACGGCAGTGGCAGCTGCGTCGGTGATGGCTGCGGCCGATTTCGCGCCCGTCGCAGCGACGTTCAAGGTCGTGTAAGTGGGCAGCGCAAGAGCTGCGCCACCGGTCACGCCGCTCAGGCTCAACGCCAGCGTGGTGGCCGTAGCATTGGTGACAGTGACGGCTGCAGCGCTGTTCGCCAGAGTCAACGTGTTCAACGCATCTGACGCAATCGTGGTAGTACCGTAGCCGGCCAAGGTCACCGTGGTGAGCACGTCGGCACCGGCAATGGCGCCGTTCACGCCAACCGCGCCGCCGGCCACGCCGAGCACGCCAGTCACGGCGTCCACATTGGTAACGCCAGCCGTCTTGTTTACGGCAGCGACGTCAACCCCCACGGCCGGGTTTGTGTCTCCTACGACAACCGGAGTGTTACCAGTGGCAGCAGCCGTGGCGGTCACATCAACGGTCACAACCGCGCCGGCAGTGGTAACCGCACCGGTGGTGTGGGTGCCGAACGTGCCGTTGTAGATGCCATTGCCAGCAGCACCAGCACCTTGCGTGGCGCCCGCGCCAAGGTTGGCAAATGCAGCAGCTACTTGGGCAGCCGTCAGCGCTTTGGAGGCGGTGAAGGTCAAACCGTCAACGGTGACCGCCTGGCCAGCACCCAGAGCTATAAAAGTGACCGTATCGACTTGCTTCACGCCTGCTACTGCCACAACAGCGTTCTTTGCGAGTACGGCCGCGTCCTGGAGGATGGTCACGGCAGTCGTACTTGCGCCACCTGTCACGCCCACAGCGCCTTGTGTCAGTGTCGCCACAGTGGTGTCAGCAGCGGCTGCCGCGCTGGAGGAGGTAGCCTTTTCATTGACGGTAACAGTCGCACCGCCCGTGACATTGACCGCCCCAAAAGCTGCGGTGGCATCAGATGCTTTATAGGCTGCACCCGTGACGTTTACCACCACTGCTCCGGAGGGCAAGTCCGTAGCCGCGCCGCCCTGACCAACGTTGGCGACAGTAAGGGAGCCGGTCGCGACGCCGGAAGTGTTCACGGTGACGTCGGTACCACCGTCGATCGCAATAAGAGCGCTTCCAAGACTGCCATGGGTCACGGAAACCGCACCCTTGGAAACCGTGGTGGCGCCAACGGTAACGCTCGTGCCCGCACCCGTTGCCGTCACGTTAACGGTCGAACCGCCGTCAACGACGATGTTGCCGCCAGCACCGGTTACCTCGACTGCTGTCGTGCCCGCAGCCTTAACGGTCGCGGCCGTCGCCTGAGTAACTTGAACCTTCGTCAGTCCGACAGCCGTGGTCACATCGACCGCGACGACGCCCGCGCCACGAAGCACAGCCGTTTCGACATTTTTCACGGTTACGCCGGCAGGGAAGCTGGAACCCGCGGGGTCCAGATCGTTGATCAGGATAGTGTCGTTACCGGCGCCGGTATCGATCGAATCCAGATTGGTAAAGGTGGCCTTGGTGGGGTCAGCGTCATCGAGAACCGCAATGACAGTATCGTTGCCCGGCGTGCCAACGACGGTGTCGATGCCGGTCGTCAGGTCGAAGGTCGTGGCAGGCAGCCCGAGGCCATTGTTGATCGCCGCTTCGGCCGCTACCACGGTAGCCGGATCGGACGTGACGCCGGTCACGACGGCTTGCAGCGTGGCGAGGTCAGTGGCGTTACCGCCAGCCGTGACCGAGTAGAACTCGGCGACGGTCGTCAGGTTCACCAGCGCCAGCTTGGCAGCTTGGTACTTCGCAGCATCATTCGTAGTGACGCCATTAAGCGCGTTGAACGCCTGAAAAACGATCGAGGCCTTGGTCTGGCCGGCATTGAAACGGGTAACGATGAAGTCAGTTGCTAACGCATCGCCTTGGAGGCCCAGCGGTGTCAGCAGTTTTGCGGCAAATTCCGTTGCCGTCTGGAAGTTCGGGTTCAGCGACTGGTAAATCCCGGTCGAACCCAGGATGTTGGCCAACGATTGCAAACTACGGCCGTTGCCTTCATAGACCGCAACGATCTGGCTCAAATAGAAAGCGCCGGGCGCGGCGTCGAACATCAGAGTCGTCAGTTCGATGATCTGAGTTCGTTCGGCAGTAGTGATAGCCATTCAGTTTCTCCATCCATGGATTGAATTTGATCAGGAGCACAGCGCGCCCGATTCAGGGGGCAAGTATAGACAACGCCCCTGTTAGAGCAATGTGATTGCCATCACACCACCCACGCAATGGTTGCGACGTTGTTTTATTGCATCAACTCCCGGCGCAATCCGAGATAGATACTGCGCTGGCGGCTTTCAAATGCCGCCAGGTTGCTTCGCTGCAGCGCCGCTTCCGCACTGCCAACGAGCGACAGGCCGGCGCTGATCGGCCAGCTGGCCTCGAGCTGCAGCAGATGCCGCGAGGTGTGCCGCGGAAGATTGCCTAACAGAATACTAAATGGCTGTCTATCGATTTGGCGAGTGGTAGTCCATTGCACCCCCAATCGGCCAATTGCCATCAGCGGCCCTTCCCATTGGGCCTTGATTTCGGCGCGGCGATAAGTTCCACCTGGCCGATCTTCGCGGATTGGGCGATCGTCACCCAGGCGTGCCTGGATGCTATAGAACGATTGCGACGACGCGCCGCCATTGGGCTGGCTGGTTTGCTGCGGGCCATTGCCCCGGCAAAGCAACCCAAGGGCGCCGCCTTCGTACAAGCCGTCCAGGTCCCGCGACGACGGATAACGGCGGTGCTCCAGCTCCAGGCTGGCTGCCGGCCGGCAACCTGCGAATTTGTCGGGCCACCAGTTGGCCGCGGTCACACCCAGCGCGTCCCATTGGTACTGGATCGAGGTGCGCGTCGCCTGCAGCAGGCCCGCCCCTGCGTAGCGAAGATAACCGGTGGCAAGCCGGCCCACCCATTGCGTTGGTGCGGCTGGAGCCTGCAGCCAGGACGCAGCAAGGTCACCCTGCTGGTAGCTGGTGTCGGACTGGGACGTCTGTCGCGCCCGCAGTTCCGCCTGCAGGACCCACAGCGACTCGCCGCGCGGCCTCAGGCCTTGCCATTGCGCCACGCCCAGGACCGCTGGGCCTTGGCGCGGCTGCGACGAGGGTGCCAGCGGCAGGGTAACGTTGCCTTGCGGGAGGGTGAGCGTGATCTCGCTGGCCGCAGGCGCGTTGTTCAAGTTGCTGTCCGCGCCGCCCAGGACACTGAATTGCCAGCGGGACTGCCAGTCGGTGGTCAGCGCGACGCCACTTAGCACCAAATCGGGAATCAGCAGGCCCCCCAACTGCCGATCGATTGCCGTGCCGATGGCGATGGGCAGGTCAGCGCGCTGCCGCAGCGACCGCAGGAAAGCCACGGCGGAAGCGGTGTCGCCCTGCGCCGCCAGCGCCTGCGCGAGATCGAGCTGCGCCCCAGGCAGGTCCGGATCCTGCAGCAGGGCCCGTTCGAGCGGCTCCACGGCTTCGTCGGGCTTGCCAAGAGCCAGCAACGTGGCGCCGCGCCAGGCGTGAAACGTGGCACTTTTCAGGCAACCCGGCTCGCCGGACACCTCCTGTTGGCGTTCAGCCAGCGCGCGCAGGTTGGGCAGGTCGGAGGGTAGCGGGTATTCGACTTTAAGTGGACACGGCTCGGCGGGTTTCGCCGGCGGATGTCCGACGTCCTGGCCCCATGCCGCCGCCGGCAGAACGAGTGCAGCCAGCCACAGCTTGCGGTCGAAAAAGTGCGGCAGGGCCGGTCGTGATTGGAAAAAGGCGGCCACAGACGAAAAATGAGCACGGTAAACCGTGCTCTTGAAGAAGTCATCAACCCAAATCAGGCCGGCTTTCAGGCTGCCAGATTGTTTTGCTGCTTGAGGTATCGCAAGGATTGCTGCTCCGCATCGCTGCCAGGCTGGATCAAGCTGCGCAGTGTAAATACTTTGCTGCTGTGCCGCAACCCGGGAAGCAGGAATGTGCCCAGAGGCTTGAGAGCAAGCTCACTGCGCTCGAAGGACAAACCAACGCGCTCGGCGGTTTCGGCTCCTACCAGGATGGGGTAAGCCAGTTCGGCCGTCATTTCCTGCAGCCGCATCGCCACGGTGACCGTCAGGCCCAGCACCGAGTGAACGCGCCGCCCCGCCGGACCAAAACTTCCGAGCAAGGCCATACCGCTTTCCACACCCACCCCGAGCCCCAGCGGCTCCAGCCCCTGTGGTGGGACATTGGGAAGATCCTCGCTGCACCGCTGCCACAGCTCCCGTGCCCCAGCCAGTGCCTTGGCCGGGTGGTCAGCGCAGGGCCTCGAGCCATTGAAAACGGCAACGAGGCTATCGCCGACCATTTCTTCGACCACGCCGCCATGCGATTCGATCACGGCGCTGGCAGTGCTGTAGAAGCGGTGCAGAACCCGCGCCGCATCTTCGGGGCTGCGCAATTCGCAGTACGCCGAGAAATTTCGAACATCGGCCACGACCAGCGTGACGTCCCTGCGTTCGGCCGAAATCTCGCCGCTGGGCTCGGTCAGCGCGATCTTCTCCGCAACGGAG
>DATNBX010000281.1:0-12088 GCA_035571795.1 Ramlibacter sp.
TCAGTGCACATCGTGCCGTCGGGCGATCCGCCCACGGGCGTCGGGGAACCCTCGGTGCCGCCGATCGCGCCCGCCATCGCGAATGCGGTGGCGAAGCTGACTGGAAAGAGACATCGCAGCCTGCCTTTCGCTGGCTGAAGCACTCCGCCGCCTCGTAACTACTTTCGAACAAGCGACCTGCAGGTTGATGGGTCCGCAGGCGCGCCGTCCAGCGTAGGCCATGGGACGGTTCCTAGCGTTGAGGGCGCCAAGCCGCAGTCCACTCGTCGTATGAATCCAGGCTTGCCGGAACCGCCCCCCTGACTTCGCAGATTCGCCCGGCAAACTCGGTGGCCCGCTGCAGCGTCGTGCGCATGTCCCAGCCGCGCAGGAATGCGGCCAACACGACCGCCGAGAAGGAATCCCCCGCTCCCACGGTATCGATCAGGTGAACGGGCCGGGGCGACTCGAAGCGGGTGACACCGTGCCCGTCAACCGCCATCGCTCCTGCAGGCCCTAACGTGACCAGCAACAAGTCGAGTGACAGGCGGCCGTACAGCTCGCGTGCGGCGTCCTCCAGGGCGGCCGCTGTCGCCGTGGCGGGCGGTGAGGCACCGAACCAGCGGCAAAGCATGGCCAGCTCGTCCTCGTTCGCCTTCAGCACATCGGCCAGCGCGACCGCCTGCATCGCCGCGCCGCGCTCCACGTGCCCTTCGCGCCAGTTGATGTCCAGGTAACGGGAACCGCGGTGGCTTTGCATCAGGGCCAGCTGCGTGGCACCCGACACGGGGCTCCTCAACGCGAGCGTGCCCGCATACAGCCAGCCCGGGTTGTGCGCCGGATTCAGCACAGACCGGGCCGGCTCCAGCTCGATGTGGTCCCAGGCGCACCCGTCCGGGATGAGAAACTGGTGCGACCCGGCGCTATTCATCCTCACCTCGACGACGCCGGTGGGATAGCGGGGCGTGCGCTGGATGCCCGCCCTGGACATGGCGTAACGGTCCATCTCGCCGAGCAGGAGCTGCCCATTCGCATCCGTGCCGATCGCACTGAGCATCACCGGCGCATGGCCGAACGCCGCAAGATGGCGGGCCACGTTGAAGGGCGCGCCGCCGACGACCGGGCCCGAATCGAACTGGTCGACCAGCATTTCGCCGATGACGGTGATGGCGCCCGTCCCACTCATTGGACCATCTCCGCCATGGCTGCGAAATGCGGAGATAGCGCCGGATACAGCGCGCGAAAGCGTTCATAGCGCGGCTGCAGCTGCAAGGCTTCACGCGGGTCGGGCTCGAAGACGCGGCCACCCTGGAGTGCCGGGCAGACCCGGGATTCGTCGCCACCGACAGCCAGCCAGCCCAGGCGCGCGGCACCGATGGCGGCCGCGGCCTGCGCGCCCTCCTGCCGGCGCAAGCGACAACCCAGGCCCGAGGCCAGCAATTGAGCCCACAGTTCGCTGCGTGCACCGCCGCCAACCAATGCGAGTTCTTCGATTTGCGGCGTGTCGCCGACCATCGCCCTCCAGCCGTCCACGAGCCCGAACACCACACCTTCCACTACCGCATAGCCGATATCGCCCGGACCATGGTCCGCGCGCAATCCCACCAGCACACCGCTGGCCCGCGGGTCGTTGTGCGGCGTGCGCTCGCCTGACAGATAGGGCAAGAACAACGGCGCCCGACCGCGTTCCGCCGGTCGCAGCAGCGCCGCCTGTGCGAGCAGCGCTGCCTCGTCTCGCTGCGCGGTCAGGCGCGTAACCCAGCTGAGGGCGCTGGCAGCCCTCAGCATCACCGACATCCGGTGCCAGCGGCCGGGCAGCGCGTGGGCGAAGGCATGGATACCCAAATGCGGAGCGGGCTGGAAGGCCTCGCCGGCCAGGAAGATCACGCCGGAGGTGCCGAGCGAGACGAACCCTTGTCCCGCGCGCACGGCGCCCACAGCCACCGCGCTGGCCGAGTTGTCGCCGGCGCCGCCGGCCACCGGCACCGATGCGGGCAGGCCCCAGGCTTGCGCCAGGTCGCCCAGCAGTTCGCCGCCGACCGCGCTGCCCTCCACGAGGCGCGGCATGTCACCGGCCGTCAGGCCACAGGCTTGCAGCATCGCAGTGCTCCAGCGCCGCGCCGCGACGTCCAGCCACAGCGTGCCCGACGCATCCGACATGTCGCTGACCCGCTCGCCCGTCAGCTTCAGGCGCAGCCAGTCCTTCGGCAGAAGCACGGTGCGCACCTGCGCGAAAATCTTCGGCTCATGGCGGCGCAGCCATAGCAGCTTGGGAGCGGTGAAACCGGGCATCGCCTGATTTCCGGTGATCTCGCGCGAGCGCGGCTCGATGCGCTCCAGCGCCGCGCACTCGGCGAACGCCCGGCCATCGTTCCAGAGCATCGCCGGGCGCAGCACGCGCTGCCCCGCATCCAGCAGCACGGCGCCGTGCATCTGCCCCGACAGGCCGATGGCGCGCACCGCCGCCAGTGCCTGCGGGGCCAGGCCGCGCAGCTGCTCCATCGCCTGGCACAGAGCGTCCCACCAATCCTGCGGGTCCTGCTCGCTCCACAGCGGATGCGGGCGCGAAATTTCCAGCGCGGCATCGGCCAGCGCCACGACGCGATGACTGTCTTCGAGCAACACCAGCTTGACACCCGAGGTGCCCAGGTCGATCCCGAGAAACATACTAGTGCTTCAACCCGAAGCGGCTGTCCACCTGGCGCCGGAACTCACTGGGTGTCATGCCCTTGATGTCGAGGAAGCGCCGGTTGAAGTTGGCGATGTTGTTGAAGCCGACTTCGTAGCAGATCTGGGTGATGTAGCGGTCCGACTCCATCAGCAGCTGGCAGGCGCGGTTGATGCGCACCTGGTTCACGAAATCGGTGAAGGTGTTGCCGGTGGCGCGCCGAAAGAAACGCGAGAAGCGGCTTTCGGTCATGTCCAGCTCGGCCGCCAGATCGGCGGCGGACAATGGCTGGGCCAGGTTGTCGGTGATGCGGCTGACGATCGCGTCGATCTGGTCGAGTTCGGCGTTGTCGTCCACGCTTTGCATCTGCGCGTGCGACAGCAGGCGGTAGTCGGTGCAACGCGCGAGCTCACTCAGGAACTCGAAGAAAATGCCCAGCCGCGCGAGTCCGTGGCTGGCCTTGATCTGGTGCCAATGGTCGGCCGCCTGTTCGGACAAACCGAAAAACTCGACGCCGTGGCGGGCACGCTCCAGCAGAGGCAATACCTCGGCCATTTCAGGAATGTGGGCGGCGGCCTGCTCGACGGGTGCGTGCGGAAACTGGATCACCAGGTCGCGCTCTTCGATGCCGCCCTCGGGCAGGTCGAATGAAATCCAGTTGTGCGGCAGGCGCGGGCCTGTCAACACCAGATGACCGGGCTGGAAGTAGCCGATGTAGTCGCCGACGAAGGCCTTGCCCGACGAGGCCACGATCAGGTGCAGCTCGTATTCCTCGTGGTAGTGCCAGCGCGCCAGCGGCGTGGGAAAGCCATGCGCCAGGCAACGGATGAGGCCGGTTTCCGGCGGCTCATAACCCAGCGCCGGACTGCGCGAATAGTCGTGCTCGAGCTCCGGCTGGCGCTGGCGCGGAAGGCTGCGGCGGCGAGACATCATGCTGGCCATGGCGGACACCTGATCGAGGTTAGCTCATGACGTTGCCGCCGTCCACATTCAGTGTCTGGGCGGTGATGTAGGAGGCTTCGTCGCTGGCCAGGAACACGGCCGCGCCCGCAATATCCGCCGGGCTGCCCATGTAGCCCAGCGGCACGGCCAGGCCAACCTGCTTCTTCTTCTGGCCCGCAGCGAGCCCTTCGTAGCGCGCGAACAGTGCATCCACCTGCTGCCACATCGGCGTGTCGATCACGCCGGGGGAGATGCCATTGACCCGGATGCCATGCGGCGCCATGGCCAGCGCGGCCGATTGTGTGTAGCTGATCACGGCAGCCTTGCTCGCGCAGTAGTGCGCCACCAGCGCCTCGCCGCGCCGGCCCGCCTGGGAGGCCATGTTGATCACCGCGCCGCGCACCTTGCGTGCCACCATGCGCGCCAGCACCTTCTGCATCACGAAGAACATGCCCTTGACGTTGACCGCGAACAGGCGCTCGTACATCGCTTCGTCACTTTCCAGCAGCGGCGCCAGGTCGAACACCGCGGCGTTGTTGAAGAGCACTTGCGGCACGCCGAAGCGCTCCTCGGCGGCGTCGATCATGGTGTCAATTTGTGGCGCCTGGGTGATGTCGGCGGCCAGGTACTGGAGCCGCCCGGGATGGGCGGCCAGGATAGTCGCCACTGCCTCCGGTGCCGTGGACGCGATGTCGACCACGGTACAAAGCGCGCCCTGCGCCAGGTAAGCCTGCGCGACGGCGAGCCCGATCCCACCCCCTGCACCGGTGAGCAAGGCATGTCTGTCCTGCAGGCGGCCGTTCATGCGTACTCCTTTTCGAAATGTGCAATCTGTTCGGCGGCGCCGCGCAGCGCGCCAACCAGGCGGGGATTTCCCGCTTGGGGGCCCCAGAGCACGGCGTTGTCCGCAAAGGCGGCCACGGGATCGGCCGCGGCGCAGATCGAGTGGGCCACGGCGGGGTCCATGGCCTGGTCCTCATACGCATAGGGCAGCCGCCCGCGGTGCCAACGCTGCAGGCAGGCCAGGAACAGCGCGGGCAGCATTGCCACGGCCTGGATGCTTTCGCCGCGCGCCAGCCGCTCGCGGACAGTGGGCGCGATGAAGCCCGGGATCTTGGCGAAGCCGTCCATCGCGACGCGCTGGTTGGTGTCGCGCAGTGCCGCATTGCCGAAGCGTTCCAGCACCACATCGCGATAGTCTTCCAGGTCGATCGGGCTGGGGCTGAGCACCGGAATCGTGTCCTGGGTGACGTAGTCGTATGCGATCCGGCGAATCCGCTCGTCGCGGGTGCCCTCGTGGATGTAGTTGTAGCCGGCCAGCGTGCCGGCCCAGGCGATGCAGCTGTGCGTGGCGTTGAGCAGGCGGATCTTGGCCTCCTCGTGCGCATCCACGGAGTCCACCATCTCGACAGCGACCTTTTCCCAGCCCGGGCGGCCGTTGATGAAATCGTCCTCGATCACCCACTGAATGAAGCTCTCGGCCATCAGCGCTGCGGGATCGTCGCGGCCGGTGGCGGCCTTCACGCGTTGCGCCACCTCGGCGGTGGGCCGTGGCGTGATGCGATCGACCATCGCGTTGGGGCTGGTGGTGTTGGCCTTGACCCAGGCCAGCAGGCGCGTGTCGCCGGCCAGTTCGATGAACTGCAGCAGGCCGGCGCGCGAGCGCTTGCCGTTGTGGCGCAGGTTGTCGCAGTTCAACAGGGTGACCCCGCCGGCCCCGCGTGCCATGCGTTCGCGCAGGATGGCCGTGAGGGCGCCGTAGATCGTGCTGCCGGGGCGGCCCTGCCGGGCGGCGCTCAGATCCGCCGCGATGTCGGGCGCGCCGAGATCCAACCGGTTCGCCGGATCCAGGTAATAGCCTGCCTCGGTCACGGTAAAGGAGATGATGCGGGTCGCGGCGTTGGCGCCGCTCGCGACCAGGCCGGACAGAGCTGCGTCCCATGGCACCACGGTGCGGATGGACGCGATTTGCGAGTAACTGCGCTCGCCCGCCGGCGTCACGGTCTCCAGCGTGTAGACGCCGGCTTGGGCCCGCAGGGCGGCGATGGTTTCCGCCATGTCCGGGCGAATGTTGCCGGCGGCCAGCACCCAGCCGATGTCGCCGGCATCCAGCAGCCGTTGCAGGTAAACCGCCTGGTGGGCACGGTGGAATGAACCCAGCCCAAGATGCAACATCACGAGCGGGGTCGCGGAATCGGACGCGGGGCCGGCCATGGTCTTCGGCGCGCCGCGGTCAATGCATGGCTGCTGCGGGAATCGCGTGCCCCTGCGCGTCGAACAGATGCGCCGCACTCGCGTCCAGTTCCACGCCGACGCTGTCGCCGGGGCGCAGCGCGGTGCGGGTGTTCTGGCGCGAGGTGAGCTGGGCGCCGCCCTCGGTGCTCACGTAGATCAGGGTTTCGGCGCCCAGCGCCTCGACCAGCTCGACCCGGCCGTCGAAGTGGCCGTGGCCAGGCGCCCTGAGCGCAACGTTTTCCGGCCGCAGGCCGACTGCGCCGTCGCCGGGCAGGCGCACGCCCAGCGCGGATTGCAGCTGCGGCAGGCCGGTCGCCGCCACCACGTTCATCTGCGGCGTGCCGATGAACTGCGCCACGAACCGGCTGGCCGGCCGGTCATACAGTTCGAGGGGCGTGCCGACCTGCTCGATGCGGCCCTCGCGCAGCACCACCACGCGATCGGCCAGCGTCATGGCCTCGACCTGGTCATGCGTGACGTAGATGGTGGTGGCGCCCAACTCGCGATGCAGCTTGGCGATTTCCACCCGGGTCTGGCCGCGCAATGCGGCGTCCAGGTTCGATAGCGGCTCGTCGAACAGGAAGACCTTGGGCGATCGAACGATGGCCCGCCCGATCGCCACCCGTTGGCGCTGCCCGCCCGACAGTTCGCGCGGCGTGCGCTGCAGGTACGCCCCGAGGTTCAGGATTTGGGCGGCGCGCTCGACCTTGTCCTTGATCACCGCCGGGTCCGCCTTGGCCAGCCGCAGCGCGAAGCTCATGTTCTCGTAGACGCTCATGTGCGGATAGAGCGCATAGCTCTGGAACACCATCGCCAGGTCGCGCTTGGACGAAGGCAATTGCGTGATGTCGCGTCCGTCCAGTTCGATCGAACCGCCGGTGGCCGTTTCAAGCCCCGCGATCAGCCGCAGCAGCGTCGACTTGCCGCAGCCGGACGGACCGACGAAGACGACGAACTCGCCCTTGTTGATCGCCAGGTCGATGCCCTGGATGACGTGGACGTCGCCGAACGCCTTCTCGATGCCCTTCAATTGGAGGAATGACATGTCTTTCTCCCCGATAAGTGCGCTTACTTCACAGCGCCGAAGGTCAGGCCCTGCACCAATTGCTTCTGGGTGAACCAGCCGAACACGACGATGGGCGCGATGGCCATCAGCGACGCGGCCGAGAGCTTGGACCAGAACAGCCCTTCCGGGCTCGAATATGAAGCGATCAGCGCGGCCAGCGTGCCCGCTCTCGCGGAAGTGAGGTTGAGCGCCCAGAACGCCTCGTTCCACGCCAGCACCAGGCACAGCAGGCCGGTGGCAGCCAGCCCGCCCATGGCCAGCGGCATCAACACCATGCGGCACTCCTGCCAGAGCGTGGCGCCGTCCATGCGCGCGGCCTCCAGGATTTCGTGCGGAATGTCCTTGAAGTGCGAGTACAGCATCCAGACCATGATCGGCAGGTTGCTCAGCGTGAAGACGATGATCAGCCCGAGCTGGGTGTCCAGCAGCTGGCTCTTCTGTGCCAGCACGTAAATCGGCACCAGCGCGCCCACGGCCGGCATCATCTTGGTCGACAGCATCCACATCAGGATGTCGCGCGTGCGCTTGGTGCGGAAGAACGTCATCGAGTAGGCGGCGGGCGCCGCAATTGCCAGGCCGATCAGCGTGGACAAGACGCTGGTGATGATGGAGTTCTTCGCATACAGCAGATAGTCGCTGCGCTGCTGGACCTCCGCGAAATTTTCCAGCGTCGGCGGGAACACGAACAGCGGCGGCACGTTGATGGCCTGCAGCTCGGTCTTGAAGGCCGTGAGGATCAGCCAGCCGAGCGGGAAGAACAACAGCAAGGTGACAGCCCAAGCCGCCGCCGTGCGCGCGACGAGCGCGATGTTCAGGCGCAACAGCCAGGACGCGGGTTGACGCACGGCCTGCGCCGGCAGCGGGAGGGAAGTGGGGTCATGCATGGCATCAGTCCAGGTTCTTGCCGATCATGCGGATCAGGAACACCGCTGCAATGTTGGCCAGCAGGACCGCGAACATGGCACCGGCCGAGGCCACGCCCGCGTCGAAGTTGAGCAGCGCCTGCTTGAATACCAGGAAGGCAATGTTGGTGCTGGCGTCGCCCGGCCCGCCGCCGGTCGTTGTGAAGATTTCCGCGAACACGCTCATGAGGAAAATCATCTCGATCATCACCACCACGGCGATCGAACGGCCCAGGTGCGGCAGCACCATGAAGCGCAATTGCTGCAGGTAGTTGGCGCCGTCCATGCGGGCGGCCTCCAGCTGTTCGCGATTCATCGACTGCAGCGCCGTGATGAAGATCAGCGTGGCAAACGGCAGCCACTGCCAGGCGACCATGATGATGACGCTTCCCAGCGGCAAGTCGGTGAGCCAGTCGATCGGCTCGGCGCCGAAGAACAGCCAGACCTGCGCCAGCACGCCGTAGATCGGATTCATCATCATGTGCTTCCACAGCAGCGCGTTCACCGTGGGCATGACAAAGAATGGCGAGATCAGCAACAGGCGCACCACGCCGCGACCGGGAAAGGGCGAGTCGATCAGCAGGGCCAGGGCGACGCCGCCGACGACGGTGATGGCGATCACCGTGCCCAGCAGGAGCAGCGTGTTGCCCACCGCCGTGGCGAAAGACGGATCGGTGACGAAGTACTCGTAGTTGGCCAGCCCTGCGAATCCGATGGCCTCCGGCTGCATCAGGTTGTAGCGGATCAGCGAGAAGTAGATGGTCATCAGCAGCGGCACGATCATCCACAGGAAGAGCGTGGCCACCGCCGGCGCCATCAGGGCGCGGGGCAGGAAGCGGTTCATCGTCGGCTCGCCGCAGGCTTACTTGTAGTAGCCGCCCTTTTTCATCTCGCGGTCGGCCGCGTTCTGCGAAGCCTTGAGCGCCGCGTCGACCGTTGTCTTGCCGCTCAGCGCCGCGCTCATCTGCTGGCCCACCGCGATGCCGATGGCCTGGAACTCGGGAATGGCGGCGTACTGGACGCCGACATAGGGGCTCTTGGGCAACGTGCTGTCGTTCGGATTGGCGGTGTCGATGGCCGCCTTCTCGGCCGTGGCGAATTTCGCGGCCTTGAGGAATTCGGCGTTGGCGTAGGTGCTCTTGCGCGTACCGGTGGGCACCGTGCCCCAGCCATTGGTCTTGCCCACCAGCTGGATGTATTCCTTGGACGTCGCCCAGTTGATGAACTTCTGCGCCTCAGGCACATGCTTGGAGCCGGACGGGATCGCCAGGGCCCAGGCCCACAACCAATTGGCGCCCTTCGGTGTCACGGCCGTGGGTGCCTGGGCAAAGGCCACCTTGTCCGCTACCTTGGACTGCTTGGGGTCGCTGATGAAACTGGCGGCGATGGTCGCGTCCACCCACATGCCGCATTTGCCGGAATTGAACAGCGCCAGGATTTCGTTGAAGCTGTTGGCCGACGAGCCGGGCGGGCCATAGTTCTTCAGCAGGTCCACGTAGGAATTGATGGCTTCGTGCCAGGGTTTGGAGTCGAGCTGCGGCTTCCAGTTCATGTCGAACCATTGACCGCCATAGGTGTTGGCCAGAGTGGTGATGAAGGCCATGTTGTCGCCCCAGCCCGGCTTGCCGCGCAGGCAGATGCCGTAGACGCCTTCCTTTGGATTGTGGATCTTGGCCGCCAAGTCCTTCACCTGCGCCCAGGTGGGCCGGTCGCCCAGCTGCACCCCGGCCTTGTCGGCGAGGTCCTTGCGATACATCAGCATCGAGCTCTCGCCGTAGAACGGCGCCGCGAACAGCTTGCCGTCCACGGACAGGCCGTTGCGCATCGCCGGCAGCAGGTCGTCCACATCGTAAGCCGCGTCGGGCTTGAGCTCCTGCAGCCAGCCCTTCTTGCCCCAGATCGGCGTTTCGTACATGCCGATCGTCATGATGTCGAACTGGCCGCCCTTGGTGGCGATGTCGGTGGTGACGCGCTGGCGCAGCACGCCTTCTTCCAGCGTCACCCATTTGACCTTGATGTCGGCGTTCGCCTGCTCGAAGTTCTTGGTGAGCTTCTGCATCTCGATCATGTGGCCGTTGTTCACGGTGGCAATGACCAGCTCGGTGGCCGCGTGAGCCATGCCAGCAATCGCCATCGCGGCGGCTAGTGCCAATGTCGCTTTGAGTTTCATCTGGTTGTCTCCTGAAAGCCTGTCAGTTGAGAGCCGTGCGACGCTGGCCCCGCCATTGGCGCCGACGGATGAACGATAGGTGTTCCGGGTCGCGCGATTGATACTGCGAGGCGACTTGTATGTACTTTATTTCGGCAAAGGCTCAGGGATTTCACTGACCGATGCGAAATCGTATGCGCTCGGCAGGAGGACCGGCGGGCATCAATATTCGATCCTCCTTAGCCGACGTTCACTACTGTCCGCTCTGGAACTGCGGCGGACGCCATCGCTCAAATCGGTTTTGACCCTGTGGAGGATTCATGTCGCACTACATCGAGGCCATCGTCATCCCCGTTCCCCGTGCCAACCTCGATACCTACAAGCGCATGTCTGCGGAATGGGGCAATGCTCACGTTCGGCGCGGCGCACTGTACTACTCCGACTCGATCAGTGATGACGTTCAGCCCGGCAAGGTCACGTCGTTTCCGCAGGCATTGCAGCTCAAGGACGACGAGGTAATCGCGCTGGCCTGGGTCGTGTATCGGAACAAAGAGGATCGCGACCGTATCAGCAAGGCAGTCATGGAGGACCCGCAGCTCAAGGAGTCGATGGACCCTTCAAAGATGCCGTTCGACGGCAAGCGCATGTTCTGGGGTGGCTTTCAAACCATCGTCGGGCTCGCGCCAGAACACTAGTCGAGAACGTCGAACTCGTCCGTGCCCGCGTGCTCTTCAAGCCGGGCTCGGCCGTGGCACCTCGGCACTGCCTTTACAGCTGGGATGAGAGTTCGAAATGCGATGCCGGATGCGCGTTTTGGCCAGTGCGCCGGCGCTGTGTTGGTGCTCTAATCACGCTTCGCAGCCCGGGGGTTCATCGTGGGTGCGCGCGCCCGGGTCCGTCAAGCTCCACCAGGAGACAGTGATCATGATTCCATCCGGATTCGACTATCACGCCCCGCGCTCGGTTGCCGATGCGATCAAGCTGCTTGCCGGCCTGGGCCCCGACGCCAAGTTGCTGGCGGGAGGACATAGCCTGTTGCCGATGATGAAGCTGCGGTTCGCCCAGCCCGGTCATCTGATCGACCTGGCGCGAATCCCGGACCTGCGCGGCATCGCACAGGTCGGGGGCGAGATCCATATCGGAGCGATGACGACCGAACACGAGCTGCTGCACTCGCAGCTGCTGGCGGACAAGGTGCCGCTGCTGGTCGAAGGCGCCGGCTGGATTGCCGATCCGCAGGTGCGCTATAAGGGCACCATCGGCGGGGACATCTCGCACGGCGACCCCGGCAACGACCATCCGGCCCTGATGCTGGCCCTCGATGCGGCATTCGTGCTGAAAGGCCCGGGCGGTGAGCGCGTCGTCAAGGCCGACGGCTTCTTCCTGGGCCTGTACTCGACACTGCTGCAGGACGGCGAGATCATGACCCAGATCCGGATTCCGATTCCGGACAGCGGCACCGGCTGGTCCTACAGCAAGCTCAAGCGCAAGACCGGAGACTTCGCCACCGCGGCGACCGCCGTGCTGCTGCAAATGACTGGTGCAAACGTCGCCAAGGCCGCCATCGCGCTGACCAATGTCGGCCCGACGGCGCTGAAAGCCCGCGCCGCCGAGGACTATCTCGCCGGCAAGCCGATCGACGAGGCCAGCCTCGACGAGGCGGCCCGCCTGGCCATGAGCGTCTGCGACCCCACGCCCGACCAGCGCGGCGACGCGGCCTACAAGGTGGCCATGTGCGGCGAAATGACGCGGCGCGCGCTGCAAACGGCTCACGCGCGGGCCGTCAAGGCATAGGTCACTGCAACCGGGAGTCGCAAGATGGCGAACACGCACAAGGTTTCCTTCAAGCTCAACGGCAAGAGTGTCGAGGTGGAAGTCGAGCCGCGCGAGCTGCTGATCCATACGCTGCGCGAGCGGCTGGCCCACACCGGGCCCCACATCGGCTGCGAGACCTCGCACTGCGGTGCCTGCACCGTGGACGTGGACGGCATGTCGGTCAAGGCCTGCACCGTGCTGTCGGTCCAGTGCGACGGCGCGGAAATGCTGACCGTCGAGGGCCTGGAGCAGGGCGGCGTGCTGCACGCGCTGCAGCAGGCCTTTCACGAGGAGCATGCATTGCAATGCGGCTATTGCACGCCCGGCATGCT
>DATNBX010000282.1:0-12657 GCA_035571795.1 Ramlibacter sp.
TCGCTGCACGGCAACGCCTACGTCGACACGCAGTTCTGCGTGATGTGCCACAACCCCGGCTCGGCCGACGCCAACAGCGGCAACGTGCTCACGCTGTCCACCATGGTGCACAAGATCCATGCGGGCCGGATGCTGCATGAGAACGGCGAGGACTACGCCATCTGGGGCTATTTCGACATCAAGTACGACTACTCGGACGTCGGCTTCCCGCAGCCCCTGAGGAACTGTGCCAAGTGTCATGATGGCGCCAATCCCGGCACGCCCCAGGGCGACAACTGGAAGAGCGTGCCCAGCAAGGAAGCCTGCCTGAGCTGCCACGTGTCCGGCGCCGGCGGCACCTGGTACTCGACCCACGTCACGATGATGAAGATCGGCGCCTCGGCAGCCGCCATTCCGAATTCCGCTTGCCGCTCGTGCCATGTCGCCGGCAGTTCGCTCGGCGCCGACAAGGTGCACTGGGTCCAGGAATTGGCTAACGCGGCGCTGTACCAGGGCAAGATCGAAGGCGTCACGCTCAAGAAAGCCGCGACGGCCACCGCCACCGGTCTGCTGACCGTGAAGTACTCTGTCGTCAATCCGGCCACCGGTGCCGCCTACGACCTGCGCGAAGGCTGCAACGGGACCGCCACCACGGACTTCGCGGGTGCCTCGATCCCGAGCTGCAACGCCAACTACCGCTGGGACGCACAGATGGATCCGGCCAAATTCAGCGCGGCGCCGAACAAGTTCGGCATGTTCACGATCCAGGTCGGCGCTGAAACGCTGGCGGGCGTCACCGCCGACGATGTGACCGCAAGTGGCGCCGGTTGGGCGATGTACCGCGGCTCCGACGACGGCAGCCACCACTACACCGCCGACATTCAGATTCCCGCGGGCGCGAAGGGCAATGCCCGCGTGCTAATGACCGGCTCCGTGGCCGAGCGCCGGCTCGACCCGGCGAGCCGCACGCCAATGGGGGCCGTCCCGGCCATCACGAGCGCGGACCTGGCTTATGTACCGGTGAAGAACGCGATCTACGAAGTCAACGTCGCCAGCGGCGCCGCCTCCGGCAGCCCGCGCCGCCAGATCGTGAGCAACGACAAGTGCAACAACTGCCACGCCATTGTTGGCCTGCCCACCGGCTCGGGCAGCAAGCCGGACTTCCACAAGGGCCTGCGCAACAATTCCGAAGGCTGCTCGGTCTGCCACAACGCCAACCTGCCGGCAGCCTATACGCTGATGACCGACGGAAGCACGGGCGCGGTCTCAGGTGACAGCCAGCTTGCAACCGGCAACACCAGCAGCTTCCTGCACGAGTCCTACCAGTCCAAGCGGTTCATCCACGGCATCCACGCCAAGGAAAAGCGCACCTATCCGTTCACGCACTGCATGAACGTCGGCGGCGAATACAACAAGGACGGCACGAACAAGGTCGCGGGCGGACAGCCACTCGGTACGGGCACGTGCCTGACGCGCCCGGACGGCAGCCTGTACCCGGGCGTCACCACCAACTTCACGGCCGAAGTGGCCTATCCCGGCAAACTGTCCAACTGCGCCGGTTGCCACGTGAACGACTCCTGGAAGCAGGACAAGAGCGTGCTCGGCTCGGTGGTGTTCAAGGCGACCGGGGTGACTGACCCGCTGAACTGGCAAGTTATCTCGCCGCAGGCCGCGACCTGCACGTCGTGCCACGACGCCAAGGCGGTCCAGACACACATCAAGACCGCGGGCGCCTCGTTCGGTACCGCGACACAGGGCGATCTACTTTATGGAGGCAAGGTGTTTGAATCGTGCGAAGGCTGCCACGCGCCCGGCACCAGGCTCGGTGTGGACGTCGTTCACAAGCCGTAGCAACTGGCGGCGGCGGCTGGCTCTGCGGCGAGGGCGCGCCCTTACTGCAGAGCGCACCCGCGCAGGACTGGGTACCGCAACTAGCGCGCTTTCTCTTTCTCCACGTACGGTTCGACCAGGACTGCCTCCATCGAGTACCCGCTCGCGCCCATGGCCGTGGTCGACCGCAGCGTGGTGAGGCGCCCGCTGACCCACACCGGCTCCATCATCCGCACGTCCCTGTTCGGCGCGCTCAGCTTGACGTCGATGATCTGGTTGGCCGGCGGCGGCGGCGTGTGGATGCAGGCGCCGAAGTACGGTACCAGCAGGAACTCGCTCAGGCCAGACTTGGTTTCGTCGATCGGCACCACGTAGCCGGGAATGCGGATCGGCTGGTTGTCCAGCGCATTGTTGGTGGGCGCGTTGTCCCAGGTTTCGCGCATCTGGCGCAGCAATTCCATCGCGCGCGGATCGCTGTCCTGCATGGCGCCGAAATTGGCGTCACGGAATTTCTTGATCGGGTCCCAGTCCTTCGGCACGAGTTCTTCCCAGTCCGCGTTCCGGTAGGCAACCGCCTGCGTGCCCTGCGCAGACCCCGGCGCGGCTGGGCGCAGGAGCAGGTACGAAGTCGCCGCGGCGCCGGCAGCGACGGCGATGACGACGATAGCGAAGGTCCAGCGGGGCAGGGTCATTCTCTTCAGGTTCTCGGAGACAGGCCGTCGGCGAGCGACAGCCGGTAAGCGCGCCAGCCGGGCACCAGGCTGGCCAGCACACCGGTGGCGATCACGCCCGCCAGCAACAGCCATTGGGACATCGCGGGCGCGGAAAGGTTCAGTGCGATGCCGAAATGGGACTGGATCGCCGGTCCCGCCAGGCCGATCAGCGCTGTGGTGGCCAGCACGCCGAAGCCGGCTCCGAGCAGTGTGATCAGCACGCCTTCGCCCGCCAGCAGCAGCAACACATGGCGCGGCCCGGCGCCGACGGCGCGCAGCACGGCCAGTTCGCGCCGCCGCTCGTTCAGGCCCGCCAGCACCACGGCGACCAGTCCGGCCAGGCTCACCAGCGCGACGATGCCCGACAGGCCCAGCAGCATCTTCTCGCCGATGCCCACGACGTTCCACAGTTCGTCCAGCGCAACGCCGGGCAGTACCGCCATCAGCGCCTCGCCCGGGTAGTCGGCGATGTAGCGCTGCACCGCGAAGGCGGCGGCGCGGCTTTTCAGGCCGATCAGCGCTGCCGTCACCTGTTTGGGCGCCAGGTCGAACTTGCGTGCCTCTTCGGGGCCGATGCGCACGCCGGGCAGCGGTGCGCCGCCGGCCCAGTCGATGTGGATTGCTTCCATCGCGGGCAGGCTGACGTGCACCGTGCGATCCACCGGCGTGCCGGTGCGCGCCAGGATGCCGACCACGGTGAAAGGCTTGTCGGCATGCTCGGAGCCTGGACCGCTGCCGCTGCCATGGCGCAGCGTGATTCTCTGTCCCAGCCCATAGCCCAGCGCCTGCGCCGCCTCGGCGCCGATCACTGCCTCGTACAGCCCATCGATGTCGCCCGTGAAGGCGCGGCCGGCCGCCAGCGCCAACGGCTGGTGTTCGCCATATTTGAAGCGCGTGAAGTACTCCGGCGTGGTCCCGAGCACCGCAAAGCCCCGGTGCGAGTCGCCCAGCGACAGCGGCACGATCCATTCGACCGAACGATGCGCGGAGATCGCCTGCACGCTGGTCATGCGGATGTTGTTGGTCGCGCCGCCGATATGGAACACCGCATAAAGCATCAATTGAACCGAGCCGGTGCGTGCCCCCATCACCAGGTCGGTGCCGCTTACCGATTGCGAAAAGCTCTCGCGCACGTCGGTGCGCACCCGGTCGAAGCTGAGCAGCAGGAGCGTCGCCAGCGCAATCGAGGCGACCACCAGCGACAGCGTCTGGCGCCGGTTCCAGCCGCTGCGCGCGGCCAGGCCGAGCAGTCCTTTCATGGCTGCACCTCGCGCGCGGCGGGGCGATTGATCGCGGCCAGCGGCACTACGCGATCGAAGCGCGCGGCCAGCCGCTCGTCGTGGCTGACGAAGACCAGCGTGCTGCCGGCCGCGGCGCACTGGCCCAGCAACAGGTCCATGAAGGCATCGCGCAACGGCGCGTCGAGCGCCGACGTCGGCTCGTCGGCAATCACGACCTCCGGGTGGCCGATCAGCGCGCGCGCCGCGGCGACCCGTTGCTGCTGGCCGACCGACAGCATCGAGGCGGGGCGCGCACGCAGATCGGGTTCGAGCCCAACGCGTTCGAGCAGCGATCGGGCCGCCGCCCGCGGCGAGCCCCCTTCCGACGCTGCCCGTGCGCGCCGCTTGCCGGAGAAGCGGCATGGCAGCAGGACGTTGTCGGTGGCGTCGAGGTAAGGCAACAGGTTGAACTGCTGGAAGATGTAGCCGACATGGTCGGCACGATGGGCATCGCGGTGGGCGCCCGACAACGACGACCAGTCTCTCCCCTGCAGGCTCACGCGGCCCTGCCGCGGCACCAGCACGCCGGCGAGCAGGCCGAGCAGCGTGCTCTTGCCCCCGCCGCTCGGTCCGTGCAGGAAGACGCGCTCGCCCGAAGCGATGGTGAGCTCGTCGATGGCAAGGCAATCGGACTGCGCGCCCGGCCAGGCGAAACGAAGGTCGTGAATCTCGATCATGCCAAGCTCGGCGGACGGCTAGCGGACAAGGTCGACGCGCCGCTGCGGCCGCTTCAGCGTCGCCTTGAGCTGCGCTTTCGGGGTGACGGCCTGCACTTCGATGCGCTGCATCCCCGCAAAGGCGTCGAACAGGCCGACGTCGATGAAGCGGGCACGGCTGGCGTCCGCGCAGTCGAATTCGAAGCTGCCGTCGATGTCCGCGTGTCCGCCCGGATCGGGCCGGCCGGCCGCTCCGAGCTGGAGCGCCGCCGAACTCAATTCGACCCTCGAGAGCTGGCATTGCGCGGCGCCATCGATGACAAAGAGCTTGCCGGCGGCCTTGAGCTGCCTCACAACGGCGTCGGCGCGCCGGCGTTCGGCGTCGCTGCGCGGCGCCCGCTCGAAGCCGAGCAGGTTATCCAGCGGCGACTCCATCTGCAGCGTGATGCGCCGGCCTTCCACCGCCACGTCCAGGTGGACCACGCCGTGTTCGTGGGCACCGGCGGCGAGCGCCGCCGGCAGCGTGAGGAAAGTCGCGAGCAACAGTAAGACCGGGGCCGGGTTCATCAGGGCGCCAGCCGCTCGCGCACCCAGCTGCCCCCTGCCAGCCTGTAGCGCAGCCGGTCATGCAGGCGGCTCTTGCGGCCTTGCCAGAACTGCCACTGGTCCGGCACCAGCCGGTAGCCGCCCCAGTGCGGCGGGCGCGGCGGATCGAGCAGGTACTGCGCGCCGTATTTCGCCACGTTGGCGACCAGCACCGCGCGGCTGGCGATCACCTGGCTTTGCGGGCTGGCCCACGCGCCCAGCCGCGAATCCAGCGGCCGCGTCGAGAAATACGCATCGCTTTCCTCGGCGCCGGTTTTCTCGACCCGGCCTTCGATCCGCACCACCCGTTCGAGCTCGACCCAGTGGAACTGCAAGGCCCCGTACGGGTTGCCCGCCAGCTCCAGGCCCTTGCGGCTTTCGTAGTTGGTATAGAAGACGATGCCGCGCTCGTCGTAGCCCTTGACCAGCACCACGCGTGTACTCGGCCGCAGATCGCTCGCGACCGTGGCCAGCGTCATCGCGTTGGGCTCGGGGATTTCGGCGCTGATCGCTTCGGTGAGCCATTGGTCGAACTGCTTGAGCGGGTCCGCATGGGAGGCGTCCTCGCTCAGTTCCGCGCGCTCGTAGCTCTTGCGCAGGTCGGCCAGCCGGGAAGATGTGGTGCTCATGCGGCGATTCTCCCACTGCCCGGCGCAACGCGGCAGTGACGTAACGGCAGTATCAAGACACGTACGGTCCAGATGCCTTCGAGGGTTATCCCGCTGAACCTTTTTCTCGCTGCTCCTACGCTGCAAACTCAAAGTCAACATCAAGGAGACAGGAATGAGCGTGCCCTTCAACTTGAACGGCAAGGCCGTCAGCGCCCAGGCCGAACCGGATACGCCGCTGCTCTGGGTGATCCGCGACGAACTCGGTTTCACCGGCACCAAATTCGGCTGCGGGCAAGGCCTGTGCGGCGCTTGTACGGTGCACGTCGACGGCATGCCGGTGCGCTCGTGTCAGACCGCGTTGTCGGCGGTCCAGGGCAAACGTGTCACCACGATCGAAAGCCTTTCGAGCGACAACACGCATCCGCTGCAGGTCGCATGGATCAAGCACGACGTGCCGCAATGCGGCTACTGCCAGTCGGGCCAGCTCATGAGCGCTGCGGCTCTGCTTGCCTCCAACAAGAACCCGAGCGACGCGGACATCGACTCGGCGATGAGCGGCAACATCTGCCGCTGCGGCACCTATCCCCGGATACGCGCCGCCATCAAGGACGCTGCCGCTTCAATGCGCAAGGCTTGAGGAGAAACACATGAACCACATCGCCGAAACATCGCGCCGCGATTTCCTCAAGACCACCGCCATCGCCTCGGGTGGACTGTTGATGGGCGTCTCGCTCACGTTCTCCGGGCTGCAGGACGCCAAGGCTGCCGGCACGCTCTACACGCCCAATGCGTGGGTGCATATTGCCGACGACAACACCATCACGCTGATCTCGGCCCGCTCCGAGATGGGGCAGGGCGTCTACACCTCGATGCCGATGCTGATCGCCGAGGAGCTGAACGTCGACCTGGCCAAGATCAAGGTGGCGAACGCGCCGCCGAACACCAAGCTCTATGGCAACCCGCTGCTGGGCGGGGCTCAGCTGACCGGCGGCTCGACCTCGGTGCGCGACGGTTGGGAAAAATTGCGCGTGGCCGGCGCCCAGGTGCGCGAGATGCTTATCAGCGCCGCCGCGGCCCGTTGGAAAGTGGATCGCAGCACGCTGAAGGCCGAAGGCGGCGTCGTGACCGGGCCGGGCGGCAAGAAGGCGACCTATGGCGAGCTGGCCGAAGATGCCTCGAAACTGCCGGTGCCGGAAAAAGTCGCGATCAAGGACCCGAAGGACTTCCGCATCGTCGGCAAGCGCACGACCCGGCTGGACACGCCTGCCAAGGTCAACGGCACGGCCGAGTTCGGGATCGACGTCAAGCTGCCGGGCATGGTCTACGCCGCGCTCGAGCAGTGCCCCGTGATCGGCGGCACCGTGAAGAGCTTCGACGCCACCCGCGCCAAGGCGATGCCGGGCGTCATCGACGTAGTGCAGATTCCGGATGGCGTGGCCGTGGTGGCCAATAGCTGGTGGCGCGCCAATTTGGCTCGCAAGGCCTTGACGATCTCGTGGGACGAGGGGCCTGGAGCGACGCTCAACGACAAGGCCATGCTCGAGGGCATCCGCGCGGCTTCGAAGAGCGGCAAGCCGCTGCCGATCAAGGCCGTGGGCGATGCGGCCGGCGCGATCGCGGCATCCCAGCGGGTCGTGCGGGCCGAGTACGTGTCGCAGCTGCTGTCGCACTCGCCGCTGGAGCCGATGAATTTCACCGCCAGCTACGCCAACGGCAAGATGCTCCTGATTGGCCCCACGCAGTGGCAGGACGGCGCGCAAGGCACCGTGGCCAAGGCGATCGGCGTCAAGCCCGAGGACGTGTCGGTGCAGACGACGTTCCTGGGCGGCGGGTTCGGGCGGCGCATCGACCTGGATTTCATCATCCAGGCGGCGCAGATTTCCAAGGCCGTCGGCAAGCCCGTCAAGCTGGTCTGGTCGCGCGAGGACGACATGACGCACGACTTCTACCGGCCGCAGTCGGTGCACCAGCTTGCTGCCGCCCTCGGCCCCGACGGCAAGCCGACCGCGATGACGTTCCGCATCACCTCGCAATCGGTGACCGGACGCGTGTTCGGCCTGCCCAATGAAGTGCCCGACGACGCGATGATGGAAGCGGCTGTGGCTCCCTACGACATTCCCGCGATCAAGCACGACGCTATCAAGCACGATGCCGGCCTGCGTGTGGGCTATTGGCGCTCGGTCAGCCACGTGCTCAACGCGTTCGCCAACGAGAGCTTCATCGACGAGCTGGCGAAGGCCGCCGGCAAGGACCCGTACGAGTACCGCATGGCCATGCTCGGCTCGCAGCCGCGCTTCGCCCGGGTACTCAAGCTCGCGGCCGACAAGGCGGGCTGGGGCAAGCCGCTGCCGGCCGGCCATGCACGCGGGATCGCGCTGATGGAAGGCTACGACACCTACATGGCTCAGGTCGCGGAAGTGAGCATGGAAAAGGGTGTCGTGAAGGTCCACCGCGTCACCGTGGCGGCGGACCTGGGCCGCATGGTCAACCCGGACACGGTCGAAGCGCAGATCCAGTCCAGCATCGCGTTCGGGATGGGCGCGGCGCTGATGCAGGAGATCACGCTGGAGAACGGCCGGGTGCAGCAGACCAACTTTCACCAGTTCCCGGTGGTGCGCATGAACGAGGCGCCGGCGATCGACATCGTGCTGGTCGAAAGCACCGAAAAACCCGGCGGCATCGGCGAGCCTGCCACCGCCGTCGTGGTGCCGGCGATTGCCAATGCGGTGGCGGCGCTCACGGGCAAGCGCGTGCGCAAATTGCCAATGACGCCGGAGGCGATCAAGGCTGCCTGAAGGGGCACAATAGGGGGATGGAAAGCCTTGATTTAAGCGTGCTGGGCGATGCGCTCGCCTGGCGCCGCGCCGGCCATGCCGTCACGCTGGTCACCGTCGTCGAAACCTGGGGCAGCGCACCCCGTCCCCCCGGCGCGCTGCTGGCCGTTCGGGGTGACGGCGTCGTGAGCGGCTCGGTGTCCGGCGGCTGCGTGGAGGACGACCTCATCGCGCGCGTCAAGGCCGGCGAGCGCAACGCGGCGCCGTCGATGATCGCCTACGGCGTCAGCAAGGAAGAGGCCGCGCGCTTCGGCCTGCCTTGCGGCGGCACGCTGCGGCTGGTGCAAGAACCGCTGCGCGATCCCGCCTGGGTCGAACAGCTGCTGGCGCGCACGGCGACGCACGAACTGGTGGCGCGCACGCTGACGCTGGGCACCGGCGAGGTCAAGCTCGCCGCCGCGTCGCGCGACCAGAGCATGCGCTTCGATGGCCTCGAACTCACAACCCTGTTCGGGCCGAAGTGGCGGTTGCTGCTGGTCGGCGCCGGCCAACTGTCCCAGGCTGTGGCACGGATGACGCAGATGCTCGATTTCGAAGTGCTGGTGTGCGATCCGCGCGAGGAATACTCGAACACGCTCAGCGGCAGTGGCATCCGGCACGTGCCCGGTATGCCCGACGACGTGGTGCGCGAAATGGGGCCGGATGCACACACGGCAGTGGTCGCGCTCACCCACGATCCCAAGCTCGACGACCTGGCGCTGCTGGAGGCGTTGCGCTCGGATGCGTTCTACGTCGGCGCGCTCGGCTCGTCGCGCAACCAGGCGGCGCGCAAGCTCCGGTTGGCGGAGCATTTCGGCCTGACCGAAGAGGAGCTGGCGCGTCTGCATGGCCCGGTCGGGTTACGCATCGGCGCCCGCACGCCGGCCGAGATCGCCGTCTCGGTCGTGGGGCAGATCGTCGAGTGCAAGAACGCCGCCGCGCAAGCGGTCCGGACGGCTGTGGGTTGCGCCGTCGCGTGACTGCCCCAAAGGCGACAAGCCTCTCCCTGTGGGACGAGAGTTCGGGCGACTCCTCCTTGCCCCAACCAGCCGTGCTGGTCCTGGCCTCCGGCCGGGGCGAGCGCTTTGTCGCTTCGGGCGGCAGCGGCTCCAAGCTGCGCGCGCTGCTGGGTGGCAAACCGGTGCTGGAGCGCACCCTGGACGCCGTGCGGGCCAGTGGCCTGCCCTGGCATCTCGAAGACGCCGGTCATGAGGGCATGGGAGACTCCATCGCGGCTGCGGTGCGCGCCACCCAGGATGCGCCCGGCTGGCTCGTGCTGCCCGGCGATCTGCCGCTGATTCGTCCGCAGACCTTGCAGACCGTCGCCGCTGCGCTGGCGAAGCACGCGGTGGTCCTGCCCCATTACCGCGGCCAGCGCGGGCACCCGGTCGGCTTCGATGCTTCCTGCCGCGACGCACTGACGCTGTTGCGGGGGCCCCAAGGCGCGGCCCTGGTCGTGCGCGCGCAGGCCACGGTGAAACCAGTTGCGCAGCTCGAACTGGACGACCCCGGGATCGTGACCGACATCGACACGCTGCAGGACCTGCACAACGCCGAGCGGTTGCTGGAGGCGGGGTAGGGTCCTGCAAGACACGCCAGCATCCTGGCAGGGCGGCAAGCATGCCTGCATGTGGGCAGGGCCGGCAAGCATGCCTGCATATGGGCATGGGCTGCAAGCATGCCTGCATCTGGGCAGGGCCGGCGGTCCGGGTGTCCGTTCTCCGGTGCACGCTCGCGGCGGTGCATCGCAGCAACCGAACATCATTGGCGTCAACACTGCTTTGGTTTGCCACCGCTGTCACAACGCGAATGGACCTGCGCCCGGACACCCAAACCACCGACCCTACCTGGCATTGTCTCGCTCCTAAATGGGCTGTCATTGCGGGCTCGACCCGCAATCCATGTTGGCGCGCCAAGGTGGATGCCCCCGGATCAGGTCCGGGGCAGGCTCCTCAAGTCCGGCATGACAGCATTCCAATTGTCTTTGCGGATAGCAGCGGCGTTCCCTCCGCGTGCCCGTTCATTCGTTAAGGCGGGCGGTGCGTACTTGCGGGCGCAGGCCCATTCGCGGTTGCTACAGAGCTAGCGTTCCAACGACCATGTTGACGCCATGATGCTGGCGCACCCGGGCAGGCACCCGCGAGCGTGCGCCGGAGAACGCAAGTTCCACCGGCCGCCGTCGCGAGGTGGTCGCCTGAAAAGTCACAGACGCAAGAGCCCTGCAGCCGTCGCGGCTAGGCCTTCACGATCACCGCGCACGCCAGGCGCGGGCCCGAGTTGCCGGTCGGCTGGGTGACGTAGTCGTCCGGGTTGCGGTGCACGATCAGGCCCTTGCCGATCACGTCGGTGATGCCGCTGCCGACGGCGATGGTGTTCGTTTCAAAATTGAATTTGGCGACGCCGTTGGCGTCGGCCTTCAGGCTGGGCAGGTCGCCCGCATGATGCGGCGGGCGCCCGTGCTGCCCGTGCGGCCGGCCATCGGGGTTGAAGTGCCCGCCCGCGCTGTTGCCGTCGAAACTGGAGCAGTCGCCCTTTTCGTGGACATGGAAACCGTGAATGGCGCCTGGCGTGAGCCCGCGCACTTCGCCGCTGACCAGCACCTGATTGCCCGACTGCACGAAACGCACCGTGCCGCTGGTGCTGTTGCCGGTCGTCGGGTTCAGGCTCGCGACCGCGCCGGGGCCTTGGGGCGCAGCACAGCCGATTGCCAGCAGCAACGCCGATACGGCAGTCGCCGCGAAAAATTGACGTGAGGCCATGCTTGACTCCGGGTTGAGGGGTCCGCTCACTCTAGAGGGACGTGCACCGGCTGGCAACAGCTCACTGCTTGACGAATGTGACCTGGGCCCCGACGGCCTGCCCTGTCGTATTGGAGTAGTCACCCACGGTGATGGTGCTGCCGGTGGTAAACGCGCGCACCGGGATACCTCTGCCGTCCACGCCCCAGGCAAAATCGGCAGGGAACGAGGCGGCCTGGGCCGGAGTGGCGGTAACGAAGGTGTTCTGCGTCGCAGGCAATGTCGACCATGAATACGAGTCCTCGATGCCGCCGCCGGGCGCGCAGGCAGCGACGACCTTGACAATCGTGTAGATACGGGCGCCGTTCTGCCCGATGCTGGGGTTGCCCAAGGTGTAGGCGCAGCTGTTCAGTGTGTACGTGCCCGGCAGAAAGTTGAGAGGCGAGGTGCTGGGAATCGTCGCCGGCCCGCTGGCGAGGCTGGCGCTGGTAATGATGGCGGCGAATCGGCCGTCCCCAAGGATCTGGAATTCGAAGTCGGCGTTGTAGAAGGCAGGGTTGCCGCCGACGAACACCGGCACGTTGGTCGCGTGAATCAGCCGGCCGGCACCGGAGAGCACGGCGCCGCCGAAGTCAACAGTGATGCCGGGGTTTGCGGTCAAAGGTTCCTGGCCGGCGAAAGCTGTGCTGATCATGGCGCACAGGACCATTGGGACGAAACGCGGCATTGATTCCTCCAGAAGGGCAAATACGAACACTCGTACGGTCGAATTTCCGAAGCAAGCTTCGTACCCATGACATGCCGGCGGAGCCGGTTGAGCAACAGAATATTACGGCCATTACTCGGTCGCAATCGCATCGCGGCCAGAAGGCCGGCGTTACCTCTGCATGAGCTTGAGCAGCCGCTCCAGCCCGCGGTCGCGGATGTTGTGGCGGCGCAATTCCTCCAGGGTGCGGTGGGCGTATTCCAGCGTCGTGCCGTAAATCCCCGATGACTCGGCAAAGATCCGCCGGTACTCCTCTTCGGTGAGCACGCCGGTGTGGCTCGGGCTCTTGCGCGACAGCGTGAAGGCCAGCGCCGTCACCGGGCCATGGCTGGTCTGGCAGCTGAGCCATTTCGGGTCGTACACGGCCGTGATCATTTCGCGCGACCACAGCCGGGTCAGCACCTGCTGGCCGGCCTGCCGCGGAATGCGGAACACCATGCCCTGGCAGCAGCCGCCCGACAGCATGCCGAACACCAGGCCCGGCCGCTCAGGCGTGCCGCGGTTGATGCGGCTCCACATCTTCAGCGCGCGGTGCCAGCCGTGAACCTTGGCAGGCCGCCGCTCGGCGAACTCGAAATCGGGCCGCCAGATCAGCGAGCCGTAGCCGAAGATCCACAGGTCTTCGTGGCCGCCCCATTCCTGCAGCACCCGCTCCAGCATCGGCGCCGGGTCGCGCAGCGGCTTCA
>DATNBX010000283.1:0-7084 GCA_035571795.1 Ramlibacter sp.
GCGTCGGCGCCGAGAGTCGCACCGCCACCAGCGCCCGCGTCGGCGCCAGGAGCGGCACCGCCACCAGCCCCTGCACCGGCGCCAGGAGCGGCACCACCGGCAGCGCAGGCGCCGGGCGCGAGCGAGCCCGCCAATCGCGGCGATCGCCGGCGCCAGCCCGGCGAGGAAAATGCAAGGCAGCGGCCCGGCGCCGCGCCGGGCGCGGCTGAAGCCTCGCGCCCCGTAACGCCGCCGCCCGCGCGATCGGCGCCGCAACCGCCTGCTCCGCCGGCAGCGCCGCAACCACCCGCGCCAGCGGCTGCAGCGCCGGCTGCACCGGCGCCAGCGGCTGCGCCGCCGCCAGGACCTGCGTCAAGGCCGCCGCGCCCGCCTTCACCGGCAACCGCGCCGGCAGCGCCGCCACCGACGCGGCCGGCAGCAGCGGGCCCGAGACCGGCGACGGAGCCCGCGGCGTCGGCAGCTGCGGCGCCGGGTAGCGAAGCGCAACCGCCGCGCGATGCCCGTTCCCGTGGGCGCGAGGCAGGCGAAGGCAGACAGGGCCGACCGGCAGCAGAAGCTGTTGGTCCGCCGCCGGCCCCGCCTGGCCCGGCGGCAGCGCCGCCGCGAGCGGCGCCACCCGCACCGCCAGCGTCACCGCCGCCAGCGCCAGCCGCGCCGGCACCAGCGCAGCGTGCAGCGCCGCCCCCGCCGGCGCCTGCTCCCCCGCCGCCGGCCCCAGCGCCACGGGCAGCGCCGCCCCCGCCGGCCGCTGCCGCGCCGCCAGCGCCAGCCCCAACCGTGCCACCACCGGCAGCGCCGCCGCGAGCCGCACCGTCCTCCGCACCCCCCGCGTCGGCCGCACCGGCCGAGCAGCGCGGTGGCCGTGCCAGGCCGCGCGAGGGCGCCGCCTCGGACCGGCGCGAAGCCGCCAGCGAGTCGAGAGCGCCCGAGCGTGGCGGGCCGCCGGCGCGCTGAGCCGGCAATCGGGGGCGGGCCCGCGGGCGCGTTAGGATGCGCGCTGGCGGGAGACGCGCATGACCTATCTGCTTGCACTCGACCAGGGCACTTCCAGCTCGCGCAGCATCGTTTTCGACGTGCACGGACATGTCGTGGCACTGGCCCAACGGGAGCTGCCGCAAATCTATCCCCAGCCCGGCTGGGTCGAACACGACCCGATGGAGATCTGGCAGGCCCAGCTGGCCACGGCGCGCCAGGCGCTGGCCGAGGTCGGCCTGACCGGCCGCGACTTGAGCGCCCTCGGCATCACCAACCAGCGCGAGACCACCATCATCTGGAATCGCAAGACCGGCCAGCCGATCCATCATGCGATCGTGTGGCAGGACCGGCGCGGCGAGCCGATATGCGCGCAGTTGCGCGAGCAGGGCCATGCCGGGTTGATCCAGTCACGCACCGGCCTGCTGATCGACTCGTACTTTTCCGCCACCAAGATCAAGTGGCTCCTGGACAACGTGAGCGGGGCGCGCGAGCAGGCCCGGCGCGGCGAACTGGCGTTCGGCACGGTGGACAGCTGGCTGCTGTGGCAACTGACCGGCGGCGCGCTGCACGCTACCGACGTGACCAATGCTTCGCGCACCATGCTGTTCAACGTGCACGACAACCGGTGGGACGAAGAGCTGCTCGGCCTGCTCGATATCCCGGCGCAGCTCATGCCGAAGGTGCTGCCGTCCAGCGCGCACTTCGGCGATACGCAGGCGTCGCTATTGGGCGGCCCGGTCCTGATCGGCGGCGTCGCCGGCGACCAGCAAAGCGCGCTGTTCGGGCAGGCCTGCTTCAGCGAAGGGATGGCCAAGAACACCTACGGCACCGGCTGCTTCATGCTGATGCACACGGGGCCGAAGTTCCAGACTTCGTCCAACGGGCTGCTGACCACCAGCGCGGCACAGGTTAGCAAGCACACCGAGTTCGCGACCGAGGGAAGCGTGTTTGTGGGCGGCGCGGTGGTGCAATGGCTGCGCGACGGCTTGCACGCCATCGAGGGCAGCGGCCAAGTGCAAGCGCTGGCGCAAAGCGTGCCCGACGCGGGCGGCGTGATCATGGTGCCGGCGTTCACGGGCCTGGGCGCGCCCTACTGGAAACCCCAGGCGCGCGGCACGATCACCGGCCTGAGCCGCGGCACCACGATGGCGCACCTCGCGCGTGCGGCGCTGGAGAGCGTCGCCTACCAGAGCGCGGCACTGCTGCAGGCAATGAGCCGCGATGCGGTGGCGGCCGGCGCGGCGCCGCTGGCGGAACTGCGCGTGGACGGCGGCGCCTGCGTCAACGACCTGCTGATGCAGTTCCAGGCCGATCTGCTGGGCATTCCGGTGGTCCGGCCGATGGTCACCGAGACCACCGCGCTGGGCGCCGCCTGGCTCGCGGGGCTGGCCAGTGGTGTCTACCGCGGCACCGCGGAGTTGTCGCAACTGTGGAAGGCCCAGCGCCGGTTCCTGCCCGCCCTGGACGCAGGCCGCGCCGCCGAACTCATGGCCGGCTGGGAGCACGCGGTGCGGCAGGCGACCGCGGCTTGACCACGGCGAACCGCACTCGAGGGAACCGGCCTCTACGGGCGCAAAATGACGGGCTTGCCATCCCAGGAGCGAACATGAAACCGCGTCACCTTGTCGCCGCCGCGTTGGCGGCCTTCGCTTGCGCCGCCGGCGCCCAGAATCTGAAGCCGGGCCTCTGGGAAGTCACCCACAAGATGCAGACCGGCAGCGGCCAGATGGAGCAGAACATGGCGCAGATGCAAAAGGAGATGGCTGCGATGCCGCCCGAGCAGCGCAAGATGATGGAAGAGATGATGGCCAAGCGCGGCGGCAAGCCCGGGCCGGCCGGCGGCACGAGCGTCAAAGTCTGCATGACGCGCGAGATGGTCGAGAAAAACGAGCTGCCGGCGCAGCAAGGCGATTGCACGACCACGCACCAGTCGCGCAAGGGCAACACGATGAACATGGCGTTCAGCTGCACCAACCCGCCATCGACCGGCGAAGGCCAGGTGATCTTCAAAGGGCCCGAGGCCTACAGCATGAAGATGGTCATGAGCAGCGTGGTGAACGGCAAGCCCGAGAAGATGAACATGGATGGCTCGGGCAAGTGGCTCGGCGCCGACTGCGGCAACGTCAAGCCGCACGTACCGAAGAAATGATTCACTCCCTCCCCTCCGGGGGAGGGGACTTGAAGCGCGCGCCGAATATCGCCGTCCCCACCCGCACCATCGTGCTGCCGGCCGCGATTGCGGCCTCCAGGTCGGCGGTCATCCCCATCGACAGGGTGTCCAGCGCCAGCCCCGCTTCGCGCAGTGCATCGAACAGCGCCTTCGCGCGCAGATGGACCGCCTTTTGCGCCGCGAAATCGCCGGCCGGCTCGGGAATCGTCATCAGCCCGCGCAGCGCCAGCCGCGGCAGCCGGGCCACTTCCCGCGCCAAGGCCAATGCGAGCGGCGGGGCGACGCCGGCCTTGGTCGGGCCGCCGTCGATGTTGACCTGGATGCAGACCTGCAGCGGCGCCATCCCCTCGGGGCGCTGCTGGGATAAGCGCTGCGCCGTTTTGAGCCGGTCCACCGTATGGGCCCAGTCGAAGTGGGCCGCCACCAGCCGGGTCTTGTTGCTCTGGATCGGGCCGATGCAATGCCACTGCAGCGGCAGGTCGCGCAGCAGCGCGATCTTTTCGACCGCTTCCTGCAGGTAGTTCTCGCCGAAAGCGCGCTGTCCGGCGGCGCAGGCCTCACGCACCATTTCGCAGTCGAAGGTTTTCGACACTGCCAGCAACGTGACTTCGTTCACATCGCGGTGGGCAGCGGCACAGGCCGCGGCGATCCGCTCGTGAACTCGCTGGAGGTTGCTTGCAATCGTGGTCATAATTAACCGCTAACCGGAACGCTTTACAAAGAGGGGACCCGTGGATATTACGCAGTTGCTGGCATTCAGCGTCAAGAACAAGGCGTCCGACCTGCACCTTTCCGCAGGGCTGCCTCCCATGATCCGCGTTCACGGCGATGTGCGGCGCATCAACGTCGACCCGTTGGACCACAAGCAGGTCCACGCCATGGTGTACGACATCATGAACGACACCCAGCGCAAGAACTATGAGGAATTCCTCGAGGTCGACTTCTCGTTCGAGATCGACGGGCTGGCGCGCTTTCGCGTCAATGCGTTCAACCAGTACCGCGGCGCCGGCGCCGTGTTCCGGACGATTCCCTCCAAGATCCTGACGCTGGAGCAGCTCAACGCGCCGAAGATCTTCGCCGACCTGTCGCTCAAGCCGCGCGGCATGGTGCTGGTCACCGGGCCGACCGGTTCGGGCAAGTCGACCACGCTGGCGGCGATGGTCAATTACCTGAACGAAACCGAGTACGGCCACATCCTGACGGTGGAGGACCCGATCGAATTCGTGCACGAGTCCAAGAAATGCCTGATCAACCAGCGCGAGGTGGGGAACATGACGCTGTCGTTCGCGGCCGCGCTGCGTTCGGCCCTGCGCGAGGACCCCGACGCGATCCTGGTGGGCGAAATGCGCGACCTGGAGACCATCCGGCTGGCGATGACCGCGGCGGAGACCGGGCACCTGGTGTTCGGCACCTTGCACACGTCCAGCGCTGCCAAGACGATCGACCGGATCATCGACGTGTTCCCGGCCGAGGAAAAGGAAATGATCCGCGCCATGCTGTCGGAGTCGCTGCAGGCGGTGATCTCGCAGACGCTGTGCAAGACCAAGGACGGCAACGGCCGCGTGGCGGCGCACGAAATCATGATCGGCACGTCGGCCATCCGCAACCTGATCCGGGAAGCCAAGGTCGCGCAGATGTATTCGGCGATCCAGACCGGCAACAGCTTCGGGATGCAGACGCTCGACCAGAACCTGCTGGACCTGGTCAAACGCAACATCATCAGCCCGGCCGAAGCGCGCGGCAAGGCGAAGATTCCGGATAATTTCCCAGGCTAATATGTGGCCTCCCGACCGCGCGACTCTGCGTTAAAGGATTTCCATGGAACGCGACCAGGCCACGAAATTCATCAATGACCTGCTCAAGCTGATGGTCAGCCGCAACGGCAGCGACCTGTTCATCACCGGCGATTTCCCGCCGGCGATCAAGGTCGACGGCAAGGTCACCAAGGTGTCGCCGCAGCCGCTCAACGCCGGCCATACGCTGGCCCTGGCGCGCTCGATCATGAACGACAAGCAGGCGGCCGAGTTCGAGCGCACCAAGGAATGCAACTTCGCGATCTCCCCGCCGGGCATCGGGCGCTTCCGCGTCAATGCGTTCGTGCAGCAGGCCAAGGTCGGCATGGTGTTGCGGGTGATCCCCCAGGTGCTGCCCACGATCGACGGGCTGGGCCTGCCGCAGGTGCTCAAGGACGTGGTGATGTCCAAGCGCGGCCTCACGATCATGGTGGGCGCGACCGGCTCGGGCAAATCGACCAGCCTGGCGGCGATGGTCGACTGGCGCAACGAAAACTCGCAGGGCCACATCATCACCATCGAGGACCCGGTGGAGTTCGTCCATCCGCACAAGAACTGCGTGGTGACGCAGCGCGAAGTGGGGCTGGACACGGACAGCTGGGAGGCGGCGCTGAAGAACACGCTGCGCCAGGCCCCCGACGTCATCCTGATGGGCGAAATCCGTGACCGCGAGACGATGGAGCACGCCATCGCCTTTGCCGAAACCGGCCACCTGTGCCTGGCCACGCTGCACGCCAACAGCGCCAACCAGGCGCTGGACCGGGTGATCAACTTCTTCCCCGAAGAGCGCCGCGCGCAACTGCTGATGGACCTGTCGCTCAATCTGAGGGCATTCGTGTCCCAGCGCCTGGTGCCCAAGCAGGACAGCAAGGGCCGCGCGGCGGCGGTGGAGATCATGCTGAACACGCCGCTCGTGTCGGACCTGATCTTCAAGGGCGAGGTGTCGGAGATCAAGGAGATCATGAAGAAGAGCCGCAACCTGGGCATGCAGACCTTCGACCAGGCGCTCTACGACATGTACGAGAACCAGATCATCACGTACGAGGACGCGCTGCGCAACGCGGACTCGGTCAACGATCTGCGGCTGCAGATCAAGCTCAATTCGCAGCGCGCGAAGTCGCAGGACCTGGCGGCGGGGACCGAGCATCTGTCGATCGTTTAACTTCGAAGAACGCTGCGCGTTTTCCGAAGTTGTCTGATCGGATGAACAAGTCCGGGGGACCCGGACTTGTTCATGGAGCGGCCCTGCGCGTTGCTCCGTGCCGCCGGTGCCCCTGCGGGGATTTGGGATACGCTTGCGGCTCCAATTTGTTTGAGGATCGCCCGAATGAGCAGCACCAATCCAAAGTCCTACGAATCCACTTCACCGCGCAAAGTGGCCTTCCTCGGCCTGGGCGTGATGGGCTTTCCGATGGCCGGGCACCTCGCGCTCGCCGGGCACGACGTGACGGTCTACAACCGCACCGCGGCCAAGGCCCAGGACTGGACGGCCGAATTCAAGGGCGCCTTTGCGCCGACACCGCGCGAGGCGTGCGCCGGGCGCGATCTCGTGTTCTGCTGTGTCGGCAACGACGACGACCTGCGGTCCGTGGTGCTCGGCAGCGATGGCGCTTTCGCCGGCATGAAGCGCGGCGCGGTCCTGGTCGACCACACGACCGCGTCTGCCAATATCGCGCGCGAACTGTTCGGCGAGGCCGGCAAGTGCGGGGTGCAGTTCATCGATGCACCCGTTTCCGGCGGGCAGGCGGGCGCGCAGAACGGGCTGCTCACGGTCATGTGCGGCGGCGACGCGGCGGCATTCGAAGCGGCCCGGCCCGTGGCCATGGCGTTTTCGCGCGCGTTCACCCTGCTCGGGCCGGCGGGTTCGGGCCAATTGGCCAAGATGGTCAACCAGATCGCCATCGCCGGCCTGGTGCAAGGCCTCGCCGAAGCGATTGCCTTCGGCCAGAAGGCGGGGCTGGACATGGTGCAGGTGCTGGACGTGATCGGCAAGGGCGCGGCTCAAAGCTGGCAGATGGACAACCGCGGCAAGACCATGATCGAAGGCAAGTTCGACTTCGGCTTCGCGGTCGACTGGATGCGCAAGGACCTGGGCCTGTGCGTCGACGAGGCCAAACGCAACGGGGCGCGCTTGCCGGTGGCCGCG
>DATNBX010000284.1:0-19047 GCA_035571795.1 Ramlibacter sp.
CTGGTGGAGGACGGCTCGACGCTGCAGATGGGTATCGGGGCGATACCCAACGCGGTGCTCAGCCGCCTGGGCGACAAGCACGACCTGGGCGTGCACACCGAGATGTTTTCCGACCTGCTGGTTCCGTTGATCGAGGCCGGCGTCGTGACCAACCGGCGCAAGAAGGTGCACCCGGGCCGCACCGTCACCAGCTTCGTCAACGGCACGCGGGCGCTGTTCGACTTCGTGCACGACAACCAGCTGGTCGAGTTCCATCCATGCGACCGCACCAACGATACGGCAGTGATCCGCAAGAACCCGCGGGTGGTCGCCGTCAACGCGGCGCTCGAGATCGACCTGACGGGGCAGGTGTGCGCCGATTCGATCGGGCACCGCATCTACTCCGGGATCGGCGGCCAGATGGACTTCATCCGCGGCGCGGCGCTGTCCGAAGGCGGCAAAGCGATCATCGCGCTGCCTTCCACGGCCAAGCAGGGGCAGGTCTCGCGCATCGTGTCGACGCTCAAGCCCGGCGCGGGCGTGGTGACCACGCGCGGCCACGTGCAATACGTGGCGACCGAATACGGCGTGGTCAATCTGCACGGCCTGAACCTGAAGCAGCGGGCACAAGCGCTGATCTCGATCGCGCATCCCGACTTTCGCGCCGAGCTGACCGACGAGGTCAACGCCGTGCGCCACTTCGATCTTTAGCTCTTCAGGCGGTACCCGGTCCTGAAAATCCAGACCACGATGGCCAGGCAGATCGCCATGAACAGGGCCGTCATCGCGAGGCTGATGCCCACGCTGACGTCGGCGATGCCGTAGAAGCTCCAGCGAAAGCCGCTGACCAGGTAGACGACCGGGTTGAACAGGGTCACCTTCTGCCACACCGGCGGCAACATGTCGATCGAGTAGAAGCTGCCGCCCAGGAAGGTCAGCGGCGTGATGATCAGGGTCGGCACGAACTGCAGCTTCTCGAAGCCGTCGGCCCAGATGCCGATGATGAAGCCCAGCAGGCTGAAGGTGACGGCGGTGAGGACGAGGAACATCAGCATCCAGCCGGGATGCAGGATGCGCAGCGGCACGAACAGGCCGGCGGTCGCGAGAATGATCAGGCCCAGGAACACCGACTTGGTGGCCGCGGCGCCGACATAGCTCACGATGATCTCGACCGTCGCCACCGGCGCCGACAGCAGCTCGTAGATCGTGCCGGTGAATTTCGGAAAGTAAATTCCGAAGGACGCGTTCGACACGCTCTGCGTCAAGATCGACAGCATCACGAGGCCCGGCACGATGAAGGCGCCGTAGCTGACGCCGCCCGCCTCGGGGATGCGCGAGCCGATGGCCGCGCCGAACACGACGAAATACAGCGAAGTGGACACCACCGGCGAGACGATGCTTTGCAGCAGCGTGCGGGCGGTGCGTGCCATCTCGAAGCGGTAGATGGCGCGGATGGCGTGCAGGTTCATGGTTTCCCTCTCACGAGGCTCACGAAAATATCTTCGAGCGAACTCTGGCTGGTCTGCAGGTCCTTGAAGGCGATGCCGGCGCGGTCCAGGTCCTCCAGCAGCGCCGCGATCCCCGAATGCTCGCTTTGCCGGTCGTAGGTGTAGGTCAGTTCGCAGCCGCCGGCGGACAGCTCCAGCGGATAGCCGGAAAGGCCGGCCGGGATGCCCGCCATCGGCTGCTGCAATTGCAGCGTCATCTGTTTCTTGCCGAGCTTGCGCATCAGTTCGGCCTTGTCCTGCACCAGGATGATCTCGCCCCGGTTGATGACGCCGATGCGATCGGCCATGATCTCGGCCTCGTCGATGTAATGCGTCGTGAGAATGATGGTGACGCCGGTTTCGCGCAGCGAGCGCACCAATTGCCACATCTCCTGGCGCAAGGTCACGTCGACGCCGGCGGTGGGTTCGTCCAGGAACAGCACCCGCGGCTCGTGCGACAGGGCCTTGGCGATCAGCAGCCGGCGCTTCATGCCGCCCGACAGCGTGATGATCTTGTTGTCCTTCTTGTCCCACAGCGACAGGTCCTTCAGCACCTTCTCGATGTGCGCGGGGTTGGGCTGCTTGCCGAACAGGCCGCGGCTGAACGACACGGTGTTCCACACGGATTCGAAGGCCTCGGTCGTCAGCTCCTGGGGCACCAGCCCGATCAGCGAGCGCGTGGCCCGCCACTCGCGGGCGATGTCGTGGCCGTCGACCAGCACCCGGCCCGCGCTGGCATTGACGATGCCGCAGACGATGCTGATCAGGGTGGTCTTGCCGGCCCCGTTCGGGCCCAGCAGCGCGAAGATCTCGCCCTGGCGAATTTCCAGGTCGACATTGCTCAGCGCGCGAAATCCCGAGGCGTAGGTCTTGGACAGACCCGAGATTGAGATGATCGCCTCCTGCATCCGCGCGACGATACTTGAATTCACCGGTTCCGGCCCGGGTGTCCAGCCCGACAGTCGATAATGGCTGGATGAACGGGCCTCAGCCCGTCGGGTCGTCGCCATGAAAATCTCATCCGTTCGCGCCACCCCGCTGCATCTTCCGCTTGCCGTCAGCGTTTCGGGCCGCACGAAATCTACGTCGCTGTCGCTTTGCCTGGTCGACGTGGAACTCGACGATGGCCGCATCGGCACCGGCATGACGGCCATCACCGAGGAAGAGGTGATCGCTTCGATCGTCAACGACATCGCCTGCCACGCGCTGGTGGGCATGGACCCGCTGCGGCACGAACAGGTCTGGGACCGGCTGTACTGGCTGTTGACCCCGCGCGGCCAGTCCGGCTACGCCAGCCATGCGATTGCGGCCATCGATCTCGCACTGTGGGACCTGAAAGGCCAGATCCTGGGCCAGCCGTGCTGGCGGCTGCTCGGCGGCGCCCGTTCGCAGGTACCGGTGTATGCGACGTTCGGCTTTGCTTTCTTCGAGCGCGACGAGCTGGCGGAGGCGGCCCGCAGCTGGGTCGATCGCGGCTTCAGGCGGCTGAAGATGACCGTCGGCCATCACGCGCTGGCGCGGCGCGACGAGCCGCGGCCGCTCGCCGACGTGATTGCCGAAGACGTCAAGCGGGTCGAGGCGGTGCGCGATGCGGTCGGCCCCGATGTCCAGATCTACATCGACGCGAACTGCAGCCTCGACTACGTCCATGCGGTTTCGCTGGCGCAGCGCATCGAGCACCTGGGCATCGCCTTCTTCGAAGAGCCGGTGTCGCAGAACGACATCCCGAACATGGTCAAGCTGCGGGCCAAGACGCGGATTCCCGTGGCGGCCGGGCAGAACGAGGGGCTGGCGAGCCGCTTCCGCGACATGCTGGTCGCGCAGGCGGTGGACGTGGTCCAGCCCAACGCCTGCATCTCGGGCGGCTTCACGCAGTGCCTGCGCATCGCCGGCATGGCGGCGGCATTCAACGCGCAGTTCGCCAACGGCGGGGCCTGGCCGCACCACAACATGCATCTGCACGCCGGGCTGGCCAACGGATCGCTGATCGAGTACCACTCGATGGCGGTCGAGTGCTGCAAACAGGTGTTCGACGGCCTGCCCGAGCCCGAGAACGGCGTGCTCAGCTTGCCCGAAGCGCCCGGCCTCGGATTCAAACCGAACCGCGAACGCGTTGCCGAACTCGCGCGCCGTCCCGGTTCGCGCGGCGTCGGCAAGGCGTGATGGCGGCATTCAACAACGACACAGGAGACATGACGTGACACTACCCTTTCGCGATCTTCGGCGGCGAACACTCTTGGCATGCGCGCTCGCGCTGGCGGCGCCGCTGGCGGGCGCGCAAAGCTATCCCAACAAGCCCATTCGCCTGCTGGTCGGCTACGCGGCCGGTGGCGGCGTCGACGCGATGGCCCGGATGATCGCGTTGCGCCTGCCCCCGCTGCTGGGACAGCAAGTCGTCGTCGAGAACCGCGCCGGCGCATCGGGTGTGATCGCCGCCGACCTGGTCGCGAAGTCGGCGCCGGACGGCTACACCCTGCTGGTCGGCGAGAGCGCCCTGCTGATCGCGCCATACCTGCAAGCCAGAACCACGCTGGACCCAATCAAGTCGCTGACGCCGGTGGCGGGCCTGTTCCTTGCGCCGCTCATGATCATCGCGGGCAACGACGTGCCCGCGACCAATCCCAAGGAACTGGTCCGGCTGCTCAAAGCCAATCCGGGCAAGTACTCCTACGCCACGTCCGGCGTCGGCACGGTGCATCACCTCGGTTTCGAGATGATGAAGGCGCAGACCGACAGCTTCGTGCTTCACATCCCTTACCGCGGCGCCGCCCAGATCGTGCCGGACGTGATCAGTGGGCAGGTTCCGTTCGGCGTGGTGAGCGCTGCGGCGGGCATGGCGCAGGCCAAATCCGGCCGGCTGCGCGCAATCGCAATGATGAGCACGGCCAAGCTCGCCGGTGCCGAAAACGTCCCCGCGCTGGCCGAGGCGCTGCCCGGCTTCGACATGGCGCCGCGGCTGTTCCTCCTGGCGCCGGCCGGCACGCCGCCGCCGGTGGTGGAAAAGCTCAATGAGGCCGTGCGCACGGTGCTCGCCAGTCCCGATCTCGCGCAGGCCGCAGCGCAGCAGGGCGCGATTCCCGCGTACATGGCGTCCGGCCCGCTGGCCGCCGATATGGTGCGCGAATCGGCCGAGTGGGGCCGGATCATCAAGGCGCAGAAGATCTCGGCGGAATGACGAACACTGCCTGTGCCGGATTGATCGTCCCGCCCGCGGCGGGCCTGGTGCCGAGCGACGCGGCCATGCTCTACGGCGACCGCATCAAATTCATCGCGCGCGGGCTCGGCATCGATGCGGTTTCGCCCACCGGATTCGAACCTGTGATGGGCAGCATCGTCGACAAGGCGGTGCAGCTGCGCGACTCGGGCGCGCAGGTCATTTCGCTGATGGGCACCTCGATCAGCTTCTACCAGGGCCCTCAATTCACCGAGTCGCTGCGCGCCGCGATGCAGCAGGCGAGCGGCGTTCCCTGCACCACGATGAGCCACGCGATCGTCGCCGCGCTGCGGCAGCTGGGCATCCAGCGGGTGGCGGTCGCCACTTCCTACATCGACGAACTGAATGCGCGCCTGGTCGACTACCTCGGCTCGGCCGGATTCCACGTCACCGCCATCAGGGGGCTCGCCATCACCGGTGTCAGGCAGGTCGGTGAGGTGACGACGCAAACCCTGGTGGACTTGTCGGAATCGGTGTTCCGCGAAGACACCTCGGCGCAGGGCGTCTTCATTTCCTGCGGCGGCCTGCTGACACTGGACGCGATCAGGCAGCTGGAGGACCGGCTGGGACTTCCGGCGACGGCCAGCTCGCCGGCCGGCTTCTGGGACGTGGTGCGCCTGGGCGGCTGGGACGCCAGCTCGGCCGGGTTCGGGAGATTGTTCGCGGCGTGAGCGCGTGCGGAAAATACCTGCCCTAGTGCAGGACCCTGGAGCGCCGCACTGCGGGGAACGACAGCTCGCGGCCGACCATGGCGCGGGCGTAGAAATAGTTGTTGCGGGCCCGGTCGCTCAGCCGGTCCAGGTCGACTGATCCCCGCAGGTCACATGGAAATGCGTAGCCCTGCCCGCTGTCGCGCAAGGACTGGAAGCGCAGCTCGTATTGCGTCAGCGCGGAATCGTTCATTTCAGGGCTCCGAATGCGGTGGGTGGCGTGCATCAACTATGGCCGGCCCCCGCGCATTTCGACATCGGCGCCCACTGAATCGAAGCCTCGGCGCCGTCCGATTTGGCCGGTTCAATCCGGCCGAAAAGGCCTAGGAATAGTCCGAGCCGGGGAAGCGGTTTGTCTCTGAAATTCCGGGCGAATGCAGCGGCGGCCGCCGCCCGTCCGCGCCTCGAAGCCGCTCGTGCGGCGCGTTGTCGCAGGGCGCCGCCGCTGGTAAGCTCGGCGCATGAAAGCAATCATTCTGTTCATGCTGGTGTGCCTCGCGGGCGCGGCTGCACCGGCATTGGCCAAGACGCCCGGCGAGGTCGAAGTCGGCGCGATCCTGCGCGAAGCGCCCATGCAGGGTCTGTCGGGCCCGTCCAGGATGCTGTCGGACTTCCGCGGCAAGCCCCTGATCATCAACGTGTGGGCCAGCTGGTGCGGCCCCTGCCGGCAGGAGATGGGGTCGTTGCAGCGGCTGTCGCAGCGCTACGGCACGCACTTCAACGTGATCGGCGTCTCGACCGACGACTACATCGACCGCGCCGAGCAGTTCCTGAAGATAACCAACACCTCCTTCAGCAACTTCATCGACAGCAAGCTGGTCCTGGAACACATGCTGGGAGCGAACCACCTTCCACTGACCCTGCTGGTGGACGCCCAGGGCCGGGTGCTTGCCAAGTACACGGGCGCCAAGGAATGGGACAGCCCCGAGGCCCTCGGCCTGATCGCGAAGGCGTTCGGCATCAAGCTGTAAACGGGAAGCTCTGAACAAGTTCCGCCATGCGCGCTCGAGACAAAAACGGGATGATTTGGCCGCCAACGTTTCGCAGCCCGTGCTGGACGCACGGGCCAGGAACTTGGTGGGCAAAGGGCCCGTTTTTGTCCGAGCCCGAAGGGACGGCGCTTTTCCGGGCGATCTGGGGTGTTGCCAGACCAGGCAAGCCGTCCAGGCTTGCCTTGGGTCTGGCGCCTACCATCTCATCCCGGAAAAGCACCGTCGCGCGTGGCGCGACTTGTTCAGAGCTTCCCTAGGCGATATGCCTCACCTATCCAGGCTGACCGAGCAGTTGCGTTCCCTGTTGCACACGCAACGAGTCGCCGCCCTGGGCACGATCGGCGATGAGGGCGCCCCGTTTGTTTCCATGGTCCCGTACGCGCTGGAACAGCATCTCGGTTGCGTCGTCATCCATATCAGCGAGCTGGCGGAGCACACCCGCAACCTTCAGGCCAGGCCCAGGCTGTCGTTGATGGTGATGCAATCCGAAGTGGCCGGGGAGCCGGTACACGCGTTGCCGCGCGTGACGCTCGACGGCATCGCCGCCGTCCTTCAGCCCGACAGTCAGCCGTGGCAGCTCTGCCGTAGCGCCTATCTGCAACGATTCCCGGACGCCGGGATGATGACCCAGCTGCCCGATTTCAAATTCGTTGCCATTGAAGTGAAGGGCGCGCGCCAGGTGGCGGGTTTCGGCTCGGCGCGTTCCATCGACGCGGAAGAGGTCCGGCTCGCTCTGGCTGCCTTATAGGGAATCCTTGCCCAGCGTTTCTCCGGGCTCCGAGCCCACTGCATCCTCGCGTCCGGCCATGATCGCATTCACGGCTTGCCAGACTTCCTCGGCGACCAGCCGCAACGGCTCGCCGTCATCGCGCCGCAGGTAGCGGGGCTGATCGCTTGGTCGATAGCCGAGTTGAACGAGTTCCCACGCGATGGCGCGGATGAACGCGGCGAGAAGGTTGTCCTCAGGCATAGCAGGAGAGTTTGCATCATGAGCCAGAAAAATCAAGCAAATCAACAGCGATCATCGTAGGGTTGATGGTGGCTTGGTACAACTCGAGCAGGACCTTGTTCACAATTCGCGTTTGTCTTGCGGAAATAAACGATGGCTGACCCGGTAGAGCCGCTGATCCTGGATCTGCTCGAATGGATCGGGCCGCATCCGCGCCTGTACGCCGAAGTTATGGAAGCGTGGCGCACCTCGTGTCCGCGTTTGCCGGTCTGGGAGGAAGCCAACCAGCGTGGCTTCATCGAGCACCTTCACGGACAAGGGCAGGCGGCGCGCGTGGCCGTCAGCGCGCTGGGGCGGGCGCAACTGGCGGCGCTGCGCGCCTGAGGCGAATCGAACCCCGTGGACCTGAACACCTGGCTCATCTACCTGGCGGCTGCAATCGGGCTGTCGCTGTCGCCCGGCCCCAATGGATTGCTGGCCCTGACACATGGCGCACTGCACGGCCGGCGCAAGGCGCTGTACACCATCTTCGGCGGTGCACTTGGATTCGTCGCCGTCATCGCCCTTTCGATGTTCGGCATCGGCGCGCTGCTCAAGACTTCGCTGGTGTGGCTGACCGCGTTGAAGTGGCTGGGCGGCGCCTATCTGGTCTGGCTCGGCATCCAGGTGTGGCGCTCGCCGGTGATCGGCGTGGTGGCGGCTGCTCCGGCGCCGCCGCGTGCGGGCTGGTCGTTGTTCCAGCAAGGGGCGCTCTCCGCCGTGACCAATCCGAAGGGCGTGCTCTTCTTCGCCGCCTTCCTTCCGCAGTTCATCGACCCGGCCCGCAGCCTATTCATCCAGTTCCTCATCATGGCCGGGACGTTCGCGGCCATCGAGATAGCGACCGAGCTGGTCATCGCCAGCATGGCGCACCGCATCAGCCCGTGGCTGCGGCGCGTCGGGCGGCGCTTCAACCAGGCCTGTGGCGGGGTGTTCGTCGCGATCGGGGTGGCGTTGCCGCTGCGCAGCTGACCCACCGGCGGATTTTCAGGATCGGGCCGATTTCCGCCGGGCCGCGACACTTTCGGCCAGCCGCTCCAGCAACGGGACCGTCTGGTCCATGCCGATGCATGCGTCCGTCACCGAGACGCCCGGCCGCAGCGGCTGGCCGGGCACGATGTCCTGCCGGCCCTCGTTCAGGTGGCTCTCGATCATGATGCCGGTGATGCGCCGGTCGCCGCCGGCGATCTGGCGGGCCACGTCGTCGGCCACCTCGATCTGCCGCTGGTACTTCTTGCCGCTGTTGGCGTGCGACACATCGATCATCACCTGCTCGCGCAAGCCCGCGGCCTTCAGCAGCTCGCAGGTGGCCTGCACGTCGGCTTCGCGGTAATTGGGGTGCTTGCCACCGCGCAGGATCAGGTGACAGTCGTCGTTGCCCCGCGTTTCGAAGATTGCGCACTGGCCCATCTTGGTCATGCCCATGAAGGCATGCGGCGCCTGGGCCGCCAGGATCGCGTCGGCCGCGACCTTGACGCCGCCGTCGGTCCCGTTCTTGAAGCCGACCGGACACGACAGGCCGCTGGCGAGCTGGCGGTGGCTCTGGCTTTCGGTGGTCCGCGCGCCGATCGCGCCCCAGCTGACCAGGTCGCTGATGAACTGCGGGCTGAGCAGGTCCAGGAACTCGGTGCCCACGGGCAGGCCCAGCGCCAGCACGTCCAGCAGCAGCTTGCGCGCCATCTCGAGCCCCTCGTTGATGGCGAAGCTGCCGTTCATGTGCGGGTCGTTGATGTAGCCCTTCCATCCGACCGTGGTGCGGGGCTTCTCGAAATACACGCGCATGATCACCAGCAGTTCGCCTCGCAGCGCCTGGGCTGTCGCCCGCAGCCGCCGGGCGTATTCCATGGCCTCGTCGTGATCGTGGATGGAGCAGGGACCGACCACCACCATCAGGCGGTCGTCCTGGCCATGCAATACCCGCGAGATTTCGCGGCGGCTGCGCTCGACCAGTTCGGTGCCGATGTCGTGCGCCGGCAGCCACTCCTCCAGCAGCGCCGGCGTAATCAGCGGCCGAACCGCCCGGATGCGGGTGTCGTCGATGCGGGTGGTGTCGTGCGTGGAAAGCGGCAGGGTGGCGGGCGTATGCGTGGTCATGGGCGGAATTTTCGCCGGTCTTTCATCAACCGGGCGCTGCGGGCATTCAGGGCTGCGTTTTCTCCAGCCAGATGCTGCCGCCGGTATTGGCCAGGCAAAGCGGCATGTGCTGCTCGAGAAATGGCCGGTGAAAGTGCGCGATGAACGTATTCATCAACAGGATCCTGAAGCTGCTGTTGAATTGCAGGAAGGCTCGCAAGACATACAACTCATTCCAGGCACGGCCGAAACGGACCCACTCTTTTGGATACTCGAACGGGTAAAAGATATCGTGGAAATGAATCACGACGCCTGGCGCGAGCGTGGGCAAGATGTCGAAGAACAGGCGATTGACGTCGCTGTCGATCTTGCTCACGTGGGTCGAGTCGACGAACAGGACGTCGCCGGCGCCCAGGCCCCGGAACAGGTCGAGTTCGACATCCTGCAGGCGCTTGGGGACGATCTTGACGCGGGCGCGATCGGCCTTGCTGATCAGTGACATCAGCAGGTCGGGATAGGGTTCGATGAACGTTGCCTCGAGCGCGCCGTCCAGGAACAGATCGTTGGTATCCAGGGTGACGCACGACGAATAGCCGGAGCCGATCTCGATCAACCTCTTTGGCTTCAGGTGCCGCAGCATGCAATGCAGCATGATGCCGTCCGAGTAGGCGTACGACTGGTTGTCGTAGTGATAACGCAGGCCGGGGGTCGGATCGCTTTGGAATGGAATGTCCGGATAAAACCTGGAGAACTGCTCGATCAGCGCAAGCTGGTCGGCTTCACGCAAGTCCAAGCCGGGTATGTCGCGCGGCACGGGACCGAAGATGCGGGACTCCTCCCGGCGAACCTGGTCGAAGTCCGGCAGCGGCGAATAATAGTGCCCCGGCGCAACAAACCCGCAGGCGCTGCGCAAGGCCGCGAGTTCCAATCCCAGTTTCAGGCTTTCCGATTGCGCCGCCGGTTGCGCGGGCTGCGACCTTGTTTGCGCCACCGGCTGCGCGCCGCCCTGCAAGTCATTTCGCCGCGCCGCACTTTGCGCAAGCTCCAGCTCCACCGTCTTTTGCGCCAGCGCCTCCTGCAGCTGCTGGCGCTGCGCAATGAGTCTTCTGATGGGGGGCAGCCGCTTCGCCGCTGATTTGATGATTGAGAGCATGGAGTGTGTTGCTGCGGTATGGGTCCAATTTGGAATGCGGCCGATATCATATGATCACAGAGCAGTCGTTGGCGACGACGCGAAAAACTAGATCCAGGGGGTAGAGAGTGTCCAGGCCGCACTTGCCGCAAATCCTGCTGGGAAATTTCGCGAAATTGCGAAGAGCAACTTACAGGAGGCTAAAGATGTCCCAACCCCATTTCGTCAAGGACTACGAGGCATTCGTGGAAATGCTGCTGGCCAACTTTTCCACTGACGAGGCGATGAGCCATGCGGTGGGCGGCGCCTACGGGGAAATCGGGCAAATCGAACGCGTCATCCTGGAATACGCGGGCCTCAAACCGGGAATGTCGCTCATCGATGTCGGCTGCGGCAGCGGCAGGCTGGCAAGCTCGCTGACCCAACTTCCCCTGAACTACCTCGGTACCGATGTCGTCCAGAAGTTGCTTGACTACGCGCAGTCGAAGGCGCCGCCCGGTTTCAAGTTCGTGCGCCATGTCGAACTCAGCGTTCCCGTGGAATCCGACTCCGTCGACATGATTTGCGCTTTTAGCGTCTTCACGCATCTGCAGCATACGGAATCCTACATTTACCTCACGGACTTCCTGCGGGCGCTCAAGCCCGGAGGCATGGTGGTGTTCTCGTTCCTGGAATTTTCGACCGACGATCACTGGTCGGTGTTTGCGAGCACGGTGGAGCAACAGAAAGCCGGCACGCTGGCTCACCTCAACATGTTCATAGAGCGCAGCGTGATCGAGATCTGGTGCCGCCATTTGGGCTTCGAGGTCGTCCAGATCGTGAATGGCGCGGATGCGCCCTGGGCCGGTAGCCCGCTCGGTCAATGCACGGCGATCCTGCGCAAGCCCGTGCCGTGAGGTGAATCGGTTTCACGGGCACACGCAGCGCCGCCAGCGCAGTACCATGCGACTTCCCCCAGGCCGACTCGCATGGAATATCCGGCTGAATCAATGGCAGACTTCCCCGTCGACACGGTCAAGCGCAGCATTGTCCAGGCGGCGCTCAAGCTCGGTGAGGATGCCGGCAACTGGGACGCGGTCCATGTCCACGATGTCGCCCGCGAGGCCGGGATCACGCTCGAGGAACTGCGGCGGTACTTCGGCGACAAGGATGCGATTGCCGAGGGCTATTTCGACATCGCCGATGCTGCCCTGCTCGCGGTCAGCAAGAAGCCGGGGTGGATGGAGCTGCCCATTCGCGAACGCCTGTACACGGCGGTGACGACCTGGCTCGACGCGCTGGCCCCGCACCGCGGCCTGGCGGTGGGCATGCTGGGCTACAAGCTGCATCCGGAACATCTGCATCTGCAGGTGCGCGGCATCGCGCGCATCAGCCGGACGGTCCAGTGGATCCGGGAAGCCGCGATGCTGCCCTCGGTCGGCTGGCGCCGGGAAGTGGAGGAGGCGGCGCTGACGACGATCTACCTGACCACGTTCTCGTGCTGGCTCGGGGACAAGACGCCCGGAGCCGAACGCACGCGGCGCCTGCTGAAGGGCCTGCTGGCCGGGGCGGAGTACGGAGCGCTGCGGCTGGCGCGCCGTGCCTGAGCAATAACTCTTGCGCACCCTGGTTAGCGGCTTTTCATCCAGCCGGCCATCGTGTCGAGCAGTTCGCCACGCACCTGCTCGTCAGTGCGGCCCGAGCGCGCCAGCACGTGGAACGAGTGATCGCCGCCTTCGACGATGTGCAGGGTGGCGCGTTTTCCGACTTTTTCGGTGACTTCACGGATGAGGTCTAGCTCGGCCAACGTGTCACGGGTGCCTTGCAGGAAGAGCATCGGCACCTGGACCTGGGCCAGGTGGCTCGCGCGCTCGGTGGAAGGCTTGCCGGTTGCGTGCAGCGGGAACCCCACGAACACCAGTCCGCGCACCTCCGCAAGCGGCTGCGCAGCCTGCGCCTGCGAAGTCATGCGCCCGCCGAACGACTTGCCGCCGGCAAAGAGCGGCACGTTCGGCAGCCTTTTGGCGGCCTCCTCGACTGCTGCGCGAACCGCGGCCTGCGCCACCTTGGGTGTGTCCGGCCGCTTCGAGCCTTGCTCCATGTAGGGAAACTGGAACCGCAGCGTCGCGACGCCGCGTTGCGCCAGCCCGCTGGCCAGCGCCGCCATGAACGCGTGGTTCATGCCGGCTCCGGCGCCGTGGGCGAACACGTAGCAGGCTTGCGGTTGGGCCGGACCGTCGAGCAGGCCGGAAGTGCTAGCACCTTCGGGCAGGGCGATCTTCAGGGACGTCATAACTGCACCTGGGGCGTTGGGCATTTTGGCGAGTTGCTCGGCATAGTGCGTTGTCCGGTAGAGTGCATCGGGGCGCAGCCTGCGCCACGAACCACCAACAGGCAACAAGGAACCCACGCCATCATGACCCTGGTTACCAAGAAGGATATTTTCTACAGCGACATGCTGGTCCGCTTTGCCCACTGCGATCCGGCAGGGATCATCTTCTATCCCCATTATTTCGTGATGTTCAACGGCTTGGTCGAAGACTGGTTCAATCACGCGCTGAACATCGATTATGCGAATTTCATTACGACGCGGCGGATGGGGTTGCCGATGGTCAGCCTCAGCTGCGACTTCATCAAGCCGTCGAAGATCGGCGAGATCATCACGCTGACGTTGAAGATCGAGCGCATCGGCAACAGCTCGCTCAAACTGGACGTGAACGCGCTCTACAGGGACGAAGTTCGCTCGAAAGCGCACCTGACGGTGTGCGTCAATTCATTGGTGACCGGCCGCGCCGTGCCCATTCCCGACGACTTGCGCGCGCGCCTGGAGGAATTCCGGCAGGGCAAGCTGGATGTGCCGCGGACCACGGAACTGCTGCACGAGTAGGCTTGGCCAGAGCCTGCCTGTCAGTCGGCCAGCTGATTCCACTCCCCGTCCCTCATGCCCAGGTCGAGCAGATAGCGCACATGCAGCTCGTTCGACTGGGTCCACAGGAACAGCCGCTCCTCGATGAAGAACCGGTGGCGCGAGAAGCTCGCGTCCCGCACGACATCCCCGGCTTTCAGGTCGGGGCTCGCGCTGAGCGCGACCATCAGCAGGCGGCATTCCGAGGGCTGCTCGCGGCCGACATGCTCGGCGAACAGGGCGGCCTGAGCGTCGTCGGTCAGTTGCACGCGCTCGGCCTCGACGTCGCACGTCAGCTTGGCCCTCGGCGCCTCGTTGATCAGCAGTGAAATCGTGGCATTGGCGTTCTGGTCCACCAGCAGGGAACGCTGCTCGACGCGCCACACCCGCTCGGCCAGCCTGAGATCGGCGATCAGATCACCCGCCGAGGGCAGCTTGCGGATGGCCTGCAGCGGCTCGAGCGTGAAGATGCGCCTGGGCTTGTCCCAGTCGGCTCCCAGTTCGGCCCGCAGCGCCGCGGCAGCTTCGGCCGTGAACGCGACGTCCACCCGCAGATAAGGCATCGAATTTCCTCCTGGAGCCGGTGATTGTGCCGCGAGAACGCGGCTGCGGATAATGTCATCCGCAGGCATGTGCGCGTAAGCTGCACAGCCGCTCGGCGACAGGCATGCTCGACCAACACCTTTCCACCCTCACGATCCGCACGCCAGGGCGCGGCCTGCTCGAGATCACGGGTGAAGTCCGCAAGTGCTGCGCGGAAAGTGGCATCGGCGAAGGTTTGCTGACGCTGTTCCTGCGCCACACCTCGGCCAGCCTGCTCATTCAGGAAAATGCCGATCCGGACGTGAGGCAGGATCTGGAGCGCTTCTTCGCCCGGCTGGTCGTCGACGGCGACGCCTTGTTCAAGCACCGCACCGAGGGAGCGGACGACATGCCGGCCCATGTGCGTTCCGCGCTCACGGCGACGCAGCTGTCCATCCCGATCATCGGCGGGCGCCTCGCACTGGGCACGTGGCAAGGGATCTACCTGTGGGAGCATCGTTTCCGCGGCCATTCGCGTGAGCTGGTCGTGCATGCGGTGGGGCGGCGGCCGAGCCGCTGAGCAACCGCGCGTCCAGGCGTGCTAAAGGCGATCGAGCAGCGCTTCGAAGCCCGGGTAGTCCTGGCGGCCGATCGCGACCTTGTGCGCGGACGCCGTCCAGGGTTCGCCAATCGCCAGCGCGGCCCGGAACGCCTCGCCATCGGTGATCCAGGTGCCGCCCATCAGGGTCACGCCGCGGGCGAACAGCGGGTCGGGCAGGCAGCCGGCGCCGGGGCCGATCAGCGCGAAGCTGCGCGCCTGCGAACAAGCCGACAGCATCGCGTCCAGGCTGCCGTTCAGAAGCAGGGTGCTGGTGGAGATCACCTTGTTGCACCCGGCCAGTTCGCTGCGGTCGGTCGTGACCCGGTAGCCGTCGCGCTCGCCGGCCAGGTCGGCGCGCAGCTCCACCACGGTCAGCCGCGCGCCCGCGTTGACGATGCTTTTGACCAGCGGGGGGAACAAACCAATCATGCCGATGTGGTCCGCTGCCACCGGCTCGAGTGTGCCGATGGAATTCGTGCTGGCAGGCGGCACGAAGCCGGTGCGCTCGAACAGGCAGCGGGTCAGCGCGTTGACGGCAGCGAAGCCCAGTGCGCGGCGCCGCCCCGGGACATCGGTGAACCAGCCGGCCAGCGCCAACGCGTCGGCGCCTTCCAGCCCCAGGCTGGGATCGCCGCCGTCGGCGACCAGCCGCCGGGTCGACGCGTCGAGCAGCACGAAGGTCAGGCCCAGGGATCCGTCATCCAGTTCGATGGCGCAGAACTCGCCGGCCCGGGTATTCATCATCGCCGCGGGCGGCAGATGCAGGGCGCGCACCCTGGGCAGCGGCGTGCGGGCTGCGAAACGTTCGAGCAGGGCCAAGAGTTCGTGAGCGACGTCCATTGAGCTTCTTCTTTCGAATTCAGTGCAAGCCGGATGGCTCGCCGCGCCGGCTGAAGCGCAAGGTCCGATCGCGCAGCGGCGACAGCTTCAGCGACAGCAGGTCCAGCAGGTAATTCTGGTACATGCGCCAGGGGCGGCGCGTGCCCTGGCGCGGCAGGGCGGCGGCGCTGCGCTGGACGTAGCCCGAGGTGAGGTTGAGGAACGGCTGCGTCGGCCCCGTGGCTTGCCCGTCCGGCTGGGCCACGCAGGCATCGAGGCCGCGTGAGCGCATATGGGTCAGCAGCCGGCACACGAAGCGCGCCGCCAGTTCGCACTTGAGCGTCCAGGATGCATTGGTATAGCCCGACGCGACGGCCATGTTCGGCACGCCGCTGTACATCACGCCGCGGTAGACCAGCGCCTTCGACACGTCGACCGGCTGTCCGTCGATGCTGATGCGCACGCCGCCCAGCACTTTGAGCTTCAGGCCGGTCGCGGTGACGATGATGTCGGCCGGCAGTTCCTCGCCGGAAGCCAGGCGCAGGCCGCGCGGGGTGAAGCGCTCGATGTTGTCGGTGACGATGGCTGCCTTGCCGCTGTGCAAGGCCTTGAACATGTCGGCATCGGGCGCGATGCACAGCCGCTGGTCCCAGGGCTGATAGCTCGGCGACAGGTGGCGCTGCACGTCGAATCCGGGCAGCCGGCGCCGCGCGGCGCGCAGCATCAGGCCCCGTGCGTGCTCGGGCCAGCGCCGCGAATACTGGTAGAACGCCGTCGTGAGCAGGATGTTCTTCCAGCGCACCAGGCCGTGCGCCAGCGCCTGGGGCAGCCGCCGCCGCAGCGCCGCGCCGATCGCGTCGTGCCGCGGCAGCGCGATGATGTAGCTGGGCGAACGCTGCAGCATGGTCACGCCCGCGGCAGTGGCCGCCATCGCCGGCACCAGTGTCACGGCCGTGGCGCCGCTGCCGATGATCACCACCTGGCGGTTGGCATAGTCGAGGTCCGCCGGCCAATGCTGCGGGTGCACGATGCGGCCGCCAAAGGTCTGCCGGCCAGGCCAGTCGGGATCATGGCCCTGCTCGTAGTCGTAGTAGCCGCTGCAGAAGAACAGGAACCGGCACGCCAAGCGCGCCGGAGCGCCTGGGTCGATGGCGACGCTGACGGTCCAGCGCGCCTGCGCTGGATCCCAGTCGGCGGCGGTGACCCGATGCCCGAACCTGATCTGCCGGTCGATGCCTTCCTCGCGCGCAGCTTCCGTCACATAGTCTCGAATCGCCGAACCTGGCGGGAAGGAGGCGTCGCTGCGCCATGGACGGAAGCTGTAGCCGAGGGTGAACATGTCGGAATCGGATCGCACGCCCGGGAAGCGGAACAGGTCCCAGGTGCCGCCGATGGCTTGCCGGCTTTCCAGGATGACGTAGCTGAAGCCGGGGCACAGCGTCTGCAGGTAGTGGCCGGCGGCGATGCCGGACAGGCCGGCGCCGACGACGATCACGTCGAAGAACGCGTCGGTCTCGGGCTGGCTTGGCGGCGGCGTGGTCATGCTGTGGCTTGCTTCCTGCGCAATTCTCCACGGGCCCGACTCATCCGTGGGGCATCGGCTAGGATTTCGCACGATCGACAAGCTGGCCTTGCAGACCAGAAAGGCATGCCGTGAAAGTCCGTGTGCTGTGCTTCGGTGTTTCCCTCGACGGCTTCGGTGCCGGTCCCGGGCAGGACTTGCAAAATCCGCTGGGAGTCGGCGGCCCCGAGGTGTTCCAGTGGTTCTTCAATTCGCGCATGTGGCGCCGGATGCACGGCCAGGAAGGCGGCGAAACCGGCGTCGACAACCAGATGGCGGAACGCGGCTTCGAGGGCGTCGGCGCCTGGATCCTCGGGCGCAACATGTTCGGTCCGATTCGCGGTCCCTGGCCGGACGAAAGCTGGAAGGGCTGGTGGGGCGAAGAGCCGCCGTACCACACGCCGGTGTTCGTCCTGACGCATCACCCACGGCAGCCGCTGCGGATGGCAGGCGGCACGGAATTCCGCTTCGTGACGGAAGGGATCCAGGCCGCGCTCGAGCAAGCGAGAGCGGCGGCAGGCACGGCGGACGTGCGCATCGGGGGCGGTGTCGCCACGATCCGGCAGTATCTCGAGGCACGCCTCGTCGATGAATTGCACTTTGCCGTCCGGCCGATCTTGCTGGGCGCCGGGGAGCAGGTCTGGAGCGGCCTCGATATGCCGAAGTTGGGCTACCAGGTCGCCGAAGTGATCCCTGGCGAGCGGGCCACGCACGTCATCGTGAGCCGGCGCGAACAGGACTCGGAAGGCTAAGGCTTCACAGCTTCGTGCCAGGGAGCCCAAGCGTCGAGCCCGGGTGTATAGAAGCGCCAACGCCGCTGAACTTCACAACTGCTTGATTTCAAAGCAGTTAATTCCTGTGGTGGCTCAAGGTGCATGGAACCGGTGTACTTCGCGCCCCACTTGCGCCGCGAAAACAGGCGCTCGTATTCAATCTCCCGCGCATTCAAGTCGTTGATCTGCAAAAGGAATCCAGTGCATCGTGCGGCAGTGGCACGACTGATGCTTTGTCCAAGGTGAGAAGAGAGAAACCGAATCACCCGATCACAAGGAGATCATCATGAGAGCACTTCACACAGCAATGGTCCTGGAAACTGGTCACGCCTGGACTCCGGTTGTCATCGTGAATGCCCGCTCCGCGATGAAAGCGCGGGCGGAATGGGCCGCGAAGAAGGAGATGTTCAGGAACATGGCGTTGTTCCTGTCGGCCCCATTCATCGGATTGCTCTACGCGGTGCTGCTGCCCTTCGTGGGCCTGGGCATGCTGGCCTGGTTCGCCGGGCGGGCCTTGTTCGAGTCCGGCAAAGTGCACAAGGCGCTTCGCGCCGCCAAGAAGGTGCTGCTGATCGCCGCGGCTCCTTTCGCCGGCCTCGTGTACCTGGTCATCCTGCCGTTCGCCGGCCTTGGAATGCTGATCTGGTTCGGTGCCAGGGCCATGGTAGCGGCACCGGCAATGTAATCGCGGACGGGCTGCCTCCTGGTGAGGCAGCCTTCAATCCGGTTCGATGGCGAGATTTCATCCCCGGTTGGCCAGCAGCGGTGACGACATGCCAGCGATCACTGTCCCGATCAAAGTGTTCCTCGCCGACCACTCGGGCATTGTCCGCGAACGGGTGGCAGCGATGCTTGTTGCGCGAGGCATGAGCGTCGTCGGGCACGGCGACACGCCGCGAGAGTGCATCGACGAAATCCTGGCCACCCGTCCCGACGTGGTGGTGCTCGAAGTGGAGCTGGACGGCGGCAGCGGATTGTCCGTGCTGCGCGCCGCGCGGCTCCTGGAACCGGGCATCGCATGCGTCGTGTTCACCCTCCACGCCGATCCTGCCTTCTGCCTGCGCTACCTGGCCGAAGGCGCCCGGCGCTTTCTCGACAAAGCCACCGAATTCGACCAGCTCGCCAATGCGGTGGAGCAGGCGTTCGCACAAACACAGGAGCAGCCATACACCGATGGGTCCAGCGCGCACTAGCCAGACCAACGCTCAGATCACCACCACGCCTTTTGCCCCGGCTGCAACACATTGTGGCAGCGCTCGCACGCAAACATGGCCGTGAAAGCCACCGTCGTGTGGCAGATCCCGCACGATTG